>NZ_JBVBEF010000124.1:0-18911 GCF_055456055.1 Bradyrhizobium sp. LeoB3
AGGACAATGGAATTTCCTCTTTACGTGTCACGATCAAAACAAGACGCCGCCTCCCTCCGGAGGCGGCGTTTTTGTTTTTGCGCTAACGATGTCGGACCTTCAGTTCGGCCGTCCAATCACGGAGCTATGAACGGTGCGTGATCATTTCAGCCACGATTCGCACTTAGCGTGCCGTCCGCGAGTTCATTCGGGGTTCATGCCGATTTCCGTACCCCTTGGTTCCCTACCTTCTGCCGGCCAATAACTCGAACGAGCCCCCAAGAAACGAGGAGACTGCCATGCGTGAGATCTTCCGCCCTGCCTTTGTTGCGCTGAGTGCAGCCTGCCTCGCGCTTCCGATCGCGACGTTATCCACAACCGACGTGCTGGCACAGGCCAAGCAGCAGACGGCGCCGTCGGCCAAGCAGCCGCCGGCACAAGCCGCTCCGGCGCAGCAGGAGCCGCAGCTCAAGCAGATCGCGCTGACTGATAAGCAGATCGAAAACGCGCTTGCCGCCACAAAGGAAATGGATCCGATCACGTCCAAGCTTCCCGATGACGCGAAGCCCGATCCGAAGATCACCGCACAGCTCGATGGCATCGCCAAGAAGCACGGCTTTTCGAGCTACGACGAGTACAATACCGTCGTCGACAATATCAGCCTGGTGCTCGGCGGCTTCGATCCGCAGACCAAGAAATATGTCGGCCCCGAAGCCGTCATCAAGGCGCAGATCGCGCAGGTCCAGGCCGACAAGAAAATGTCGGCAAAGGACAAGAAGGAAGCGCTGGCCGACCTTAACGAGGCCCTGAAGTCGCCGCAGCCTGCAGTCGAGAACAAGGGCAATATCGATCTTGTGACGAAATACTACGACAAGCTTGCCGAGGTTCTCGGGGCTAGCGACCAGGAGTGACGGTGCTTGCCGCGATAAGCGGCGTTCGTCGCGCCCGTCATTCCGGGGCGCGACGAAGTCGCGAGCCCGGAATCCATTTCGCCACGCGCTATGCGGTTGGATGGATTCCGGGCTCGCGCTCCGCGCGCCCCGGAATGACAGAGCCCCGGAGCGTCTCCGGGGCTTTCGTCGTTTCTTGCCGCTCGCTCACTTACGTCCGCGTCCGCATCCGCATCATGAAGCTGTCGAAGCTCAATTCGGCGACCTGCATCCAGGCCAGCGACTCGTTGCGGTAGGCCGAAAGGCTTGCATACATCTTCTTGAAGTGCGGGTTGGTCTTGGCGAGATCGGCATAGATCTCGTTCGCGGCGTTGTAGCAGCTCTCCAGCACTTCCTGCGGGAAGGGGCGGAGCTGCGCGCCGGCGACGATCAGCCGTTTGAGCGCCGGTGGATTGACGGCGTCATATTTGCCGGTGACCCAGGTGAAGGCGTCTTCGGAAGCGGCCTGGACCGCGGCCTGATAATGCTTCGGCAGGTTGTTCCACTTGTCGAGATTCATGACGTTGTGGCCCTGGCCGGTGCCTTCCCACCAGCCGGGGTAATAATAGAACTTCGCGACCTTCACGAAGCCGAGCTTCTCGTCGTCATAGGGGCCGACCCATTCAGCAGCGTCGATAGTGCCCTTCTCAAGCGCCGGATAGATGTCTCCGCCCGCGATCTGCTGCGGCACGCCGCCGACCTTGGCGATGATGGTGCCGGCAAAGCCGCCGACGCGGAATTTGAGGCCCTGAAGGTCTGCCGTGGACTTGATCTCCTTGCGGAACCAGCCGCCCATCTGCGCGCCTGTCGAGCCGGTCGGGACGCTGGTGCAGCCATATTCCTTGAGGAGATCGTTGAGCAGGTCCTGTCCGCCGCCCCATTGCAGCCAGGAGATGTGCTGGCGCGTGTTGAGGCCGAACGGCAGCGACGTGCCGAACGTGAAGGCCGGGTTCTTGCCCCAGTAGTAATAGAGCGCGGTGTTGCCGATCTCGACCGTGCCGTTCGACACGGCATCGAGCACCTGCAGGCCGGGCACGATTTCACCGGCCGCGAACGGCTGGATCTGGAATCTGTTGTCGGTGATCTCGGCGACCCGCCTGCAGAAAAATTCGCAGCCGCCATAGAGCGTATCGAGCGCCTTCGGCCAACTCGCCGCGAGGCGCCATTTCACTTCCGGCATCGATTGCGCAACCGCGGGCGCAGCAATGGCGCTCGCGGCGAGCGAGATGCCGCCTGCCTTCAAGAACTCACGACGTTTCATTGCGTTTCCCCTCTGCTGGTGTCGATACCTCGACGAGGGACAACGATCTTGAGTGTCGTTTTTGGCTTCGTCGGTGACCGACGCTGGATTGTGGTGATTGGGTTCGCAGGCCTTCAACAGGCTCTTGTTAGCGGAATTCCGAAATTTCCGGTTCCGTCAGCGAGCATGACCGTTCGCCCAGCGATAATCAAGCGCAATGCTCTATCGCAGTTGCGAAGCGCGCGCTCAATTGTCAGGCGCGCACGCGCTCGGCGCTTGCCTTCGTCCCGCCGAACGCCGCTTCCATCGCCTTGCGCGTCTTGATCGTCTCGTTATTCGCGTCGATCTCGACATCGCTCCAGCGCACCACCGCGCCATGCGCGATATTGTTCTTCAGCTTCACGCGATGGGCGAGCCCGATCGGCAATGCGCCGGCGGCAAGGCTTGCGTGTGCCGGCATCAGCTTGCCCCACACCGTGTAGCCGCCTTCGCCATCGAGCTCCTCGCCCGCACGCAGATCGCGCTTGGCGACGGCGGCGACATCGCCGCGAAAGCCGTGCGGCTGGCCGGTCGGCTCATTGCGTAATGCTGCCGACAGGACCGAGATGTTCAGCTCCAATCCGATCAGATGATAGGGCTTGTACATCGCCGCATAGCGGCCGGAGGCGTCCGTCTTCAGCCCGTATTGCTTGAAGCAATCGGCGGCATAATCGTTCGGCGCTTCCAGCACGACATAGACGCCCCAGCGCAGGTCGCGGAAGGCCGGACGGCCGTCGCGCTCGATCGACGACACCACCTCCACCACGCCCGACTTCTCCAGCACGCCACCTTTCTCGCGCGGCCGCAAAATATGCGGGAGATCGTCGACGCCGCAGGGCGGAAACAAAAGGCCATCGGAGGGCACGTCGAGGCCGGTAGCGTTAGCAATCGCCGCCATCTCGATCGCGGACTTGGTGCCGTCGAGGAAGGAGTTGAACATCTGCGGATTCATGCCGGCGGATTGCGCCTCGCCGGCGGTGAGGCCGTAGTGGCTCCAAACGCCTTCGGGCGTCACGTCGTGATAAACAGGCAGATACTTCGTGCCCTTGCCGGCGGCAACGACACGAAAACCGGTGGCGCGTGCCCAATCGACCATTTCCGCCGTCAGTGCCGGCTGGTCGCCGTAAGCGAGCGAATAGACCACCCCGGCCTTGCGGGCCTCCTCCGCGAGCAGCGGGCCCGCCAGCACGTCGGCCTCGACGTTGACCATGACGATGTGCTTGCCGGCCGCGATCGCCGCGCGCGCGTGTCTGATGCCGACCGCCGGATTGCCGGTTGCCTCCACCACCACATCCATCGCGCCGCCGGCAATCGCCCGCGCGCCGTCATCGGTGAACGTCGTGGCCTTGATCCGATCCTCATCCCAGCCGACGGTGCGGCACGCCTCGCGCGCGCGGTCGCGGTCGAGATCGACAACGATCGGCACCTCCAATCCCGGCGTGTGCGGCACCTGTGACAAGAACATTGAGCCGAATTTTCCGGCGCCGATCAGCGCCACGCGAACCGGCTTGCCGGCGGCGGCGCGGGCTTTGAGGAGGTGGTGGAGGTTCATGGCGGGATATCCGATGATGATTGGCTTGGTCATTCCGGGGCGACGCGAAGCGTCGAGCCCGGAATCCATCGGGCCGCATGCGCGCGCGGAGAAATGGATTCCGGGCCCGCGCTTCGCGCGTCCCGGAATGACAGGAAGACTACTCCGCCGCCTGCCGCGGCGCACGCGCCAGCCGGACCAGCGCGTCGTCGGCGACCGTCTGGATCGGCGTGAAATCGCGATGGGCGATGTATTCCGGCCGCGTCGGCGTGCGGATGTAGTTCGAGACCGCGTTCAGTGTCAGGTACACGATCTTGCGCGGATAGGGTGTGATGTTGCCGCTCGATCCATGCACCAGATTGCCGTGGAACATCAGCATGCCGCCCGCCTTGCCGGTCGGCGCGACGATGCCGCCATCCTTCACCAGGCGCGTCACGGTCTCCTCGTCCAGCGTCCACAGCGGATAGGAGGTGGTCTGAAGGTCATGAGCGGCCTTGAGGTCGCCGGCATGGTGGCTCTTCGGCACCAGCATCAAGGGGCCATTGATCGGCATCACCTCGTCGAGGAAGATCGCGATGTTCATCGCGCGCGGCTCCGGCATGCCGTCGTCGCGCTTCCAGGTGCCGTAATCCTGGTGCCACTGCCAGACATCGCCGGTGAAGGCCGCCTTCGCGTTGATCTTGAACTGATGCATGTAGACCTTCTCGCCGAAGATCTGCTCGATCGGCTCGATCATGCGCGGATGTGCGCCGAGGGCGCCGAAGGCCTCGTTGTAGAGATGCGCGGCAAAGGCGGTGCGCGGCGCACCGCTCTTCTCGCGCCACACCTCGGGGCGGTTGGCGTCGTAGATACTCACCGCCTCGCGGGCGAGGAAATCCACCTCTTCCTGGCTGAACAATTCGGGCAGGAACAGCCAGCCCTCGCGGTTGAAGAATTCGATCTGCTCTGGCGTCAGTTTCATGGTGTTTCCTCCTTTTGGTTTATCGTTGATCTCTCAGTCGCCATGGCCGGCCTTGACGGAGCGTCACGCAGCGATGGTCGCTACCCTCAATCTCTCCTCCGTCATCCGTCCTGCCGTCTGCGCATGCGCTGACGCCGCGGCCTCGGCCGCCTTGCCATTGCCGGCGAAGATATGCGCGGCGATCTGCTCATGCTCGGCCCAGGCGCTTTCGCGATAATCGAGCTCGGCGAGCACGGTCGCCATCGAGCGGCGCATATGCGCCCATTGCGGCGCGATCATCTCCTCGATCGCGGGATTGCCTGACAGCAGATAGATCGCGCTGTGGAAGTCGACATCGCGCGCGATCAGTTCGGCGAGGGGCGTCTTCGCATCGATCGCGCGTCCGGCCGTCAGCGCCGCGTTCAGCCGCTCGCGGCCGGAGGCATCGGTCCTGCTGTGCCCGGCGGCAAGCTGTGCCGCCAGCGCGTCGATCGCGCCGCGGACTTCGTAGAGCTGGCGGATGCGCTGCGGATCAAGCTGGGTCACCTCGAAGCCGCGGCGGCCGCTTTCGGCGACCAATCCCTGGCGGTGCAGCAGATGCAGCGCGTGGGACACCGGCTGGCGCGACACGCCAAGCTTCTCGGCAAGCTCGTTCTGGGTGATCCGCTGCCCCGGCGGCAGCGTACGGTCAATGATCGCCTCCAGGATCCGCGCATAGACCTGGTCGATCAGGTTGGGTAGCGGCTCGAGCGGGAGCATGCCGGGCGTTTCCTTCGGAATACGGAATTCCGTATTCGGTGAAGCTAACCCCGGTCCGAGGTCCGGTCAAGGTGAAACCTGGCCGACCTGCCCCGGTCGAGCGACAGCAGCCCTATGTCGGCACTATGCATAGGGAGCCCGTGAGGAGCTTTTCCGAAAGCCTCCTCAGCGGCGGCTTCGTCTTGTCCCGAATTCACTATTGAGGACTTGGAGTCCGCGCAGAAAAAGCCTGCCAGTCTCGGTGGCGCTGAAAACGACACTCAATCGGGTCTCTGGAACTGTGCTAAATTTGCTCGATGCCGATCGGACGTCTTGATTGGCGAGGTCTCGATCGGCCGTGCTTCCCATTCTCGTGTCATCCCGTTCTTGCTTCGAAGATTCCGCCTGTCATGTCAGAGCGCCGGTTCATGCTGCAACCGACAATCAGAAACCGAATCCTTGGCATCGCCATGGGCCTCATCGTGCTGATGGCCATCATCTCGGTGTTGTCGACGGTGATGGCAAGGAGGATCGCCCACCAGCTCGATGAGCTGACGACGAAATATGTCGAAGCTTACGGTCATCTGGCGCGGATGAACGTCCGTTCGCTGGAGCAGGCATTGGCGCTCCGCAGGATGGTGATCGCAGGCATGCATTCACCGCCGGACCAGGCCGCCATGGCCGAGCAGCAGAAAGTTTACGAGGCCAAGGGTCTGCAAGTCGATCAGGAAGCGAAGACCGCGCGTGGCCTCATCAACGCGATCATCGCGGATCTTTCCACCGAATCCGACAACGCGAGGCTGGGCCGGATCGACGATCGAATTGAGACGCTGAATAACGACCTCCGCCGCTATCTGGGTGAGGAGCACAAACGGCTGCTGCCGCTGCTCGAAGCCGGCAATCTTGCCGAAGTCAATGCCAGCCTTGCTCGCACCGAAGCCCTGCGCAATGAACTCAACCAGAGAGTGGACGAGGTCCGCGGGGAGATGCTGGCGCAGGTGCGCGCGGACGCCGCGGTGACGATGAGAGATCAGCAGAGCTCGATCTTGATCTCGGTCATTCTGACAGCACTCGCCGCGATACTGGGCCTGCTGTTCTCGTTCTTCGTAAGCACCGGCATCACGCGGCCGGTCAGGCGCTTGCTGGAGGGCACCCGCGCCGTCGAAGCCGGTCGGCTCGATGGCTCGATCGACGTCACGACGCGAGACGAGATCGGCCAACTGACAACGGCGTTCAACAAGATGGTGGAGCAATTGCGCCACAAGGAGCGGATGCGTGAGACCTTCGGCAGATACATCGATCCGCGAGTCGTGGAGGGGCTGATTGAGAGACAATCATTGACCGCGACCGACGGTCAGCGCCGCATCATGACCGTGCTGTTCTGCGACATGAAGGGCTTCACCAGCCTCAGCGAAGGAATGACACCGCAGGGATTGGTCAAGGTGATGAATCACTACCTCTCGACCATGTCGGGCCCGATCCGCAGCCATCATGGGATCATCGACAAATATATCGGAGATGCGATCATGGCCTATTGGGGCCCGCCATTCAACGAGGATGCCGAACAAGCGCGGCTTGCCTGCCTTGCCGCCGTCGACATGGCCGATCGTGGTACGGCATTGCGGACGGAATTGCCCGAGCTGCTCGGTGTGCGGTCGGTACCGAGCGAGTGCGACGTTCGCATCGGCGTTGCGACCGGCGAGGTGCTGGTGGGAAGCATCGGCTCGGAATTCATGATGAGCTACACCGTCATGGGGGACGCGGTGAACCTTGCCTCGCGCCTGGAGGGCGTGAACAAGATATACGGCAGCCATGCCCTGGTTTCCGAAGCGACCGTGAAAGCGGCCGCCGATGCGATCGAGTTTCGCGAGGTCGATCGGCTGGTCGTCGTTGGCCAGACGCGGCCGGTGACGGTGTTCGAGATCATCGGGCGCAAGGGCGAGCTCAGCCCGGCACAATCGGCATTGTTGAAGCGATACTCCGAGGGACTGGCCGCTTATCGCGCCCAACGTTGGGACGAGGCGCTTGCGGCCTTCAAGGAGGCACTTGAAGCGGTTCCCGCCGACGGACCATCCATGACCTTTGTCAACCGCATCGAAGGCTTCAAGACAAATCCGCCCGCCGATGCCTGGGATGGCTCATGGTATCTCGATCACAAGTGATGCGGCTGATATGACCGACGTCATCCCGCCAGAAAATCCAGCACGATCTCGCAGTAGCGCTGCGGGGCCTGCTCGAACATCGGATGCGTCGTGCCCGGGATGATCTCGGTGCGCGAATCCTTCACATTGGCCGCCAGCGTGTGCAGTACCTTCGGCAGTGCGCCTCTGGTGTTGGCGCCGCCGATGAACAGTGTCGGTGTCCTGATCGCTTCGGCGTCCGCCTTCGAGAACGGCGGCCGCTTGTCGCGAGTCTGGCCGATCAGCGTCGTCGCGTTGTCGCGCAACGGCTCTTTCACCGCCGCCGGCAGCCGCTTCCAGGCGCCGGGGCCTTCCAGCGCGTCGATGAAGATCTGCAGCCCGCCATCGATGTCGCCCTTGGCGATGATTTCGGCGGAGGCGGCGATCCGCGCTGCCAGCGGGGAGGGGCCCGGCTTGAAGTCGGGATCGAGCGTCTCATCCAGCTCGCCGCCGGGCTCGGCCAGGATCAATTTGCGCAGCAGATCAGGCCGCCGCTGCGCGACGCGGAAGGAGACGTGTCCGCCGCGCGAGTGGCCCATCAGGCCGACCGGTTTCGGTTCGATCTGCTCGATGAAGGCGATGACGTCTTCGACGTGCTGGGCGATCGAATAGGTGTCGCCGACGCCATTCCAGCGGTCGGGGAAGAAGTGCCGGAGGCTGACCGTGATCACGCGGTGCTTGCGCGACAGAAGTCCCAGCGTCGCCGACCAGATGCGGAAATCGCAGAGCGAGCCGTGCACGCACACCAATGGCGGCCCTTCGCCCACCTCGAGATAGGCCATGTCGTATCCGTTGACGCGAAGGGTTTGCATGGGGATGCTCGCAAGTTCCCGCAGGATTCGGGTGGATAGCAACATTCTCCAAGCCTAGATTCCATTGCAAGGAGAAAGCTCGACATGTCGAATCCGCGGATATGGAGCAAGCCATGACCGACCAGCATTTTGCGATCTTCGACACCGTGATCGGTGCCTGCGGCGTAATGTGGGGCGAATACGGTATCACCGGCGTGCAACTGCCGATGGGCAGCGAGGAAAACACCCGCAAACGCATCCGGCAGCGGGGCGGCGAGGTGACGGAAGCCGCACCGCCAGTGGAAGTGAGACGCGCGATCGAAGCCATGATCGAACTGCTCGCGGGCAAGCCGAACGACCTTGCCGAGGTCGTGCTCGATCTCGACGGCGTGCCGGAGTTCAACCGCGGCGTCTACGATATCGCGCGCAGGATCCCTCCGGGCAAGACCATGACCTATGGCGAGATCGCCAAGCAGCTTGGCGGCGTCGAGCTGTCGCGCGACGTCGGCCAGGCGCTCGGCCGCAACCCCTGCCCGATCGTCGTGCCCTGCCATCGCGTGCTCGCGGCCGGCAACAAGCCCGGCGGCTTCTCGGCGAATGGCGGCGTGGTGACGAAGCTGAAGATGCTCGAGATCGAGGGCGCGATCGTCAACCACACGCCGAGCTTGTTCGATTGAGCTCTGATGGTGCCGCGGGCTCGAACACCTCTCCCATAGGGAGAGGTCGGATCGCGTCAGCGATCCGGGTGAGGGGTTCAGGTCCCTCGATAGAGCGTAGCCCCTCATCCGGCGCTACGCGCCGACCTCTCCCTATGGGAGAGGTGAGGAGAACGCGGCCGAGCCGCAGCTCCCCTCCGACAGCTACACCGCCTCGCACGCGAACCCGTCGCCGCTCCGCTTGATCTTGCCGACCGAGGGCGAGGGGAAATGCGCGGTGCAGCAGAGCGTATCGGTATCGCAATAGCGCTCCAGGAAACTGCGCCGCGTCCGCGCCGCCTGCGCCTGGTCGACGTCGAACTTCGCCGACAGTTCCGGATAATGCGTCTGCAGCGGCGAGTGCATGAGATCGCCGGAGAACACGGCGTCGTCCTTGCCGCGCCCAAGGGTGAAGGCGACGTGACCCGGCGTATGGCCGGGGGTCGGCAGGATGCGCGTATGGTCGCCGATGGCGAAATCGTCAGTCACGATCGCCTCGCGCTTTGACTCCACGATCGGCAGCACGCTGTCGACGAAGGGTGGCACCTCGCTCTTTTCGTTCTGCGCGGTCCAGTAGTCGAACTCGCCCTTGGCAAAGACGTAGCGCGCTTTTGGGAACGTCGGCACCCAGCGGCCGTTTTCCAGTCGCATGTTCCAGCCGACATGGTCGACATGCAGATGCGTGCACATCACATAGTCGATGTCTTCGACCGAGCACCCGGCCGCGGCGAGGCCGCGCATATAGGTGTCGTCGGTCTTCATGTTCCATTTCGGCCGCTGCGGGCGCGGCTTGTCGTTGCCGATACAGCTATCGATCAGGATGGTATGATGCGGCGTCTTCACGACGTAGGACTGGAAGCACAAGAGCAGCACGTCGCTATCGTCGAGCGCCTTGGCCTCGCGCATCCAGGCCCGGTTCTCGGCCAGCATGTCCGGTGTCAGGCCGGGCAGCATGTCCAGCGCCGGCAGGAATGCTGTCTCCTGCTCGATGATGCGGTGGATGGTGAGGTCGCCGATCGAGAAGATGAGGCTCATGGCAGACTCCGCTTCAGGCTGGCGGCGGCACCGAGATCTTGACTGATGGCCGTTCCAGCATCTTCTGGTTGAACGTATCAAGCTTCGGATAGGCCTTGCGCCAGCCGCAGTCGGAGAAGCGGAGGTCGGCATAGCCGAGCACGCAAACCAGTCCGATCTGCGCAACGTTGAACGGCCCGGAAAGCACATCCTCCCGCTGCTCGAACCGCGCCATGCCGGCCCAGGCCCGGTTCCAGTGGTCGTCATACCAGGCCTGCCACTGCAAGCCCTGCGGCCGCACCATCTTCTCGTACCGGCACAACAGCATGGAATCGAGCATGCCCTGCAGCAGCGAGTGGTCGGTTTTCGCCTTCCAACGCGCCGGTCCGGAGGCCGGAATCAATTTGCCGCCGCCGGCGAGATCGTCGAGATATTCGACGATGACGTAGGAATCGAGGATGACGTCGCCGTCATCGAGGATCAGGACCGGCAGTTTCTTCAGCGGGTTGATGTCGCGCGTGTAGGCATCGTTCGCGGTGCCTGGCGCGACCGTGGTGGGCACCAGTTCGATCTTGTCGATCAGCCCGGTCTCGATCGCAGCAATGCGCACTTTGCGGGCAAATGGCGAGGCGGGCGAGAAGCTAAGCTTCATCTGGGTGAATTCCCTCGGGAGTTCTGTTTCGCCGTCATGCCCGGGCTTGTCCCGGGCATCCACGTCCTCGAAGCGACAAGCGTGGATGGCCGGGACAAGCCCGGCCATGACGAGCTAGCGCCCACCGGTGAAGCGCCGCATTACGCCGCGACAATCTCCTGGCGCTGCTCGCCCAGGCTCTCGATGCCCAGCGTCACGACGTCGCCGACATTGAGGTACTGCGGCGGCTTCATGCCGGTGCCGACGCCGGGCGGGGTGCCGGTCGTGACGATGTCGCCGGGCAACAGCGTCATGAACTGCGAGACGTAGGAGATGCACTTGGCCATCGAGAAGATCATGGTCGAGGTCGAACCGGTCTGGCGGCGTTGGCCGTTGACGTCGAGCCACATCGAGAGGCTCTGCACGTTCGGAACCTCGTCCTTGGTGACGAGCCAGGGGCCGAGCGGGCCGAAGGTGTCGTGCGACTTGCCCTTGGTCCACTGTCCCAGACGCTCGATCTGGAAATTGCGCTCCGACACGTCATTGCAGACGCAATAGCCGGCGACATGGTTGAGCGCGTCGGCCTCGGAGACATATTTGGCGCGGGTGCTGATGATAGCGGCGATCTCCACTTCCCAATCGAGCTTGGTCGAGCCGCGCGGCTTCTCCACGGCGTCGTTCGGGCCGGAGAGGGCGGTGTTGGCTTTCAGGAAGAAGATCGGCTCGGACGGAATGGGATTGCCGGTTTCCTTGGCATGGTCGGTGTAGTTCAGCCCGATGGCGACGAATTTCGAGATTCCGGTGACCGGCGCGCCGAAGCGCGGGTTGCCGGGAACAGCAGGCAGCTTGGACGGATCGAGCGCGGCCAGCTTGGCCAGGGATTCCGGCGAATAAGCCTCGCCGGTGAGGTCCTTCAGATGCGCCGACAGGTCGCGCAACTGGCCGGATTTATCGATCAGGCCGGGCTTTTCCTCACCCTTCGCGCCGTAACGAACAAGCTTCATTTTTGATCACTCCCTACAGGGTTTTTGGAATTCACGGACTTAGGACGCTTCATGGAGCAGCGCGGGGCGAAATTCAACTGCCGAAAGCGCGGGGCGGGTAGGTGGGGTGGGCAAAGGCGCACTTACCATCAAACGCATCGCTCGCAATGGTGGGCACGCTACGGCGGACAAGCCGCTTTGCCGACCCTTACTAATTGTCCAGCGCCATGAACTTGAAGGCCTCCCCCTCGCGCTTGATGTGACCGGCGGTGAAATGGCCGCCGATCACCAGCGTCGGCGTATCGGCAAAGCGGGAGAACAATTCGCGCCGCGTCGCCGCCGATTGCTTATGGTCCGAATCCGCCGTCGAGGACCAGTCCGGATGGGCCATCTGGCAGGGATGGTGGGCGACGTCGCCGGTGAGCAGCCCTTCCTCGCCGTCGGAGCGGATGTGGATGCTCATATGGCCCGGGCTGTGGCCGGGCGTCGGGATCAGCGTGATCTCCTCCGTCAGGCGGTGGTCGGAGGGCACGAGGTCGGCCCTGTCGGCATCCGCGATCGGCTTCACGGAATCGGTGAACACCGCGATGTGGTCAGGCGATTTGCCGTGCTCGCGCCAATGCTCGAATTCGGTCTGGCCGAATACGTAGCGGGCCTTGGGAAAGGTCGGCACCCATTGGCCGTCGACGAGCTTCGTGTTCCAGCCGACATGGTCGACATGCAGGTGCGTGCACAGCACGGTGTCGATGCTATCGGGGGGAAAGCCCGCCGCGGTTAACGTCTCCAGGAAGGGATGCTTGCGGTTGTTCCAGCTCGGCACGTTGCGACCCTGCTTGTCGTTGCCGAGCCCGGTGTCGACGATGATCCGTCGTGTCGGCGTCTCCACCAGCAGCGAATGGATCGACATTTTCAGCCGGCCTTCGTCGGTGGCGAAATGCGGAATGAGCCATGGCAGCTTCTGGACTTCCTCGTTGGTCGCGAGCGGCAGGATGAAACGGGTATGCCCGACCGTCTCCAATTCGACGACCTTGGTGATCTTGACCCTGCCTACTTTCCACTCCATCGGCGGCTTCCTTATTGAAATGCTTGTTATCGCGAAGATGCTGGTTTCCGCTTGCCCGCGCAATGGATCATCTCGGATGATCCGGCGTTATCGGATCGCGAGAACGGGAGCGCGCAATGGCCGAACTGTCGATATCGACCGATAAAGTCGGTTTTTTGATCGAGAAAGCGCGGGAATTCGATGTCAAGGAAGCGGCATCCGACCCGGATTCCGGCTCGAATGCCACTGACGACGAGATGATCGATGTGCTGGAAGATGATGGCCAGGATCCGGTCGAGCGGGAAATCAGGGGCTTCATCCGCGCTCTTTCCGAAGACGAGCAGATCGACCTCGTCGCCCTGATGCGGCTTGGGCGCGGCGATCGCCCGATCGAGGAATGGGACGATCTGCGGCGAGAGGCCGCCGATCAATATAACGGACGCACCGCGCGCTATCTGCTCGGCGAACCCATGCTGGGCGATCTGTTGGCCGAGGGACTCGAGCAGTTCGATCGTCCCTGGACCGACGAGCGCACTTCGGCGGAATCATCCAGCGAGAGTGAGCGGTCGGTCAACGAGCGCAATCAACGATAACGGTGCCGAGCTTGTCGCCCTTCTCAACCGCCAGATGAGCCTGCGCCGTTTCCGACAACGCAAACTGGCCGGCGATGTTGTGCAGGCGGGGTCCGGTCGCGAGCCATTTCGTGATGTCGGCCTGCGCCGCGGCGAGCAAGGGCAGTGGTAACGCAAACAGCACCAGCGCGCGCAAGGCGATGCATTTCTCCATCAATTCGCGCATCGGCACGACGGGGTTGCGATTGCCGTTGGTGGCGTAGACGGCGATCGTGGAATTGACCGCCATCAGCTTCAGCGTAGCAGCGAGATTGCCGCCGAAATCGACATCGACCACGCGATCGACGCCGCGTTGATGGGTGAATGCCATGGCCTTCGCAACGACGTCTTCCTCCTTGTAGTTGATCACGAGATCGGCGCCCGCCCGGCGCGCCTGCTCGGCCTTGTGCGGTGAGCTGACGGTTGCGATCACCTCGGCGCCGCCCCATTTCGCCAATTGCACGGCATAGTGGCCGACTGCGCCGGCGCCGCCGGTAACCAGCACGGTCTTGCCCACGATCGGCCCGTCCGCGAACAGACAGCACCACGCGGTCATGCCGGGGATGCCGAGGGTGGCGCCTTCCGCGAAGGTGAGGTTGTCCGGCAGCGGCGTCACGAGGTGCTCGGCGAGCGTGATATATTCCGCGGCGGTGCCAAAGGCGCGACCGTTGCGCTGGCCGTTGAACAGCCAGACCCGGTCACCGACATTGAACCGCTTCACGCCGTCGCCGACCTGATCGATGATCCCCGCACCATCGCTGTTCGGGATCACGCGCGAATATTCCATCGCTCGATAATTGCCGCCGCGGCGGCCGACATCGGCGGGATTGACGCCGGAAGCTTCCAGGCGGATGCGCACTTCGCCCGCACCCGCCGCCGGCGTCGGTACTTCGCCGAAAGTCAGGACCTCCGCCGCCGGTCCCGTCCGCTCATACCAGACCGCTCTCACAGCGTGCCCATCCTCACAGCGCGCCCGGGAAGGCGCCGCCGTCGAGCAGGATGTTCTGGCCGGTGATGAAGCCGGCCTTGGCGCCGCACAGGAACGCACAGGCGTAGCCGAACTCTTCGGGATCACCGAAGCGACCGGCGGGATTGAGCTTGGCGCGCTCGGTCAGCACTTGCTGGGGCGTGATGCCGCGCTTCTCGGCTTCCGGTTTCGCAGTGCCGAGCAGGCGATCGGTCTCGAACGGCCCCGGCAGCAGCGCATTGATGGTAACGTTGTTGATGACGGTCTTGCGCGAGAGGCCCGCGACGAAGCCGGTGAGGCCGGCGCGCGCACCGTTGGAAAGTCCCAAAATCTCGATCGGCGCCTTCACCGCGGCGGAGGTGATGTTGACGATGCGGCCGAATTTCCGTGCCATCATGCCGTCGACGGTGGCCTTGATCAGCTCGATCGGGGTCAGCATGTTGGCGTCGATCGCCTTGATCCAGTCGTCGCGGGTCCAGTTGCGGAAATCGCCGGGCGGCGGACCGCCGGCATTGTTGATCAGGATGTCCGGCTCCGGGCAGACCTTCAGCACGGCCTCGCGGCCCGCGGGCGTCGTGATGTCACCGACGATCTCGGTGACGGTGACGTCGGGATGCGCTTTGCGGATCTCGTCGGCGGTCTTCTTCAGCGCGTCCGCGCCGCGCGCCGTCAAGGTGACATGGACCCCCTCATTGGCAAGCGCGATGGCGCAGGCGCGGCCCAGACCCTTGCTTGAGGCGCAAACGATGGCACGGCGGCCTTTGATCCCAAGATCCACTGTTTCACTCCCGTGATGTCAGGTGGTTTCTAAAATGTTCGACGCTGGCCACTTTAGCCAACGCCGCGCGGCCTGATAAGTCCTGCGGCGTTGCATGGGCCGAAATCGTAGGTATCAATGCGCGCATATCAGGTTCTAGGAAACGTACCCATGTCCGATCTGTTCGATGTGAGCCAGGAAACCATCTTGATCACCGGCGCGAGCCAGGGGCTGGGGCGGCAATTCGCCCGCGTCCTTTCCGGGCATGGCGCCGCCGTCGTCCTGGCGGCGCGGCAGACCGGCAAGCTGAAGAGCCTGGAGGAGGAGATCAGGGGCAAGGGCGGCCGCGCGAGCGCGGTGCAGATGGACGTCACCGACATCGCCAGCATCGGCAAAGCGCTGGACGCAGCGGAAGCCGCCTTCGGCCCGGTCAGCGTGCTCATCAACAATGCCGGCATCGCCATCGAGAAATTGTCGACCGAGCAGACCGAGGCGGATTGGGACGCCGTGATCAACGCCAATCTCAAGGGCGCCTATTTCCTGGCGACCGAACTGGCGCGGCGCATGATCGCGCGCAAGCAGGAGGGCAACATCGTCAACATCGCTTCCGTGCTCGGCTTCGGTGTGATGAAATTCCTCTCGCCCTACACGGTCTCGAAGGCCGGCATCATCCAGGCCACCAAGGTGATGGCGCTGGAGCTCGCCGGCAACAACATCCGCGTCAACGCGCTGGCGCCCGGCTATATCGACACCGAGATGAACCACGATTTCTGGGCCACGCCCGCCGGCGAGAAGCTGACAAAGCGGATTCCGCAGCGCCGGGTCGGGGCCGAATCCGACCTCGACGGCGCGATCCTGCTGCTGGCCTCAAAAGCCTCGCGCTACATGACCGGCACTGTGGTGACGGTCGACGGCGGGTTCTTGCTGAACTGAGCCATCATCCGTAGCCCGGGTGAAGCGCAGCGTAACCCGGGAATCTTCGCGGGCAGGCTCCGGGTTTCGCTGCGCTTCACCTGGCCGCCCCCTGTTTCTCTTGGTCCAAGGCTCTGTCCGAGGCTCTGTCCAAGGCTCCACTTTTGCGACCTTTCCGGCAAGGGAGGTTCCAAACGTCCGATTCGCGCACGAATCCCGTCAATCTGGCCGTCACAAACCTCAAAAAACCTGTGCCTAAGGGCTTTCCAAAGCGGATCAGCATTGATACATACGCCTCGCGCCCGGTTGCCCTCGGCCCCGGGTCGCCTTCTCAGGAAGTTTTCGAACGGATCGAGCGGCGCCCTTCCAAGCGTTGTCCGCCTCACGTTCGGCCTCTCTCCATGCAAGGCGGAAATCCGGTTTAACGCGGGGTGGAGCAGCCCGGTAGCTCGTCAGGCTCATAACCTGAAGGTCATAGGTTCAAATCCTATCCCCGCAACCATCTCAAATTGCGAAACCCCAGCCCCAGTGGCTGGGGTCTTCGTTTTGAGGGCAATTGCCAGGATTCCCGCCAGATCGCCTCGGACGTCGATCTTCAGTTCCTCGTCCCCGGGCGTGAGGACGATCTCCTTCACGAGAGAACGCAGGACCTCCCCGGCTTTTAGCCGGGTTGCCTCGGTATCAGCCTGCAGCGCCTCATGGAGCGCCCTGACTTGTTCTCGATAGAAAGTTGCCATCTCGGGGTGCAGCAGCGGTGGCGGCTCATCCGCGTCAACCAATACCTGTTCGAGCTCGGCCTTACGGTTCTCAAGCTGAACCATCTTTGAATTGATCCTATCGGCAACACCACCTTTGAGGATCAAGTTCAGCAGGGTATCGAGTTCGCGATCTATCCGTTTGATCTCGGACCGAGCAGCCTCGATCGATGCCGAGCCCTCCATCCGAAGACGATTCATCTCGCGCGTGAATTCGTCGCAGAACTCCCTAAACAAAGCGGGGTCCATTAGGTGGTATCGCAGCGCATTCAGCACACGTAGCTCCAAGTGCTCGCGCTGAATACTTCTTCGATTATCGCAAGTTCCCTTATTTCTCGCGGTAGAGCAGCCGATAAGATCGGCCGAGATCATGGCGTATCCACCACGGCAGCAGGCGCACTTTATCAGACCAGAGAATAGGTATTTTGGGCGGCGACGGTCACGGAAACTGTTTTGCACTTCGTTGCCGTTGTCATCGCGCTTGGTCTTGATCGCCGCTTGCCGTGCCTTTGTGGCGCTCCAGAGCGCATCATCCACGATGCGCAACTCTGGTGCTTCTTGAATGACCCATTCGGCTGCCGGGTTTAGACGTGCCTGACGCTTGCCAGTTTCGGGGTCTTTGACGAATCGTTGCCGATTCCAAACGATCCGGCCGACGTACATTTCGTTGTTCAAAATGCCATTGCCGCGCTTGGTGTTACCGTTGATAGTGCTGAAACCCCAATCGCCACCGCCGGGCGCCGCAATACCATCCTTATTTAGCTCCATAGCGATGCGTTTCGCTGACTTGCCTACGACATAGTCGCGAAAGATCCGGCGCACTACCTCGGCTTCCGAAGCATTAATCGTGCGATCGCCGCGTATCGGCTCGCCGTGTTCATTGAATTGCTTCACAACGTCATAGCCGTAGGAGTTGCCACCGCCAGATTTGCCGAGTGCCACGCGTCCTCGCTGACCTCGGCGCGTCTTGTCGGCGAGATCCTTGAGGAAGAGGGCATTCATGGTGCCCTTGAGACCGACATGCAGATGTGTGACCTCGCCCTCAGATAGAGTGACGATCTTCACGTTTGCGTAGTCCATACGCTTGAAAACGCCAGCGATGTCTTCCTGATCACGTGAGAGGCGATCCATCGCCTCCGCCAATACCACTTGAAAACGCCCACGCAGGGCGTCGGCAATGAGCGCTTGAACGCCGGCGCGCAGAAGAGACGCACCGGAAATCGCGTGGTCGGAGTACTCCTCAACAACTCGCCAACCCTGCTTCTCGGCATAGGCACGGCATACGCGAAATTGGTCCGCGATCGATGCATCGCGCTGGTTATCGCTGGAGTAGCGGGCGTAAAGCGCGACTTTCATCAAACGGTCTCCGGCAAAGTCAGGAGCGTTTCGACAATCGCTCCTTGTTAGCTTGTTCGTACCAGCGCCGCGCTGCGCGGCGAGCCAGTAAACGCACGAATTCGATGAGACGTGGGTCGGGTACGTTGCCGTTCCGCAGCGCAAGCGTCAACTCCGGTTCGTTGCACATTTCGCAATCTTTGTGCTTGTGAGCGCCGGAGTCTTTCATCGCAATGCCATGGACGGTCGATCATGCCGGGATAATCCCGAGCGCCGTCAGCTTTACGATAGGCAACAATAATAGAAACTCGATGCCAGGCCCTGGATACAGCGGGTATGTTCGATCGGGCGATTTCTGGCCCTCGCGTGTCGGATCGCATCTTCGCGTCGTACGAATACTTGCGCGCTTCGGCTTGATTAGAAAATAACTGCTTCATCAAATCGTGCCGCAGGCAATGCAGTTCAACTCGGCTGAATGAAAGCTCGCCATAACGATGCAAGACTTGCGTGCGCCATATCGACGGAAGCTTGGGTTCATCTTCCCTGGCCGATAATTGTCTAGAGCCATAACCATTTGAATTTGAAACCACTTTTGTCGGCGATTGCTGCCGATACCAGCACAAATACCAGCAGGATGCGGACGGCATTAGCTCGCAAAGAACAGCAAGCGATCTGCGCCGGCACGGTCCGTGCTCAACAATCGCCCGACTGGAATCGAACCGGGCTCAAACTCGAAACCTTTGCAGGAGGCAGGCGAGCGTTTACTCAGCGGCTTTCAGTCTTTCGAAGTGGAGTAATCGAAATCGGGAGTTTGACTCCCACTCTCTCCGCCATCATTTTCC
>NZ_JBVBEF010000125.1:0-18718 GCF_055456055.1 Bradyrhizobium sp. LeoB3
TGACGCAGATATCGACCGACGCTTTCCTCGATCTGCGCCATCCGCCTCGCCATCTTGGCATGCGTGAAGTTGCGGTCGCGGTTGTTCACCGCCTTGAACTTGCTGCCGTCGATTGCGACGCTTGGGGTCTGCAACAGGCCCATTTGCTGGCACAGGGCAACGAACTTCGCACAAACCTTGCGGATCGCCGCGCCATTGTCCTTCCGGAAATCGGCGATTGTCTTGTGATCGGGAGCCAGGCGGCCGATCAGCCACATCACCTCGATATTGCGGCACGCCTCACGTTCCAGGCGGCGACAGGATTGCACCCGATTGAGATAACCGTAGACGTAAAGCTTCAGAAGGACTGCCGGATGATAGGAGGGCCCGCCCGTCTCCTTCGCGATCACGCGCTCAAACCCCATTCCATGCAGGTCGAGCGTCTCGACGAACGCATCGATCACATGGACCGCGTTGTCCTCGCTTACCCAATCCTCCAGGCATTCCGGCAAGAGCGTCAGCTGGGATCTGTCCGCGCCTTCAACGAAGCGTCCCATCCGTATCCCCAATCAGGAAACGGAGGAATCGTAGCCGACTCGTGGCTTTTCACACAGCCAGGGTCGGAAGCAAATCCTGTGGCGTCCCCCCGGGAGAGAAGAGTTTGTTGCCCGGCCGTTGACAACGGACATAAGAGGCGATTCCAACGCGGCATCACACTCGGATCAGGTTTGCGGTACACACAGGGCCAGCGTTGTTCCAGGATCCGACATTCTGTCCGTCATTCCAGAGGATGCAAGGCCGTAACGGCCTTGAGCTCACATCGAGCAGCGTGGCACCATACATCTGGCCGGACAGTCCAATGCAATCGACCGCCGCTGGCTCGCCGGCATGCGTTGCCTTCAAGGCATCCAGCGTGACAAAGGTCGCATCGATCCACTGCGCGGGATCCTGCTCAAAATAGCCGGGCTGCGGCGAGGCGGTCGTCAACGGCTGGCTCTCGCTTGCAATCACGCGCTGGGCGCCATCAACGCGAACGGTCTTGACCCGCCGAGGTGGAGATCGATGCCGAGATACATGGATGCTTACAATTGTTGACGTCGGTATGGACGACGGCGCCGCGACGTCGGATAGAACCAATCAATCCAAGAAGGCTGATCGCGTCAAGGGAGGCGCTGCATGCTGAAATCGATCGACCCTCTTCTCAATGCGGATGTACTCTACGCCCTGCGGTCCATGGGACACGGAGACGATCTCGTCCTCTGCGACACCAACTTCCCCGCTGACTCCGTCGCCCGCCAAACCGTACTTGGGCGGCTGTTGCGCATCGACAACGTCACAACCGGCCGCGCCGCGCGCGCGATCCTGTCGGTGCTGCCGCTCGACAGCTTTGTCGACAAGCCGGCGTCACGCATGGAGATCGTCGGCCAGCCGGACGAAATCCCGCCGGTGCAGCAAGAGGTCCAGGCCGCAATCGATGCCGCGGAAGAACGCTCGTTTCCAATGGGGTCGGTCGAGCGGTTTGCCTTCTATGAACTCGCCAAGAAATCCTATTGCGTGATCCAGACCGGCGAGCGGCGCTTCTACGGCTGCTTCATCTTCAAGAAGGGCGTCATCCCGCCCGACGCCTGACCGAGCGCCGACGCTGCACAATACGTCCGGCATAAATATAACACCGGGATGATGCCGCCGTCCGGAACCAACTAATTCACGCTGGCCGGAAGAACATGATCGACGCTGCACGTCGTCTCGCCTGATTATCCATCTTGCAGCGCGGCATCATCGACGGTTGTCTCCGTCGTTCAGGTCGACACGTACGCGGCCTCAAGTTCACTCGCTTTCGTTGACATTGAAGTGCGCCGTTGCATACTCGAACGGACCTCTGTCACCATACCACGGCATGGAAGTTCGCGAGCGTCACGTCATGGTGCCCAGGCGGTCCAAACTTGACATCAAGAAAGTCAACGATGGGAGGGTATCGTGGTGAAACAGCAAGAGCATGATCAGCATCCCGCACTCCGGCCGAACCGGCGCACGGTGCTGAAAGGCGCCGCCAGCGCCGCCGCATTAGGCACGACGGGCGCGCTCGGCACATTCTCCGAGCTTGCCTTGGCCCAAGCCAATCTGCGCGCCCAAATCACGCAAATTCCCGGTGTCGGCAAAGGTGCGCCAACCGACGCCGACTGGCAGAAAGTCGGCGAGCGGTGCCTCGGCCCGACCAAGGCGAGCATCAAGGAAGGCGAATTCAAGGGCGTCGAGCTCTCCTTCATGGGGCTGAACAATCAGAACCTGCACAATCTCCTGTTCCGCGGCTTCCTGAAGCCATGGGAAGCGTATACCGGTGCGAAAATTTCCTGGATCGATCTCGCCCAAGCCGACTACAACCCGCGTTTGCAGCAAGCGATCGCGACCGGCACGGTCGACTTCGACATTCTGGAGATGGGCGCGCCGTTCGAAGGCGACGTCTGCGGCAAGGGTCTGGCGTCGGAGATGCCGGACTGGGTGAAGAAGCAGATCGATGTCGACGATTATGTCGATTACCTAAAGCCGCCGGTCGGCACCTGGAACGGCAAGACCTATCGCATCACCATCGACGGCGATTGCCACAACTTTAACTACCGCACCGACGTCTTCTCCGACCCAGCCCTCGCCAAGGCCTGGAAAGACGCGGGCAATTCGAGCGAATGGGGCGTGCCGAAAACCTGGCAGCAGGTGCAGGCGGTGACCAAATTCCTCAAGGGCAAGAAGATCAAGAACCAGAACGCGTTCGGCTATCTCGACGCACCGAAGCCCTGGGGCGGGTTCGGCTTCTATTTCCTGGCGAGCCGCGCCTCGGCCTATGCAAAGCATCCCGATGACAAGGCCTGGCTGTTCGACGTCGACACGATGAAGCCGCGCATCAACAATCCGGCCTGGGTGCGCGCCATTCAGGACGTGATCGACGCGCTGCCGTTCGAACCTGCCGATCAGCTCAATGCCGATCCGAACACCACGGGCTTCCAGCAATTTCTGGCTGGCATCGGCTCGATGATTCCCTGGTGGGGCGACATCGGCCAGGTGGCGAAGGCGAGCGACACCTCCGTGGTCGGCGACGTCGTCGGCTTCGACATCCTGCCGGGGTCGGAAGATGTCTATAACTCCAAGACCGGCAAATGGGATAAGCTCGCGGGCGGCCCGAACCATGCGCCGAACTGCGCCTATCTCGGCTGGGGCGTTTACGTCATGGCGCGAGTCAATGGCGACGAGAAGAAGCACAAGGCGGCGTGGAGCGCGGCCGCGCACCTCGGCGGCAAGGACCTGTCGCTCTGGATGGTGATGTATCCGTCGGGTTTCCAGGCCCATCGGACCAGCCACTTCCAATTCGACGAGTGGGTGGCCGCGGGCTACGACCGCAAATACATCACTTCCTATCTGAACTCGCAGCTCGGCTCCTACAATCATCCGAACCGCGCAGTGGAGCCGCGCATCCCCGGCATCTTCCAGTACTACAGCATCGCCGAAGACGAGCTGACAAAGATCTTCGCCGGTAAGGTCGATGCCCAGACCGGCGCGAACAACATCGCCGCCGGCTGGGAGAAGCTGACCGACCAGATCGGCCGCGAGCGGCAGATCGGGCTCTACAAGGCCTCGCTCGGAGCGTAGCGTCGTCCCCGCGGGACCTGTCATCCTCGGCTGGCGCTGCTGGCGCCAGCCGAAAGCTTGCCCGGCGGCAGAATCGGAGCCGAACTTCGGCAGAGTTTTATCTCGATGCAGAACTCCGTACTCGTGAGCGATAACCGACATGACAAGCACGCGACCGGGCCCGCACCTCGCAGCCGGAAGGCCGCTGGCCGGGCGGTTGTTCTGCTGGCCTCCCTCGGCTTCCTGCTCGTGCTGCTCATCCAGCTATTGCACGCACTGGGGGCGACCGCGATAGGGTTTTCTGACTGGCGCCCGATTCTCGTCGCCTATCTGCTCTGGGCCTTCGCGTTCGGAACCGGGCAGATCCTGACCCGCGGCGAGGGTGGGCAGCGCGCGCTGTTCCTGCTTCCGGCCGTCTTCTTCACCATTGCCGTCGTGATCTTCCCGACCATCTTCGGGCTCTACATCGCATCGCTCGACTGGAATCTCAGCTCAGTCGACGGCCCGCGCTTCAGCGGCTTCGATAATCTCGCACGCATGTTCAACGACACCTACTACTGGAACGCGCTCGGCAACATGGTCTTCTACACGGTTGCGGTGCTCGGCGAGTACGCGATCGCGTTCGGGCTGGCGCTCCTGCTCAGCGCCGATATCCGGGCGCGAAAATTCTTCCGAGTGGTCTTCCTGCTGCCGATGATGCTCAGTCCCGTCGCAGTGAGCTGGATGATCGGCAAGTCGCTTTTGGAGTACCGATTCGGTCCGGCGGCGACGCTGGCGCGCTATCTCGGCTGGGACAACCCGGCGTTCTTCGCCTCGCCGTGGATGGCGCGCTTCAGCATCCAGGCGATGGACGCCTGGGTCTCGATCCCCTTCATCATGATCATTCTGCTCGCAGGCCTGCAAGCGATGCCGAAGGAGGTGCAGGAAGCGGCCAAGGTCGACGGCGCGAATGGCTGGCAATCATTCTGGCACGTCACATTCCCGATCATGCTGCCGGTCAGCATCACCGTCCTGATCATCCGCGTCATCTTCAAGCTGAAGCTCGCCGACATCGTGATCAACGTGACGGCCGGCGGCCCCGGCGGCGCCACCGACACGGTGTCGAGCTTCATCTACCGGGTCTACCGCGACCGCTCCAACGTCGGATACGGCACGGCGCTCGCTATGGTCTATCTGCTGCTGATCATCGTGCTGCTGACGATCATGTTGCGACTGTCGAAGCGCTGGACACAGAAGGTCGTCTAGGACCCAACCAAGGGAGTTTAAGCGATTGGCTATGTCGAGTGTGGCATCCAACCCGGCCCTGAAGCATTCCTCCGCGCCGCGCGCCAAGCGGATGCTGGGCCGCGCGCTGATCTATGCCGCGTTGCTGCTCTGGACCTTCATCTGCCTGTTTCCGATCTACTGGACCGTCACGACCTCGTTCAAATCGGCGGTCGATGTGACGCAAGCCCACCTGATCCCTTGGGTCGATTTTCAGCCGGACTGGAAGGGATGGCGCTCGCTCGGCCTGTCGCCGGATACACTGTTCGGGACCTCGACGGCCCGCTCCGAATTCGTGAACCGTTTCGTCAATAGTATCATCACGTCGGTCGGCGCGTCCTTGCTGGCGCTGATCCTCGGATCGCTGGCGGCCTATGGTCTGAGCCGCTTCCGCTACAAATTCGCTTGGATGCGCAACGACGACATCCTGTTCTTCTTTATGTCCCAGTTGATCCTGCCGCCGGTCGTGCTCGCGCTGCCGTTCCTCGTTCTCTACAAGGCATTGGCCCTGCTCGACACGCGATTTGGCCTTATCTTGCTCTATACGCTGACAGTTCTGCCGATTGTCGTCTGGATTATGCGCGACCAGTTCAATTCGATCCCGATCGAACTCGATGAAGCGGCTTTCGTGGACGGCCTTTCGATCTGGGGCGCATTCATTCGCATCGTGTTGCCGCTCTCCGTTCCCGGAATGGCGGCTGCATTCATCCTCTCGCTCGTGCTGTGCTGGAACGAATACTTCTTCGCGGCGCTGCTGACCAGTACGGACGCGAAAACCCTGCCTGTCATGGTGGCGAGCCAGACTGGCTCGCAGGGCATCAACTGGTGGTCCATGGCGGCGCTGTCGACCGCGGCAATCGCTCCGCTCGTCATCGTCGGGATATTTCTTGAACGCTACATTGTCAGCGGTTTGACCACGGGCGCAGGAAAGTAGCCAGGCGATTAATTGGCTTCAACATTCCGTCCCCGGCTTGAGAGATAGATGCGCGCCGCGTTACCCCCGAAAGTAGCTGCCTTTTCATCCGGCGACAGACCTGCCAGAAGGGTCTCGGCGGCGGCAAACCATTTTTCATAACCGCCTGCCAGATTGACCACCGGCCAGTCGCTTCCCCATAGCAGGCGATGTGGCTCGAAGCACGCCACGACATGATCCACCGCTTTCCTTAGATCCGCAATTTGCCAGTCCGGTGCGGCCTCTGTCACCAATCCCGATATCTTGCAGACGATGTTGGGGCGTTGGGCAAGCAGCGCGATATCGCCCTGCCAATCTGCTATCTCGCCGGTCGCAAGTCGAGGCTTGGCGCAATGGTCGAGCACGAACTGCATATTGGGATGATCATCGACCAGCCGCAGCAGTCGCGGCAAATGGCGCGGCAGCACCAGCGCGTCGAACACCAGGCTGTTTCGGGCCATAGCCGCCAGTAGCGACGCCAAGGCAGGGCGAAGCAGCCAATCGTCATCGGGAATGTCCTGCACCATCGGCCGCAACCCAACCAAGTGTTCGCGTGCGGCGAGAGCATCAATGCGCGCCTCGCCGTCGGCTGCGTCGAAATCCATCCAGCCGACCACGCCCCGCACCACCTGCGCCTCCGCCGCGATGTCGAGCAGAAAGATGGTCTCCGCCTCCGTTGGTGCAGCCTGCACCAAAATCGTCCCCTCGATCTTCGCGGCAGCGAGGTGCGGTTCCAGGTCCGAAAGGGAAAAGTCACGATGGATCGGTGCCAGTGCGGGCGTCAACCAGCCATAGTCGCCCCGAGCTAGGGTCCACAGATGGTGATGCGCATCGATCCGCATCAGCCGGCTACCGACAGCGGAACGGGCGCTTCCGCATCCAGCAGGCGCTCGGCCTTCAGATCGGCCCAAAGCTCGGTTGGCACCTTGCTGGATAGCGCGGCGACGTTGCGCTCGACCTCCTGCGGGCTCTGGCCGCCCAGCACAACGCTCGCCACCGCGGGATGGCCCAGAGCAAAGTGCAACGCCGCGGTTGGCAGGGCAACGCCATGCGCATGACAAACGCGTTCGATCTGCGCCACCTTTGCCAGGATCGCGGGTGGCGCATCCCGATAATTGTATTTGGAACCGCTCACTGCGCCGGTCGCCAAAATACCTGAATTGAATATGCCGCCGAGCAACACACTGATTCCCTGTTGCTGCGCAAGCGGCAGAAACTCTGCCAGCGCCGGTTGCTCCAGCAGGGAATAGCGCCCGGCGAGCAACATCGTATCGAATGATCCGGCTTGCGCGAAACGCACGCACATCTCGGCCTCGTTCACGCCGATCCCTATGCCCGCAACAATGCCCTCTCCGCGAAGCCGGTCCAGCGCCACGTATGCGCCAGCCATCGCTTCGCGAAACCGCTCGTCGATCGCGTCGATACCATGAGTCCAGACGTCGACGTCGTGGATCAGCAACAGGTCCAACCGTTCGGTCCCTAGCCGCAACAGCGACTGTTCTACAGAACGCATGGTGCCGTCATAGGAATAATCGACCACTGCCCGATGCGGCAGCCCTCCTACAAAGCCGGAACCGTCACCTCGTCCGTGAAATGGGTCCATCCAACGACCGACCTTGGTGCAAACGACGATGTCCCGGCGCGGCACGCGCCTGATCGCAGCGCCGCAACGATGTTCGGCAAGGCCGTTGCCATAGAGCGGAGAGGTGTCGAGGAGATTGATGTCCAGTTCGAACGCGCGTTTCACCGTCTCGATGGCCGTGTCGTCATCCAGTTGGACGTAGAGATCACCTAGCGGCGCGGTTCCGAGTCCCAGGACCGAAACCTGAAGCCGCGTCTGACCAAGGACACGGCGCGGCACTGCAAATACTGGTTTCATATTGACCGGCTCTTTACGGCCCATTGCCCAGTCGCGGCGATGCGCCTTTTCTTCACCTGACTATTTCCGCTGACGGCAAACCCTGGCGGCGATTGCCCAGCCGCGACCACCCGTTAAGGGGATTGCCCTGGCTGAATACTGATTTTGCCACGGACAGGGTTTGTCGTCGACATCGATGAGACACCAACTGGACACCACTCACATGTGTAGTGGCGGAGAGTGTCAGTTAATCATCATTGAAAGATAAAGCATTTTCGACCCTCCTGGGCCAAAGCCCACCACTTGAGCTACGGCCAGAAAAGGGGCTTTCGGCTAGCCGAGGCGCTTGCCCGCCTTGAGCGCGCGCTCGGCCTGTCGTGTCGCGATTCTTGGTGCCGAGGTTCGTATCCGGCGAGTTGAACTGCAGCGCGTTCCAGTAGATCCCAGGTCCGGCTCCGGGATCCGCATCGTCCACGAGCTTCTGCAGCCGCCAATAGAAGCGCGCGTCGCCGGTCATAGTGGTCTCGCCGGTGAACGTGATCAGGCCAGCCTGCGGGCCTGACTGGATGATGCCGATGGAGGTGGTCCCGCTGATTGTTCCGCTCCCTTGTAGTATGCCGCCGGGAGCAGGCGAATCGGTGCTGGTCGCTGCAATGGTGACCGGGCCCGAGACCGTCCCACCGTTCATGAACAGTGTGCCCGACTCGCCGACAACAACCGCGCCGGTCACCGTGCCGGCGACCTCCAGCGTCGCCGCGTAGGCTACCAGCACCTCGCCGGCACCCGTTGCTGATCCACCGGTACCGCCGGCAATCAGCGTACCCCCATTGACCCTGATCAGACCGGAAAGCGTGCCGCTGCTGTCTGCACTCAGGGTCAGCGTGCCGGGACCGAAGATCGTCAGGCCCGCCGACCCCTCGATGGCGGCTGCGATCTGCGAACTACCGCCGGTAGCATTGGTGTAGATCAGGCCTTCTGCCGCGCCGAACGAAAGGCTCGCAGTAGCGATGCTGCCGCCGTTCATGATGAGGCCCGCGGCGTCGCCGCTCGCCTGGCTTCCGACCAGAATGCTCGCATCGCCGCCCGTAATCGCCCCGCCGTTCACTTCGAGCGCCGCCACCTGCGGCACACCGCAGCTCTCGGCCGCCTGGCTGTCGACGACCTCGTAGACGGCATCGGCCGGAACGTCGTTGATGCTGACATCCGTCGACGACACGGTCGCCGCGCGCGCGAAGCCCTCGGAGGGCGAATAGGTCAGGAACTTGCCGAGCTGGCCGCGTCGTCGTCCTCTCCGAGAATGTAGGGAGCGACGATCCCGTTCGTGACGATGGGCAGGTTTGCTCCCGTTCCTGCCACGAACACCTGTTGCGTCAGCCCAAGCTGGGCCATGCCGCCGCCCGGCACGATAACAAGTGTTCCGCCGGAGTTGCGGACAATGTTCCTCAGGGTACCGTCGTCATTGCCCCCGATTACGACGCGATAGTTGCCGCTTCCGGAAAGCTGCAAGGCGCCTCCCGTAGAGCCGATGACGAACGTCGCCAGAGATCCCGAGGCGATCTGCACATCGACCGTCGCGCCGTCCGAACGAAGCTCGAGTATTCCGCCGTTCGTCACCGTCACCCTGAAGCTGCCAAATGGTGTGGCGGATGTCCGGGTACTTGCCAGCGTCCCAGCGCCTACGGTGTTGTGTCCTATCAGCTGGTTCGTGTTGGTGAGCAGGAGCGTGCCTTCGCCGTATTTGTGGAGGCCGCCCAGCCCGGAGATCGGCGCGACGACGGTCAGCGTGCCGCCGTTCGTGTTGATGACCTTAGGCTGGTTGATCGTCCAAGTGCTGGGTTCATATCCGGATGCCGAGGGCAGCGCCGACGGCGAGATCGCCCAAGCTTGCCCCTGCCAGAGCACGGCGTGGACGCCCCACCCGGTGAGCGCGCCGGTGACGACCTGGCTGTAGTCTTCGGAGGGTAGCGGTAGATTTTCCAGCGTCCATCCGCTGGGCATCTGCGCGATCTGGACGGTCTGCGGATTGCTAGACGGGAGGTTGGGTACGTTCTCGAACGAGGCGGGGAAAGCGTTGTTGATGGTGATCGTGCCGCCCGTCAGGTTCACCGTGAGCGGCGCGAGGACATGGCCGCCGTTATTTTCCATGTATCCCTTCGTCGTCTGGGAAACGGAATACCAGCCAACCGCGAAATTGGCCAAGACGATCGTCTGCGGACTCTCGGACACGTTCGGGGCCAACCTGATCGGCGAGCCACGCGAGCGGCGGATCGGCACCGGGGCGCGCGCCCTCTCACCCACCGGGGACCTCGCCCTGGTGTTGGTCGCCCAGCGTCAAGGGGCAGTCCCAATTCAGCCCGTATCTCAGTGCGCCTGCCGATCCGGCCTCTCCGATCGCGCGGGTCCAGGAACACGTCATGGTCAATATGGAGGCCGCCACACGCTGGAGTCTCTCGCTGGGGCGGCAAGGATGAGCCCCCGGAATTTTGCGCGACATTTCGTCCAGGAGACCGGAATTACGCCGCACGAATTCATCGAGCGTGCTCGTGTCGATGCGGCGCGCCTGAAGCTGGGAGGAAGCGACCTGCCGTTGAAGGCGGTGGCATATGACTGCGGCTTCGGCCTCAGCGGACCGGATGCGGATCGTGTTTACCGCGCGTCTTGGGGTAACGCCAGCGCAG
This sequence comes from Bradyrhizobium sp. LeoB3, assembly GCF_055456055.1. Classification (NCBI taxonomy): domain Bacteria; kingdom Pseudomonadati; phylum Pseudomonadota; class Alphaproteobacteria; order Hyphomicrobiales; family Nitrobacteraceae; genus Bradyrhizobium; species Bradyrhizobium sp. LeoB3. Next base: position 10,349 of record NZ_JBVBEF010000125.1, read on the forward strand.
GATCAGGCAAGTTTTCGGAAAGAGGAATCAGCTAGCGTCGGTGACCTTCGACGGATTCGACGCATTTTGCGCGAGGGCGGCAGAACAGAGAACGTGGTCGTAAAGCAGCTCGTCTCGCGAATGCTATTCGCGCGGCAGAAAGCTCCGGTTGGCATGAAACGACGTGCCGCTGGCCAGATACGCAGGATCACCTTCATTGCGCAGGACCGATGCACTGAGCGAGATACACGCGAGATTCAACGCAATGAAGCCCGCGGGAGAAATGATCCGTGCGTCCGCCCTTACCCCCGTTCACCGAAGCAACCGCTATCGAGAAGGTCCGGCTCGCTGAAAACGCTTGGAACGGCCGCGATCCCGCCAAGTAGCGCTTGCATATACCCCTCACAGTCAGTGGCGTAACCAGGCTGGCGTGCAGAACACCGCGGGAGTCGTCTCTACGTCGTTCTTGAAAGATCTAGCCGATCCGGCCTGGAAGGATGACGATGCAATAAAGCGATCCTCAGCGTTCATGGACAAGTACTATTCCGATGGCGACAGGCAAGATAGCAACGTCCTTTTTGGTTATGCTGCTGCCGAAACCCTGTCCCGAATGCTCGAACAATGTGGCGATGATCTCTCGCGTGAAACATCACGCGACAGGCCACGTCGTTCAAGGATTTTCAGAGTTCAGTCACACTCCCGGGAATTAAGATCAGTACTCGTCCAAACGACTTTCGGCCGATCAAGCAGGTCCGTCTTGTGCAGTTTGATGCCAGCTTGTGGCAGCCAATAGGTGACGTGATCGATAGCGCGTTTCTCGGTCCGGCTAACCGTTAAATCGAGAGATTGAGGGCGACACCTCGTTTGCGCTTTACTCAACGTATCTGACTGGCCCCACTGCGTCGGCAGTCGGGGCGGGCGGACGGTGTCGTTTTGCTCGCTAAAAGTCATAGTGCATTGTGTTCATCCGATGAGTGAAATCGCTGCACTTCCCGAGAGCTCCAAAACCGTAAATACTAACTTCAAAAGGTGACCCCTGGCCACCCATGCCGCATCGTCCCCAGAATTGCACCTCTCATAAGGATCTAGCCCTAGAGGCTTTCCGCTCTAAGTATGCATCGCGTCGGATTTGCGAGCCCGCACCTAAGGAGACTAAGTCCATGCAGAAGCTCGGCCGAGTTACGCTATTGACCAGCCTGGTTGCGTTCGCGCTTCAGCCTCATGGTACAGCAGCTCAATTCCTGGACAAGAAAGTCCTCACTTTAGCCGCCGCGGAGAAGATCGTTGCAGCCGCTAAAGCAGAAGCAGAGCGGAATCGGCTTGCCGGCGTGATCGCCGTTGTCGACGATGGCGGCTGGCCTATCCTATTGCTACGAATGGACAACGCGGCCTACGTGGCTAGCGTGGAGTTAGCGCCGGGAAAAGCGCGAACGGCCGCGCTTTTCAAGAAGCCGACCGAAACGCTCGAAAATGCAATCAATCAGGGTCGTTTTGCAGCAGTTACGGCGCGCGATTTCACGGAGATGAAGGGCGGTCTGCCGATCCTCGTCGATGGGCAGGTCGTCGGCGGTATTGGCGCAAGCTTTGATACCCCCGATCATGATGTTCAGATTGCGCAGGCGGGACTTGCAGCGCTTGCGCGTTAGCTCTGATCCTCACACCAGAAAGTGCTGAGGCATATTCTCGCCACTTCAGGAAAGCTCAGCATGATCAAGATTTGGATCGTCAGGTGAGAGTCGATCTGGCGGGAGATCGCTTCGAATGCCCGAACCATAGGCATCGGTGGTTACGTCCCGATCGGCATCCTGTTGGCTTTGTTGGCCGTCGCGACGGTGGTTGCGTACTTGGGGTGGTAGTCAGGAGCAGAAACAGGTGTTCCTCCTTCAGGCTACCTCGCGATGACAATCGGTATACTCTTTTCTCTGATCGTTGGGGCTGGATTGATGACTCTTCTCTTCTGCAGCCGCCGCTCGGGATACGACGAGCCTGCCAGAATCATCCCTTCCGACCGCGACGAAAACCAGGGTCCTAAAACTCAAGCTGATGACGTTGCATCTGAGCGCCAGGGGACGGATTGCTCGCTCCCGCAGCCTTGTGCCGACGTTCGGCGGAGCAACTGATCGGATTGCTCAAGAGCATACGGCCGTGGCGACGTTCGCCGGTCACTTGAAGGCGGTTCAGGACCACCCTGAAAAACTTTCACTTCCGCGCCGCGCCATTCTGGCCAAGCTTCCTCGTACTGGGATGGGAGGAGAAAAGGATGCAGGTCTCGGTGAGATCGGCTCGAAGTGGCGCGCACATGTCGCTCCGACGGGCGCTGGCGACGTCGGCCGGCGCACAGAACGGACCAATCAGGATCGGCGTGTTGACTGACATGTCGTCGCTCTATGCCGACAATGGCAGCCAGGGGAAGAGGCCTTCGCCTTCAGGCCGATGGAGAGGACGGCGGATGCCCGCTCGTGAAGAAATCGTAAACGGCCTGGGACCGCGAATCGCGCCGCGCGCAATCCGACCGGCGGAATTCGGGCGATGTGGAATGACTCGTTCGGTCTCAGCATTACTATTTCGAACCATCTGGGGGAGGCTAGCGGTGGAATCGGCGTTGCCCAACGGAAAATCCTATCAGAGCGATCCCCGGCGTCAGCGCTGATCGCGAAGCGCCCGGTGTGCTCACCGACATGTCCTCGCACCGCATTGCACGGTGCTGGGAAGCCACACGATTACAAATTTTCCGTCTGCTGCCTGCGCTATACCTAAATATGATGGACAGCGCGAGCTGTTGACACTCCGGCGGCGCTTGACACTTTGCGGCCGTCCACAACTTGAAAGGCGAGGTCAGCCATGAGCATTAAGCGTCGTGAATTCGTTGTTGGAGCGGGCGTCATTGGAGTCGTCGGCGTAACTGGCGGATCAGTCGCCCCACAACCCGCATCGGCAGAGCATGCAAAGCAGATGGGCGGGACGCAGACTGTTCAAGCATCCTCACCCGCACAGACTGCAACTTCCACACCACTCGAGAAGCGCGCCTACACGTTTCTCAATCCCGATGAGGCCACCTGGGTCGAGGCGGCGGTCAATCATATGATTCCAGCCGATGACTTGACGGCCAGCGGCGTCGATTTGGGCATTGCCTATTTCATCGACCAGCAATTGGCAGGCGGATTCGGGCAAGGCGGTAAAATGTTTATGCAAGGTCCATGGCACCCTGGGGTGCCCCAACAAGGGTGGCAGGTTCGCCTCTCTCCTGCGGAAGCTTATCGCGCCGCCATCCCGGCGATCAACGCATACTGCATCAAGACATACGGCAAGGACTTTCCATCGATCACGGAAAGTCAGCGCGATGAGGTCTTAAATGATCTCGGCACGGGCAAAGCGGATTCGGGACCGCTTCCTGCTGGCCTCTTCCTCGATCTGCTTTATCAGAACGTGATGGAAGGCTTTTTCAGCGATCCCGCTTACGGCGGAAATCGCGACAAGGCTGCATGGAAGATGATCGGCTATAGCGGGGCGACCGGTAACTTCGTCGACCTGATCGAGACGACTTACAACAAGCCTTACACCGAACCAAGTCAAAGCATCGCTGACTTGAGCTGATCTCAGATCGAAGGAGAATTCCGATGGCGACGAAGTTGAAACCCGTCGACGCAGTCATTGTAGGTTTTGGCTGGACCGGGGCTGTGCTGGCGAGGGAACTAACAAAAGCGGGACTCAACGTGCTGGCGATTGAGCGCGGCGGGATGCGCGACACGATCCCGAACTTTGCCGCGCCGATGATACATGACGAACTGCGTTTCGCCATTCGTCATGACCTGATGCAGGACGCGTCCCGCGAGACTCTCACGTTCCGCAACAGCGTTGACCAGACAGCGCTGCCGATAAGGCGCTGGGGATCGTTCCTGCCGGGAAACGGTGTGGGCGGTGCAGGTGTCCACTGGAATGGGCAGCACTATCGGTTTGCGCCGAGCGAATTCAGGATCCGCAGCCATTATCGCGAACGATACGGGAAGACGTTCATTCCCGACGAAATGACGATACAAGATTGGCCGGTTACGTACGACGAACTGGAGCCCTACTACGACCGCTTCGAATATCTCTGCGGCACGGCCGGGAAGGCCGGCAACATCAAAGGCGTGATCCAGGACGGCGGAAATCCGTTCGAAGGACCTCGTGCGCGCGAATATCCGAATCCGGCGATGAAGCGCAGCTTTCAAATGAAGATGTTCGAGGATGCCACGCGGGAAATGGGGTTTCACCCCTATGTTCAGCCATCCTCCGACGTTACGCAGGCCTACACGAACCCTGAGGGGGTGGACATGGGCTCCTGCGTATACTGCGGGTTCTGCGAGCGCTTCGGCTGCGAAATGTCAGCGAAAGCAAGCCCGCAATCGACGCTTCTGCCACTTTTGCTGAAAGACCCTAGATTTGAGCTGCGCACACTTTCTCATGTCACCAAGGTTAATCTCGACTCCGGCCGCAAAAAGGCAACCGGTGTTACCTATGTCGACTCTCAAGGTCGCGAGTTCGAACAGCCCGCCGACATGGTGCTCCTCTGCGCGTTTGGCCTCCATAACGCACGACTGATGATGCTGTCGGGAATCGGTCGCATCTACGATCCTGAAACCGGTAAGGGTGGCGTTGGGCGCAATTACGCCTACCAGATGTCCAGCAGCGTCACCGCGCACTTCAACGACAAGGTCTTCAATCCGTTCATGGGCGCCGGTGCGTGCGCCATGATCATAGACGATTTCAACTACGACAACTTCGATCATGGGCCGCTCGGCTTCGTGGGTGGTTCTTACATCTGTGTCGAGAGCAAGGGGCAACGGCCGATCGATTTCCGTAACCTGCCACCAGGCGAGCCTCGCTGGGGCAAAGGCTGGAAGCAATCGGTTGCCCACTGGTATAACCGCACTTTCGTGATCGCGTCATTCGGCAGCGTCACAGCCCAGCGCGGCAACTATCTTGACCTCGATCCCAACTATAAGGATGGCTTCGGCAATCCGCTGCTGAGGATGACGTTCGACTTCAGCAAAAATGATCTGGACATGTCGAAGTACTGCACCGATCGTGCAGCCGACATCGCCAAGCACATGAACCCGGACAAAATGGGCATCAACTATCGCAAGGGACCTTATTCGATCGTCCCGTACCAGACGACGCACACGACAGGCGGCACCATTATGGGAGCCGATCCGACAACCAGCGCTGTCAACCGCTATCTGCAAAGCTGGGATGTTCCCAACGTGTTTGTCATGGGCGCGGGCGCCTTTCCGCAAAACCCGTCGCACAATCCGACGGGCACAGTCGGAGCTCTGGCCTATTGGGCGGCCGATGCGATCACAACGAAGTATCTGAAATCGCCGGGGCGCCTGGTCCCGAGCTGAGCACCTTCGGATCCACGCAATCGCGCCAGCATGGGGGGCCGCCTCGGAACGGCGAGGTTTTCATCGAGTAGAACGCGGCCAGGGAGCACGATCGTGAGTTATTCCGGGAGCGGCGGATGAACACCAAACCTTGGAGCACTTGCGGCGCCTTTACCGTCACACGCGATCAAACGCCACGGTGCACAATGGCGTATGTTCTCAAGATAAGCGGCGAGCCGCATACGGTCGACGCTGACCGCGACACGCCGCTGCTGTGGGTGCTTCGCGACATGCTCCAAATGACTGGAACCAAGTTAGGATGCGGTATGGAGCTGTGCGGCGCGTGCACGGTGCATCTTGAAGGCGCGGCGACAAGCGCTTGTATCACTCCGATCGACAGCGTTGGGCGACGCCCGCGCGGGACTGAGGTCATCCGTGTGACGTTGGTGCAAAGTCCGGTGGAAGTTGGTGAAGCATCATACACCTTGCGACGCACGATCCAAAGACCGGAACACATTTTGGCGGAGGGCGTTAATGTTCCGGTCGGGTCTTGCCTTTACGGGAGTGCCGGGGGACAAAATTTTCTCTGCGAGGCGAGCAAGTATGAACGGCATTTGGATGTCTCGGTGGAGATCATTTTGGCTAGAGATGGCCTCGAATGCGCGAACCATGGGCATCGGGGGATACGTCTTAGTAGGCATCCTACTGATGTTGCTAGCCGCCGTGATTGTCCTTGCGATCATGGGGTGGTCGTCGGCTGAAGAAGCAGACGTTACCCCCTTCGGATATTTCGCGATGGCAATCGGCATACTGTTTTCTCTGGTGTTCGGTATCGGATTGATGGCTCTGCTCTTTTACAGCAGCCGCGCGGGCTACGACGAGCCCGCCAGGCTGGTTCCACCCGACACTAACGAAAATCCCGAGTCTCGAACGCCAGATTGACCTTAGGTGGGGGTATTGCCGGTTAAGGTCATGAACGCGAGCACGAGCTGGTGCAATGATTTTCATCTCGAGGGACGACGCAGCTCGCTGCTTTGTTGCCGCCATTTCCACGCTCCTGATGGTTTTGCCCACGTGCGGCGAAGAGGACCGAGGACTCGCTTCGACTTAGTGCCCCGCCAGATCCCGCCAAAGGCGGTTAGTGGCGCCGTTGAGCACTTTACCTCCCATATGACAGACGCCCCTCGAGTTTGCCGTTGGAGCGTGTCCCAATACTCCCGACGTCAGAGAATCTTGGTATGCGGCTCGATTGAAAATGTCCGTTAGAGGCCTGGCGCTGGCAATTCTTCTGGCGGGTCTTCTCGAAGGCTCCCACGCATTCGCGCAGGAGGACAAGAAGACCGACGACGACAAGCCCGCCGATCCCGACACCGGCGAGAGCACCGTCGAGGAGAAGACCCTCGGGCTTCTGCCGAACCCATTCCAAAAGTACGGGATCAAGTTCGCCGCGACTTACATCGGTGAGACGCTGGGGAATGTCTCCGGCGGACTGAAGCAGGGAGCGATCTACGAAGGCCGGTTAAACCTTGCGGTCGATGTCGACCTGCAGAAGCTCGTCGGCATCGACAAGCTCACGTTCCACGCCAACATGTTCCAGATCTACGGCGAGGGATTATCGCGCAACTATCTCGACAATTTTTTCGTCGTGAGCGGCATCGAAGCGTTGCCCTCGACTCGCCTCTACGAGGCCTACTTCGAAAAGCAGTGGGGCGACAAAACGGTCTCTTTGAAGTTTGGGCAGCTTGCCGCCGACAGCGAGTTCTTCAACACGAAATACACCGACGTCTTCACGAACGCGTCGATGGGCTGGCCGGCGATCACGTCGCTCGACCTGCCCAGCGGCGGTCCGTCGCCGCCGTTGGCCGCGATGGGCGCCCGGCTACTGGTCAACATCACCGATCAGCTATCCGTCCTTGGAGGCATCTTCGACGGCAATCAGGCAGGCCCGGGTCCGGATCCGCAAGAACGCAACCGATATGGCGTTAACTTCCGGGTCAACGATCCGCCTCTGCTGCTCGGGCAAATTCAGTACGCCTGGAACAACAAGAAAGGCGATCCCAATCTGACCGGCCAGGTCAAGTTCGGCGGATGGCGTCACTTCGGGCAATTCTCCGACCTTCAACTCGCAAGCAACGGCGTTTCGCTTGCGGCGCCGACCAGCAGCGGCACTCCGCTCATGTTGGTGGGCGACATCGGCGGCTGGGCGGTCTTCGAGCAGCAGCTTTATCGCGTGCCCAAAAGCGATGATCGTGGGATCGGCGTATTCGCTCGTGTCTCCGGCGCTCCGGCCGACCGCAATCTGATCGATCTCTACGCCGACGCCGGCCTCGAATTCATCGGCCTCAGCGACAAACGGCCGGACGACAAGTTCGGGATCGCGGCGGGCTACGCGCACGTCTCGAAGCGAGCCCAGGCGCTCGACTTTGACTATCGCGCACTCGCCGGCCCGGCGTGGCCGGTGCGCAGCTCCGAAGGACTCCTCACGGCGGTGTATCAGTATCAGCTGCGGGACGGCTGGACCCTCCAGCCCAATTTCCAATACATCATCCGGCCGGGCGGCGGAGCGACGGACCCGACCGGTCCAATGTCGGGCCGAGCGCTCAAGAACGCGGCGGTCTTCGGCCTGCGCACGACGTTGAAATTCTAGGAAGCTTCAGTTGCGTGAACTGGATGCTCACCCGTGGCGGCTCGACCTGGACTGGCGCTGCCACCAGGCGGCCCTCGAGTTCGGCTGCATGCTAAGCATCAATCCGGACGCGCACTCGATTGCCGAGCTCGACCACATGCATTAGGGCGTCGAGATGGCCGCAAGGGCGGCGTGCCCCGGACAGGGTACTGAATGCGATCTTGCCCGAGATTACGCGATATCTCCGCCAGAAGAGACGCTCGCTATCCCGGGCCGCCTAATGTCGGTCTGTAGGTCGTTATGACAGCCATGCGGAATGACGCTTGGTGACGCCGTTGCTTGACTGCACGAAGCGTGTAACGCCGCCGCGTGGCGCGACCGGTAAGCCGGGAACCAAATCCC
>NZ_JBVBEF010000126.1:0-18446 GCF_055456055.1 Bradyrhizobium sp. LeoB3
CGTCAGCGCTGATGCCAGCAGCCCGCCGAGTTAGTGAAACTCTAGGCGCTTTCAACACGTTCAGAATGTCCGTTCCGGGTCAAAAGCCGCGGTCGAAGGCCAGCACAGGCCCTGTCCGATCTACCCCAGAAAGCCGACATCACGCCGTTAGTTGTGGTCTTCGGGTTGCCCCCCAGAGCGAACATCGGAGTGCGGAAGCGATAGGTCCGCTAAGTTCGTTCCACAGGTAGAGCCCGCGCGTCGGCATGCTCATAGCGCCCACCGAAAAGCTGAGAGAGCGCAGCTCCTGCGATGCGATCAAACGGAACCGTGATTGGAAGTCAATCGTCAATCTCGATACGTCCTTTTACCGGCGGTGCCCCGTCGCCCGTGTCAAACAGCATTGTGGAGTAAACGATGTCTAAGGTTGCTCTCTATGTTCCCCTTGAAGCCAAGCCAGGCAAGGAAAAGGAAGTTGCGGAATTCCTGAAATCGGCGCTGCCGTTGGTAGACGCTGAACCGGGCACCGTCAGTTGGTTCGCGATTCAGGAAGGTCCCTCGTCCTTCGCCATCTTCGACACATTCAATGACGAGTCCGGCCGCGATGCACATCTAAATGGTAAGGTCGCAGCGGCGCTGATGGCAAAAGCCGATGAGCTGTTGGCTAAATCGCCGACGATTCACAAGATAGACATCCTGGCCCAAAAGCCTCCGAAGTAAAGTCCAAGACGGCGCGCATTCGATGGCCAAGCTTCTAGCGTCGCGGATTTGCTGAACCTAAACTTAAGACGGGAGTCCGCTATGGTCTTGGCTGTGTGAAAACGCCACGACGCTTATGACGATAGAAGAAGTTATTCGTCCAAACTCTTTTAGCCCTCAAACTCGCAGGCGCACTCAACTTAAAGAACGAACTGAAGAATGTAATTCTAGTCGCGTTTCGATCCTTCGCGTTTTTACACAGCCAAGGGAAAGCGCCGATTGGAAGGTCGACCAGTAACTTCCGATCTACCGCGATAAGCAGACCATTTCCGCTCCCGCGCGGACTTCGCATAATGGGATGGTCCGGCCGTGCTCCAGCCCCGCCAGTGACAGAAGCTGGCTCGGGGGCAGCGAAGACAAGGAGCACGCCATGTCTCAGAAATCTAGCAGCGCAATCGCCGTGGTTGGCATCGATATCGGCAAGAACTCATTCCACGTCGTGGGACACGATCGCCGTGGTGCGATCGTGCTGCGGCAGAAATGGTCGCGTGGCCAGGTCGACGCGCGACTTGCCAACCTGCCACCGTGCCTGGTCGGCATGGAGGCTTGCGTCGGCGCACATCATCTCAGCCGCAAGCTGCAGCTACTCGGCCACAATGCTCGGCTGATGCCAGCCAAATACGTGCGGCCGTATTCGAAGGGACAGAAGAACGACTTCCGCGATGCGGAGGCGATTGCCGAGGCGGTGCAACGCCCGACCATGAAGTTCGTTGCGACCAAGACCGCGGACCAACTTGACCTGCAGGCCCTGCACCGCGTCCGCGAGCGCTTGGTCAGTCAGCGTACCGGCATCATCAATCAGATCCGCGCCTTCCTGCTGGAGCGAGGCGTTGCGGTGCGGCAAGGGTTGCGTTTCCTGCGGTCCGAGTTGCCGGGGATCCTCGCAACGTGCACCGATGTGCTCTCGCCTCGCATTGTGCGCATCCTCGAAGATCTGTCAGCAGACTGGCGCCACCTGGATGCACGCATCGAAGGCCTCTCCGGCGAGATTGAAACGCTCGCCCATCAGGATCAGCACTGCGAGCGGCTGATGACGGTGCCCGGCATCGGTCCGATCATCTCGAGCGCGATGGTGGCCGCGATCGGCACCGGAGAGGTGTTCTCCAAAGGCCGTGACTTCGGCGCCTGGCTCGGGCTGGTACCGAAACAAATCTCGACGGGAGACCGGACTATCCTCGGCAGCATATCAAGGCGAGGCAATCGCTATCTGCGCACTCTGTTCGTTCAGGCAGCCTGGGTCGTGCTGGTCAAGCTCGGACCAAAACATTGGGAGCGCTATGGGCTCAAATCCTGGATCGAGGCGGCGAAGAAGCGACTGCACCACAACGTGCTTGCCATTGCGCTGGCCAACAAGCTCGCCCGCATCGCTTGGGTGGTTCTCCACAAGGGGCGCGCCTTCACGTGCGACAAGACCGATGCGATGGCGTCCCGTCCAGCGTAACCCTCGCGCCGTGCTCGGTCCCGTCAAGGCGTGGCCTGGCATCACGACGCAAGAGGCGAGGCCTGCGCGACGGCCAGCCTTGACAAGACATTCCGCGCGGCGCGTCTCCACGCGCGCAGGCCGGGACGAAGGAACGGCCGCCAGGCACGAACAAAGGAACAGCACAAATGAGGAGCTATCGATGATGTAGTTTAGTCTGCCCGCCGAGGTCTGCGAGAGGATGAGACGACGATGGAGGATCGGTCTTCCCGGCGCATGCGAACACTGGTGGCCCGAATGGCCCGGTCGAGGCCTGTCGCATGATAAGATCGCATGCGCGCTGATATCCATGATGGCCCGGAGCACAACGCGCTCCAAGCAGAGGCCGGATACATTGATGCAAGACCACATCTGCCAGGTTGACGAAACCTCTTGCAACGCACGGCCGGACCATACATTCGGGCCAATTCCGGACATTGGCCAATAGCGCCGTGCAGCGCCGCCCATAGGCGGCTCTTATTGTCGGCTTGTCCGCCAGGGCCGACTCCCGGTGCTAATTCGACCGGACACGGCTTACGGTCCGGCGCCGCGGAGTGATGTTTCCACCAGTCGGCCAGGGTAGCGAGGGAAGTCGCCGCTCCGGGGCCTACGACGCTGGCTCCGTTCGGGCGTAGGCAGGAGCGGACTTAGAAACGATATCCGCATTTGCGGTTGAGCTAGCTAAAGACCCCGCCTGGTCAGCCCACCTCCGGCGCGAGCGGGCCCCGAGTGAAGCTCTCGTGTCCTTTCCCCCGTGCACATCCGGGGCCTCTTCCACTCAACTTCATTAGCGGGCTGCGCATCTTTCGGCGGGGTCAGGTCAGAGAGACGTCCATATCGCTCAATTGCACTCGCGTCGTGCCGGCATTGGCGAAGGTGATCGCTAGCATTAGACTATGGTCGAGGCGCCTGCGACTTCGGGCTAGTGAGATCGGACGATCTCGTCGGGCAAATGGTGGGTAGGAAAGGCACCACATTCTGGAAGTCTGATTTCGAATTAGAGGCCGGCGAACTCGAAATTGCCGCCCATCGCGGGCTTTCGACGTGAGGCGAATATGTTCATGGAAAGGTCAGCGGCCGGATTACAGGCGCATGAGTTAGTACTCTCGAATCTTTCGCCCAGCGTCGCTCAAAGGCGATTTGCGCTTGGCGTTGTGCTAGTGCTGCTCGTTGTCTTTGTCATCGTGGCAGGCCCGCTCTCGGGACTACCACTGAGGCGGGTTGACGCGTTTATACCCGCCTACGGCACTGCGATTTTCGTCATCGACTCTATCACCGCAGCCCTGCTCTTCGCGCAGTTTTCCGTCCTACGCTCGTATGCGCTCCTCGCACTGGCGAATGGCTATTTCCTGACGGCGCTCATCGCAATTCCTTGGACGCTCACATTTCCAGGCGTATTGGCTCCGGAGGGCGGCCTTGGCGGCGGCCTCCAGAGTACGGTTTGGCTCTATGTCCTGTCGCACGTGGGCTTCGCCCTGTTCGCGATCGTCTATACACTGCTGAAGGATGCCGATCCGATGGAGTGGCTGTCGCCACGCTCCATTCGTGCGAGGGTCCTTACGACTGTCGGATCAGTTACTGCGCTCGTCTGTTGCGCAACAGTTTTCGTTACAGCAGGCCATGCGCTCCTCCCGCGCATCATGCTCGACACGGCGGAGGTTTCCTATCTCTGGTACTACGCGGTCGGACCGATGGCGGGATTATTCGTCGTCGCGCTTGTCTTGCTATGGCTGCGGCACCGCTCGGTGCTCGATCTCTGGCTGATGTTGGTCTTGTTCGCATACATCATCGAGATCGCCCTCACCGCCTTTCCTATCCCGTACCGCTTTAGCGTCGGCTGGTATGCCGGGCGAGTTTACGGCGTGCTTTCCGGCAGCCTTGTGCTGCTCATCCTGATGAAAGAAGTGACGATGCTATACGGTGAACTGCTGCGCGCAGTCCTTGCCCAACGCCGCGAGCGCGAGGTGCGTCTGCTGACGGGGGACGCGGTCGCAGCCACCGTTGCGCACGAGATCAAGCAGCCATTGTCGGCGATGACTATGGAGGCCAGTGCGAGCCTGCGCTGGCTTGATCGCGCGACGCCCAACATCGATGAGGCCAAAGTCGCATTACAGCAAATCGTGAACAACGGGCACCGTGTGGGCGCGGTGATCGAGAATATTCGGACGCTCTTCAAGACGGAAGCACGAACCCGGACTTCGCTCGACGTCAACAATCTGATCCGCGAAGCTCTGGCGCTCGTGCGCGACGACCTGCGGAGGCATCGGGTAGCGGTTCAAACCGACTACAACCAATCGCTCCCACCGATAGAGGGCAACGAGGTTCAGCTGCAGCAGGTGCTCGTGAATTTGATAACGAACGCGATCGATTCAATGTCCACTGAAGATGGGGACCGGGTACTTTCCTTAAGGTCTAAAGTCTACGACTCCGGCAGTCTGATGGTGTCGGTGGAAGACGTGGGGAAGGGTGTCGAGCCGAGCGCTATCGATCTGATATTCAAACCGCAGTTTACGACCAAGGTGCACGGGATGGGGATGGGGCTGTCGATTTGCCGGTCGATCATCGAGGCCCATGGGGGGCGGTTGTGGGTGACCGCCAATCTGCCCCGAGGTGCCATTTTTCACTTCACGCTGCCCGCCCACCGGGAGCACTAGCATGCGCGGTGCTACTCTTGAAAGATGCAGGAGGCCGAATTGCCTACGGAGACCCTGATCTCGATCATCGATGATGATGAGGACTTTCGCGAGGCTGTAGCGCGTCTGATGAAATCTTGGGGGTTCACGGTCGAGGCCTTCGCATCCGAGCTGGCTTTTTTGTCCTCCCCGAATGTTCGCAATACGTCCTGCCTGATCGTGGACCTCCATTATCCGCAAATGACCGGGATTGAGCTGCATCGCCGGTTGGTGGAATCGGGCTATGCCATTCCAACGATTCTGATCAGCGCTCACCTAGACGACAGCGTTCGGGCTCGTGCGTTGGCTGATGGCATCATTTGCTACCTGACCAAGCCGTGTGATGAGGATGCTTTGCTTGGATGCATCTCGTCGGCTCTGGAGCGGGCCAAGCCAGATGAATATCGTTCATGATGATCACAGTCACGTGGGAGCGTTGACCGAGGGAGGAAATCACGACGTCATGGTCTGCAAGGGTTCGGTGCCAAATCATCGGGGCGCGACGGATTCCGAACGACGATGCGTAAGTGATCGCGCGGTTCCTCGACTAGCGCGGAGCGTACGACTGCCGTGATTTCGTGACCGCGCGAGAGCCCGCTCAATGACCAAGTTTCCTGTTCTGCCGCTCGCTCCAAGCAGGAACATTCTCATCGCACTCTCCAGTGGGCAAGGCATGCAACCTTGGCTCATGGGCTTGACCGAGGTCGCCTATGGATTGCCATCAAGCGCCTTTGCGTTTTTACACAGCCAGGGTCAAAGTGCGACATCAGGCCAAGTCCGCCTCATGCCCGGTCATCCCTCAGGGGCAGACATTGGCCGATGCATTCATATGTGCCTTTCTCCTGTGACCTCATAAGTGGACTCGGCTCGGCCTGATTGCGATCTCCGCGCGACGCTAACTGTGGTAATCTGTCCGTCATCACGAGTTAACGGAGGGATTTTATGCCCGGTCCGCCGCCCGAACATCCGCATCTCCGCCTGCTCAGGGGCAACCCCGGCAAGCGCCGCCTCCGCGTTCCGCCGGAGCCTGCACGCGCGGAAGAATGCCCTCCGCCGCCAGACCATCTGAACGCCTACGCGAAGGAAGTATGGCAGCAGATCGCGCCTGAGCTGCATCGGCTGAATCTCTTGACCGTCCTCGATGTCGGCCCGCTTGCCGCCTGCTGCGCCGCCACCGCTCAGTTCAGACAGGCCGAGGAGGCGATCCAGCGCATGGCAGAGCAGGATGAGCGTGGCCATGCGCTGACGATCGAGGGCAGCGCAGGCAGTCAGGTTACGAACCCGCTGCTGCGCATCGCGAGCCAAGCGATGGCCGATATGCAGCGCCTCGGCGCTCAGTTCGGCCTTACGCCGAGTGGGAGGTTGCGGCTCAGCGGCATTACGCCGCCGCCACCGCCATCGAAGTTCGACGGGCTGCTCGGCTGAGACTGTCGAGGATCGAGCTTCCGGGCTCGCCGGGCTTATCCATCGCGCTCGCACCTGGACTGCTCGAAGAGCGGCGGAGTTTGACGGCAGCGCCATCGCAGCTTTTCTCCATGACTGCCGTCAAGAGATTAGCTCTCGGCCGGACCCTTGCTACCTCAACATCTGCTATCGTTTCGGCCAAACACTGCTTCCAGCATTCGACCAGAAATTCCCGATCGCCATGGCCAGGTATCGGATCAGCGGATGTCTAGATGCGGCGAGGCCGTCCCGCATGCTCGACGACGTGCCGCCGAAGTTCGAGGAAAGGCTTGAATATGGTGCGTTCAGAAGCAAACCGTTTCGGCCCACATGCGCCTCGGCGCGCGACCATGGAAACTGTGAGCGAGCGGCAGCATCAAACGCCTCTGCTAACTTAAGTTATTGATCTCACCAGCCGGCATGGCACCTCGCCCCGGCTGGTTGAGATATTCCCGTTTCTCTTTCAGCGCCCCAACCTGCGTGAAGACTGATTGCTGCCCCCGAAGAGATATCCCTCATCCGGGGGCTTTCCCTTTTAATGCGGTCGCTTGAACTCCGCGATCATTCGCGCACCTTGCCACAGCTCAACCTCCCGATATTGTGATGCAATTAGCTGCACTCGTTTCTTCGCATCGTCATCATTTGCAAGACAAAGATCGATGCGCATGGAAATCACTCCATCCGCTCCGATCGCATAAACGCTGTAGTGCTTCATCCTGCCACCTTAGGACAAATTACTAGCTTTTCCCGAAAATCTGAGTCCTGGGTGCACAAGTGCACAGACTTTCCGCCCCAGACCGCGCATGGCTCAGCAGGCAACCTCTCGGCCGATTGTCTCGACCCTCAGTCCGTGGTCGGCCGGAAGAGGAGCGCAGCCCCGGCGCGTCGCTCCAGTCGCGTCGGGGCAGCACGCTCTGGCCGACGGGAATGGATGAGCAAGCGCTGGTTCGGGTTAAGGCAACGAGAGGAAGTGATCATGACGCCGCGCGAGAAACGCGACATGCCCTATATTGTCGGGCTCGCCTGCGTGGCGGCGGCCATGATGGCCGCGTTTGCTGTGTTCTGGCGATAGCCCGTTACGATGGCTTTCACGAGGTTGAATTGAGCCGCACGCGGCTGATGATGGTCGCAAAAATTCTTGCCGAGCACAGGCCGATGACAGCAGACGCCATGGTTCGGAAAGTGCTTGCAACTCGGCGATGACGTGTCCGTCGACGAAACGCTACGCGGAAAAGTCACTTCGAATCTGGTCCTGGAAGAGATCGACGCAACGGCCTGCGTCAAGCAGCTTGACTAAGATACTGTGCGTTCGTCGCCTGAAGGCCGAAGGTGCTTCAACGCCAGACGCGCGTGGTGCTCGGCCTTTTTGTTGCCGGTCTTCGCAATTTCCTCAATGGCCTAAACCAGCATCTGAATGGCACCTTCCCAATTTTTCGAATTCATCTGGTCCCATTCGTCAGCACGTTGGCGCGCCTAGCGGACTATCCACCAGCGCCGTAAGGGTGCCATGCCAACCGGCACCATCAACCACCTAGGTTAAGAGCCGCCTCGACGGGGCACTACCGCCACGACATGGCGAAGGGCAATCACCGGCCCCCATCGCCGCCACACCCTAACCCAAGTTATTTGATCTCAGGCCTCGGCATGGCACACTTGCTCGTGCTGAATGTGGAGATGCCCCTTTTCACATTTGGCGCCTACTTGAAGACGACACCCTGCGGAGCCCCCGATGGAAGCCGGGGGCTCTTTATTTGTCGCCCAGCAGCAGCACTATTGACCGAGGTTTGGGCTCGACCGACCGACCGACGCCAGTCCTAGTGGATTGAATCCCAGGCCGTGACTCGCTGTAATTGCCGGCATGGGTACCAAATCGCGTGAGGTCATCTGGGGCGGCCAGATCATGGGCGCCGCCCTCCGCGCCAAGCACGCCCGCGAGGAGACGACCAAGGCGATCAAGGCGGCCGACCGCGCCGAGGCCGAGGCATGGTCCGTTCGGATGGAAGGTTACGGCGGCCCGGCGCAGCCGTCGCCGACCATCGGCCAATGCCTCAACGGCGGCCTGTCCTGGCTAGAGGTCGAGTGCAACCGCTGCAAGACCCGCGCGAGCATTCCGCTGGATTGCATCCGCCGGCCACGCGATACGCCAATCTGGAAACTGGAAGCCTCGCTGAAGTGTCGCCACTGCCGCAAGGGGAGCGCCGCGCCGCCCGTGCACATGATCAAACTCACCGAACAGGGTCAGATCTCACCCTATAATGGGTGCACCCGAGCGAGGAGGATCGCTAAGCTGGCGCAAACGGATGGAATGTCCAGCTCCGGTGCGACGAAAACGGCCTGCTCGTCAATTTCCAATTGCATGGATCAATTCCCGACAATGTCGCCGCCGCAAGCACGATCCCGCGAGCGACGCTGGTGCAGCGGCAGTGCAGTGCACACAACGCAAATGGACAATTAAACCGACCCAATCAAAGAAAGAGTAACCATGCGATTGCGAAACCATGCGGCTGCTCGGCGGCCGACGTGTCGATGACCTACGCCAAATTGAAGAGTGCCGTGCTCGGCCTCGGCAATGACGCGCTTAACGCGGCAAGCCATCACGTCTTCGGCGAGGACGAGCGTCGCGAGCTGATCGATCTCTGCGCTAGCCATATCACCTTCAACGTCTGGCTTGCGACGACCACGAAGGGGCATGCCTTTGCTATGATTGATGAGATCGCCGCGAAGCTGAAGCGAGATTGGGAGGAGATGGACGAGGCCGCAAGTCAGGGCTGACGGCTACAGCTGCATCGGCAGCGCCAGCTGGATTGCGGGCGGCTCGCCATAGCGGCCGAGGAACGCTGCCAAGGGCTCCGGAATCTCGGCGCAGCGCTGGCTCAGCTCGGCGGCGATCTCCTCCGAGGCATCGCGCGACCAGCCTTCGGCGGTGTTGAAGCTGACGATGCGGATCGGGTTCTTTAGAGATAGAAAAGCGAAGATCAGGAATACGGGGGGTGAGTTTTTATGTCGATTCGGAAGGCGGGGCTGTTTGGATCATTGCCGGCTCTCCGATGGCTCGGGCCACGAACGCCGCCCATCACCGCGCAAAGGCCGCCAGCGGCGATCACGCCGTGGTATAGGCCCTTTCCGGGATACGCAGGGCAAACCCTTCTCGCCGCCGTCATCAGCATCTGCCATCCAAGCCGGAGCTTGGAGCGACGAAGAAAACGACGATTTTTGCTAAGCCGCGTCAGTGCAATTTATGCCTATGGGCGGCCAGAAAGTTCAGAATCAATCTTGCTCCTGCGAATAGGCGGGTTAGGCCCGATTCTTCATCTCCAGCGGTTGCAGCGGCCCGCGCCGTCCCGGACGCTTCAGAAACTGATGCTGCACCGCGAAAGCAGCTTCTTGACGGAAAGCGGGAAAATCCGGCAATTAAAATGGCTTTTGCGCCAGTGCTTGTTTAGATCTGGCCGCCTTCCTTTGGGAGCAGCCATTGGTCGACGATCTTCTGGACCGGATGCGGCGAAACCCGCAAGCCGGTTGGACTATTGAGGACGTGGAGAAGCTTTGCCAACAGTATAACGTCTCGTGCGAAGCTGCGCGCGGCAGTGGATCGCACTACAGGCTGTTCGGTAAGCGCCTGGATCACATCATGACCGTTCCTTCCGGACGATCGGTCAAACCGATACATATCCGGCGTGTGGTACGTTTCCTTGACCTTGTCCGTTTCCTCGAGCTTATCTGGCATCTTTCATGAATCAGCTGACCGAATATCCCGTGCTGATCCGCCCGTTGCCAGCGGTGGATGGCGGCGGCTTCATCGCGCTGGTGCCGGATCTGCCCGGGTGCATGTCGGACGGTGAAAGTCCGGCCGAGGCTTTTGCCAATGCGCAGAACGCCATCACGGTGTGGATCGAAGCGGCGAGCAAGTTGGGGCGGCCGATTCCATCGCCGACGTTAAGCACGCGGCTGGATAGTCTATTCCGAAAAGCGATTTACTAACCTCAAAGCTGATCCTGAACCCACAAATGGGCGGAGTGTGCGCCGTTTTTCCCTTGACCCAGTGCTTACAGAGGCCTGCCCCGTACCAGCGCGTCAGGCGATGCGCGAATGCTCGCGCAGCAACATCTCGCTCCTGGGTGTACCTTAACTACCTTTGCGCGCGTGCTCTCTGAGAAAGTGCGCGTACATCTCCCGCAATTCCGCGACCGGCCCGTCGCTGCCGTCGAGCAGGACCGGCGTCAGGCGAAACGTATCGTGGTCGAACTTCCAGCCTTTGATGCCCATGAGGAAATAGGCTTCTGCGGATGCGCGGAGATAAGTTAGTTCTCTGGCGCGCTTCAGGTCATCGCGGTGGAAAGGCTCGATTGCATCGTGTTTCATGTTCGTCCGGTCTCCATCTGGAACTGCTCGAACGCCGGGCGAAGCGGAATGGTGTCGTGAGAGCCGTCGGTGTAGTCGAGATGGAGATTGTACTCGGCATCGATTTCAGAACGCGCGATCCGCGGTACAATCGCGAGCGGACCTGCGGGACCACGCTCACCGCGCTCGCCCTTCTGACCCTGCTGGCCGCGCTTGCCTGCGGAAGCGAACAATTGCCAGTGCTCGCCGGGGCATGGGCCAGGATCGTCACGCTGCGCGACAAAGCTGGACCCGTTCAGCATAACTATATCGAGCCGTTCATAGGTTTTTGCGGCATCGTAGGTACCGCGGGACCGGATTGTACGACCATCCTTGCCGTCGGCGCCGACCGCGCCATGCAGGTCCAGTCCTCGCTCTCCGGACACGGTGCTTGCGCGGTATCGCGCTTGGCCTGATAACTGCCGGTCTGATCGGCCACCACGTTGCCGCGATAGTAGATGCGACCTGCGGTGTACGGCTCGATCATCGGCAGCGAACCGGGCTCACCCTTTTCACCGCGCGGACCCGGTATGCCATCGGCCGGCTGTTTGATCAGCGCCGTCCGCTCTGCGATCTCAGCGCGCATTTCGGCGCGAAGCTCGGTTCGGATTGCTTCCCGCATTTCCGCCTTGGCCGCGCGGATATCGGCCAGCGCCCTTTCCACTTTCGCTGAATTGCTATCCGACTCGCGCCGAAGGAATTTGTTGGTCTCATCGAACAGGCGGTCGCGCTGCTCGCTGATCCCCTCCCGCAATCCCGCGATGACGCCGTCACGGATCTCTGCGATCTGCTCGGTTACAAGGTTCTGAACATACTGCGCCCACGAGGCCTGAACGGCTACGTCACTGGCGGCCGCGGTGTTTGCCGCTGCGCGGCTGGATTTATCGGCCGCGATGTCGGTCGCGTAATGTCTGTTAACGCTCCCGAAGCCGCCGTATCGCGATTTGCCGGACATCGATGCCTCCCTCAGTGCGACAACTGCTTAAAGTATAGCACCAAAGGAATTCGCCAGGGAGGCAATCCTTCCGATCCGCTCCATCGGTAAGGACGACGGTTTTGCCGATCAATTCGGATTGCGCCTCACCGTACTCACGCAAAATTCTTGACGCACGGCGTTTCACCGATGGCATTGCTCGTCCATGTTCGGCCGAGCCGTCTGTGCTGTCCCACAGCGGCTCAGCGGCGAGGCCTGTCTCAGCGCTCAGCCGCCGGAATGATCGATGGTGACTGCTCTTCCAATTCGCGGAGCCGGTGGATTTGCGTTCTAATGCTCGCTGGCAATTCCGGCTCCGGTTTCAACGACGCACGCAATCTCTCGCCGATCTCTCGAACAATGGCGCGGCTGTGTTTGTGGTCTATGTCAATCCGGTTGGGCATAACGAAGCCTCGTTCGGGGCAAGAATGCGCCCAGCAGCGAAGAGCTACGCCCCTAGCTCTCCTGCTTGCGAGCACGGCTGGCCATTCCGAATGGAACCGGAGACCGCCGCTTTTGGCCGGTCTTTATTAGCGACCTTTGGCTATCCGCGACATTGCGCCGTGTTAGTACCGGCGAGCGACTCTCATGTCTTTTCTAAAGCCTAGCAGGGGCTTTCGTTCCTTGATCCTTGATAGAGACGCGATGTTCCATTCGGAGAACCCGGGACTCGGTCGGCTGGGTCTTAGACGATAGCCCAACGGACACAGGGATCGCACTCGGAACCATTTCAGAGAGTGCCCAGTTAGTTCATGGGACGATAAAAGGGACCGTCGCTATGAGGACCAAATATCTCGCTGCGATCGCGATAGCCGTTCTTGCCGCCTGTACTGGGCTGGCCGTCATTTCTCTCGGCTCGCTGCCTCTCGAAAAGCAGTCCACGCCGACCGCTACGCAAATGGCGGACCGATTGGCTCAGTCCTTGGACCCGTTTTTTGATGCGGTCTAGTGGCTAGCAGCCGGCACTGGCGGCGAATGCCCGAGTCATGGCGGGCGAAGCGGTTGTCATATAACGCAAGCGTTGGCCGATCACTCGATCATAACCGCGCGAGGCTTTTAGCTCGAACACGACGTACTTGCCTTGATGATCGACCGCGATAATATCAATGAACCGCCCTCCCGCTGGGAAATCGACACACACACCCGTGATTTCTAGCCAGCTGGCTCGCTCAGGCTTCCCCGGTGATCCACTCTAAGGCTTCACGTTCTTCGCCTCTTTCAAAGGTCCGCACTTCGGGATGCAGAAATAGCCGCATGGTGCCGATGACCCAATACTGCCAGCTATGCCCAACGATAACGGCGATGCGCTCCACTTTCTGGTGGTGATTTTTCACGAAGCCGATGTGCTTCTCGAACGCAGCGATATCTTCCCAGCCGCCAAAATTCGAGGCGTCAACCAGCAAGCTTATGTTGCCCTGCTGCTCGAGGAGGGAATCGATCTGCGGAGCAAGCTGCCGAAAGTCCCCGGCCTTCAACTTCTCAGGCACGGTTATTTTCAGCACACGATCAAAGATCAGCTCTGTTTGGATCATTGCAGCTCTCCCTTGCAGCGGTGGCTCCGCCCGGCGCAAGAAGAACCAGACCGCCAGCAGCGCGGCGTCTTCCAAGCCTGGACCTCATGCCGCTTTGGGTCGGCGCTGTGTCACTGGACCAACGTTGCAATTGCAAGAAGCGCGTCGGCACCCGCCCCTTCAAATGCCAGGTAGAATACTGCGGCCATCAAAACTGGGAAAGCCGCAAAAACGAGTGTGCTTGTTTGGAAGTTTCCATAATCGGACTCCCTAACTTAAATAAAATTCCTTGCATGGGAGGATAAGGTTAGACCCCAAAAAAGTAGCCGTCTGCGGAGCCGTTCACACTGAGACTGCTGTAACTCGGCGCGTGGTTGGCTAGCCGAGCGGTCTTCCACATAGCCAGTGCGACGACCGCCCCGTCCCGGTGCTTGGATACGATGCCCTCAAGGCGGAGCTTGCAGGCGTGTGCTCGAACATGGCCGCGCCGATCTCGCCCTGCATGCGTTCGTTGAGCTAAAAGCCGCCGCTGGATTGGCGAACGGCTTAGGTCAGCTAGTCCTTTCTCTTTGGCGTGGTTGTCCACTGTGGTCCGCTGCCAGGTCGCCATCTTTCCGCGAACCAGAATGCAGCAATGGCGGCAAACGAAAGCAGAAAAACTCCTGCGCAGAGAACAAAAGCTTGTACAGCGTTAGTCATGGCGACCTCCACGGCCGTAGTGGGATGATCACCGTCTGCGGCCTTACTGAGCGCAGCATTGATCTGGATTAACTTTGACCGATCAATCTAGGTCAGCATCGTTGGCCGAACCCGTGCCCCGCCGCGCTGCACCATCAGCCGATAGCCTTCGTGCTTGATTTCGTGAACCCCAGAGCGGACCGGACGGTGGCGGGATCACCTTCGTCGGCTGGCACGGTTCGATGAAGCGGGAGGGACGCCGCATGGGCAGAGGATGAGCGCGGTCATGCTGCCATCGCTCGATCCTCTTTGTCGGCCCCGCGCATGACGATCCTGAGTGCGTCATCCGGCAACGGCCGCTGCAATACCTTCGCCTCATCCCAAGGTGCGCGCATCCAGACGTCGCGAGATCGCCCCGGACCCAGTGGTCCTGATCTGCTATTTCGCCCTCGCAGACCTCTGGAATTCCACGATTGCCGATGCCGATTTTTCAACTGCGGTTTGCATCCCGATGATTAGAGCGATCCAGATAGAAACAGATATTGATAGGCACCGCTATCTTGCTTAGACCGCGAACAGCGGCCAATTTGGAATTTGTTCCGGGCCTCAGATCTCGGATCGGCTTGGCGTTTCCATGAAACTTAAGGTGCGACACCCAACTGATGAACGTCTGCAAGTATGCAGCGATCATCACGTAGGCTATCACGCATATGGTCCAAAGAAAAATGCTGTGAGTTGTTTCAGCGCCGAGTTGGAACGTTGCAGCCAGCGCGAGCCAACCGAAGAGCTTAAACACACCATCGACGAGCGAGCGGATGGAGCAGAAAAACGCGTGATCGTCGGGTAGTTCAAAGTGCCGAAACTTCAATGTGGCAGCCCTCGCATCCTAAGTTAAGCGTATGACTATGACTTCAAATCACCGCCCGGTCGCGAGGGCTGCCACCTTCGGGCTTCCTTGGATTTCGGCCTATGGCGATCGTCCGAAGGCATCAACGATCCGCGTCGTTGAATACATGACGACCGATATGAATGCGCTCGTAAAATAACCGATCGCGGCAAGCACCATGTCGATCACCGTGCGGCTGTAGACCAGCATCACAAAGCAGACCACCAAGGCCACGATGCTCACGATGACTGTGAATGCATCCCCGGATCGGGCCGCGTAGATGAACGGAGCGACGGCCGTAAGGCCCAGGCACACTACGATCGCGATCCCGGCTATTAACGACCCACCCGTCGCCATCGATGGGACGACCTGCCTCACCATGCCTTCGATGGCTGGCTTAGGAACATCACCGGTGTAGACAAGGAAGATGTAACCGCCGATCAGCAGGAGGACCACGGCAAACGACGCAAATTTAACGGCAAAGCGGATGTATTCCATTGCAGGGTCCCCCAAAGCTGAAACTATCGCCGGTTGCAGGGACTGCAAAGGTGCAAGAACGCTTATTCCAAAGCTTTTTGACCGAGTTTGAGGCACTCCGCAGCGAATTACCTGCGTTAGGCCGCCACCCGATCTTCCTTGTCCGCCCCGCGCATAACGATCCTGAGCGCGTCATCCGGCAGCGGCCGCTGCAGCGCCTTGGCCTCATCCCACGCCGCGCGCATCCAGACGTCACGCTCCTCGTCGGTGGTCAGGATCACCGGCATTGCCATAGGGTGGATCGGCTCGACTACAGCGTTGGGCGCGATTGTCAGGAAGCCGTAGACAAGGTGCGGCCCCGGCACCGGCTTGGACTTCGTGCCGCGTTCACCGTTGAACGTCATCCACACGCCCGCGAACGCGAACAGCGGACGCTCGTCGGCGAGCGCGAACCAGACCACGTCCTTTTTCTTCGTCTCCGGGTTTAGCTCCGGCGCGTACTCGGCGAAGCTGTTGGCCGGGACAAGGCAGCGGTTCTCAGCGCTGAGCCACGCCCGCCAGTGTGGCGATGACGTATTGCGGATGTTAGTTACCGGGTATCCACCGGCTCGTGGTGGCGGCGGCATGCCCCAGCGCATCATCGTCATTTCGAGTTCGCCGCCCGAGTTGCGCACCACTGGTGCCGGGTAGTCCGGAAACACGCCCGGCATCGGCGCGAGGTTGCCGACGTAGCGGTTGATCACGCGGAACAGCGCGATGATCGCGGCTTGGTTGGTGGTGATGCTGTAGAGGTTGCACACGATCCAGCAAAAGCCCGCGATTTATGCCCCAGCTTTCTCTTCCAACGCAGAGCGAAGCATTGCGAAGTTCGCCAGAATATCTTCGCCACTACCCAATGCCTTTATCGCCAAAGTTTTGGCTTCCTGAACATCATCCAACGTTAAACGTGTAATCGAATAGTCGTCCTTGCTCCTGACCGTCATGCTCTTTAGCAGTTTGGTGGCGGCCTGTGGAGCAAACTCGAAACCGTCACCCTTCTTGTTGGGGACCAACGGTGTATGGCAGACAGCGTTTCTGATCTTTGCTACGCGCTCTAGTTGGTCCGCATGCGCTTTGACGGCTTTCTTCCAATTCGGTTGTCTGAGGTGAGCCGCACGGCTCTTTAGGATTTCAATCTTTTGCCGAGGGTCGAGGGTCGCGACTATGGTTTCCAGCATCGGCGACGTGGAGAGGTACATCACCTCAATGATGATATGATTTAGTTGGTGATCGAGCGCGGTGTAAAGCAAAACCATTTCGCCAATTGTCGCATACGCGTTCTTCCATTGCTCTTTCGTGGGCATACTATCGCTCCCCCGGCCACCACGTAGATGGTGGATCGCTGGCTGAAATCTTGGTGGTCCGCAGCGCCACGAGATGGCTCCGCTTGTAGGCATAGCTGCGCTGCTCCGAGCACAGCTTGCAGCGCATGTAGCGCTCCAGCTCTTGGATCGGCGTTGACTTCGGTCGCCGCACGATGTCGAGCGCGACAGTCTGATGCGTTTCGCAGCCGAGACACTTCACTTCGAGGTAGCAGTATCCGGCGTTGAGGGCATCGCCCAGCGTCGGCGATGGCTGCGCCGGACCCTGAAACGCCAGCATGCGCTTGTTCCAAGCCTCACAGGCGAGCCGGTCGGCCTGCTTGCGCGCCTCGGCCGCTTCCTCGGCCGCCGCCCTGACCGACGCGCCATGGACGCGCTCTCGCGATTTGGTGCCCATGCAGGCGGAAGGTGCGCCGGGCGGCGCACGGCGGGCAAGCCACTAGGAATTGCGGTGGATAGCGCGCCGGGCACAAGGCGACGCGCCCGCAAGACAGTGCGTCATCTGACGCACCTGCAAAGCGCAAGCACAAGGACGGCCGTAATCATGCGGGATAATGAATTTACCAGCAAAAACAATGTTTTACTGCACGCGCCACTGGTGGCTGAACGGTTAGACCACCAACCGACAGGAGCAAGCCAGTGCAGACCCCGAAGCACTTCGCCATCCTCCGGCCCGCCCAGAACCCGCAGCCGCTTTTCACCGTCTACGCCTATTCGCTCGAACAGGCCCGCGCGCTCGTCGCGGCAAAGGTACCGGGCGAGACCATCGTTGTCGGCCCCGTCTCGCTAGACGGAGCAAGCCAGTGATCCCCGATACCCGCAACGGCCTTCCCGCAATGGCCTGCGTCTCTGCCCTACAGAAGGCGATCAGGCGCGGCGTGGAGCGTGAAGCCATGGAGTTCGCCATCGAACTCATGCACACCTCTAAAGCCTTCCACACCATGGTCTGCAACAGGCTCGAAGTCATTTGCCATGAAGACCTCGACACCCTGGCAGCGCCGCACGTCTTCCCGTTCGTCGCCGCCTCGCTCGCAGCGTCGAGGGAGCGGTACAGCAAGAGCATCGGCGAAGCCCGGTTGATGGTGGGCAATGCGATCCGCATCATGTGCCGATCGCCGAAGTCGCGTGCGGGCTGTCACTTCGCAGCGGCAATCGGGTTGCGGTCGATGCTTGAGGGCCACGTCCCCGAGATACCGGACTTCGCTCTCGACCAGCACACGCTGGAAGGCCGCAAGCTCGGGCGTGGCCTCGATCACTTCCGCAACGAGGGCGCGAAGCTGATCCCGCCACCGACAGCACCGGACCCGTACATCGAGGAAGCCTACCGGCTGTGGGCGCTGAAGCAGCAGGGCAAGTAAACGGCGTGCGTCCCGCACTGTGCCGGGGCTAAGCCTTTGGACGATCGGACATGTGCTTCGGACCCTCCGATTGAGCTGGTGTCCTAGTCTTGGGACAGGACAACGCGGTCGCAGCGCCGGTAAGGACGGCACGCTCGACATCATCCCCGCATGGAGATGTGCGGGCTGTTCCGGATGCCGCGGGCGGCGATGGACGACGAGAAGATCGTGGAGACGTGGATGAACCGCGCCAAGTTTGGTGGCCGCAATCGATTGCATGGACCAGATCCCTACAATGGTTCGGCCGCGAACACGATGCCGCGAGCCGAACTGGCGCGGCGGCGCTGCAGTGCACACAACTCAGACAACAAAAGCCGACCCACTAAAAAGAAACGAAAGGGGAATAACCATGCTTTCATCCCGTGAGCATGAGAAGCTGTGTTTGCTCGCGGCGGACCGCGCGAACGAAGCGATTACCTCGGTCACCCGGATGTTGGACGACGACGAGCAGGCGCTGCGGTTGACAATCAT
>NZ_JBVBEF010000127.1:0-18419 GCF_055456055.1 Bradyrhizobium sp. LeoB3
GACCTTTATGAGCGGGTGAAAGTCGGAGCGAAAGTGATCGTGCTTCCGGCAACCGCTGCCCGTCGACCATCCCAGGGAGCGCCCGACGCTGCTTTCCGATCGCCGGACCCGGCATCGCCGTCGAACCGGCCCTCGGCAACCAACGCGCAGATGCTGTCATCTGAACCGAAGATCGCCGAGGTCCAGTAACTCAGTCCTCCGTCCTCGGTCTGCAACTGAGGACAAGGAGGCGATTCAAGTCGTCGCTTTCAAGTGAGTGTCTGGTCCTGAGCGGTAGTTCTGGAATGTCTGCTATCACGCCGCTATGGGCGGTTGAGCAGACGTAAACCAAGCCAAGCGACTTATGAATCCAAGTGCCGTAGGCCGGGTGAAGCGCTAGCGTAACCCGGGACTGGCCGCAGATGTTGATGCAGATGTCCCGGGTTGCGCTTCGCTCCACCCCGGCTACGGGGTTAGAGCGTTTTCGAGCGAAGTGGATACCGGTTCGCGTGAAGAAAACGCGTCAAAACAAGAATCTAGAGCGTCGGTTCTGATTCAATCAGAACCGAAAAATGCTCTAGTGAAGCAGGCGGTACTGGATGATGTAGGCGGCGGCGCCGGCGAAATAGCCGAGCAAGGCAAGGCCGCTGATGCGGCGGACGTACCAGAAGAAGTGGATCTTCTCCAAGCCCATCGCGGCGACGCCTGCCGCCGAGCCGATGATCAGGATCGATCCGCCGGTGCCGGCGCAGTAAGCGATGAACTCCCACAGGAAGCTGTCGGCGGGATGCTGCGTCAGGCTGTACATGCCCATCGTCGCCGCCACCAGCGGCACGTTGTCGATGACGGCGCTGAGAAGCCCGAGCGCGATGACGATGATGTCCTGGCGCCCGATGGTCGCATCCAGCCACCTGGCCAGTATTTCCAGAACATGGGTGTGCTCGAGCGCTGCGACCGACAGCAAGATCCCGACGAAGAAGACGATCGAGCCCATGTCGATCCGCGTCAGCGCGTGGAGGAGGGTGAGATGCTCCTTTTCGACTTGCTCCTTGTGTCGATGGATCAGTTCGCCAACCGTCCAGAGGATGCCCAGTCCAAAAAGGATTCCCATGAACGGCGGCAGGTGCGTCACGGCCTTGAAGGCGGGCACCGCGATCAGGATGCCGAGGCCGAGGTAGAACATCACGTTGCGCTCGAAGACGCTCGTCTCGGGCGTCTCACGCTCCACCTCTGCGAGCGCTGGAATTTCCTTGCCCCGCAAGAAATAGCAGACGACGAGGAGGGGGACGATCAAGTTGATCAGCGAAGCGAGGAAGACCCCCTTGATGATCGCGAGCGGCGTGATCTGTCCGCCGATCCACAGCATCGTGGTCGTCACGTCGCCGATCGGCGACCATGCGCCGCCTGCATTGGCCGCGATCACGATCATGGAGGCGAAGAACAGGCGATCGTCTGCATCGTCGAGCAGCTTCCGCATCAGCGATATCATCACGATCGTGGTCGTCAGATTGTCCAGGATCGCACTCAGGAAAAAGTTACGAAGCCGACCAGCCACATCAGGGTGACTTGCTTCCTGGTGCGGATCAGCGAGGTGATGACTTCAAAGCCGTTATGGGCATCGATCACCTCGACGATCGTCATGGCGCCGAGCAGGAAGAAGACGATCTGCGCGGTCGTGGAGACGGATTCGTTGAGCTGCTTGTCGATCAGGGCCGCGTCGCCGCTCGCGACGGCGTACACCGTCCAGAGCAGTCCGGCGCCCAGCAATGCGGAGGCTGACTTGTTGATCCCGATCGGGTGTTCCAGCGCGATCGCGGCGTAGGCGACGACAAAGATCGCGACGATTGCGGCCAACAAGACCTGATCCCCCCAAGCCCGTCCATACCGATCCCGATCGGCAGCCGTCCAGCAGCTTCGCCGCGGCTATTTGCCCGCGCACCCTCCGGAAGGGCACGGCCAGATCAGTTCGCCAGTTCAATTCTTGGGCTGACCAAAATCGAGCGGCGGCAGGTCGATCTGCGGCACCTCGATTTTCACCTTGGTCAGGTCGACGTCGAGCGGCTTGTCGAGCAGGGCCGTCACCGTGATCGGGAAGGCGATCACCAGCGCTACCATGATCGCCTGCAGTCCGATCCAGGGCATCGCGCCCCAATAGATGTCGGAGCTCTTCACTTCCTTCGGCGCCACGCCGCGCAGATAGAACAGCGCGAAGCCGAACGGCGGATGCAGGAACGACGTCTGCATGTTCACGCAGAGCATGACGCCGAACCAGATCAGGGCGGCATCGGGGCCGACGACCGGCGCCAGGATCTTCTGCGCGATCGGCGCGATCATCGGCAGGATGATGAAGGCGATCTCGAAGAAGTCGAGGAAGAAGGCCAGGAAGAAGATGAAGAGGTTGATGAAGATCAGGAAGCCCCACACGCCGCCGGGCAGCGATGTCAGATGGTGCTCGAGCCAGACGCCTCCGGAGACGCCGAGGAACACGACCGAGAAACAGGTCGAGCCGATCAGGATGAAGGTGACCATGCAGGTGATGCGCATGGTGGTCTCATAGCCCTGCTTGATCAGGTCGCGCAGGTCGGGAATGCGCACCGCCTCGAGGCAGATCCAGACCACCGCAAGATAGGTGATGGCGAACATGATCTTGAAGATCAGGTTCTCGCTGTAGAGGATCGCGACGATGGTGCCGATGCCTGCGGCGATGACGCCGGCGATCATCACCTTGTGGCCGGTCGAGCTGAAATCCTTGTGGTGGATCGCGGCGAGCACGATGGCGCCGACCGCGCCCATGGCGCCGGCTTCGGTCGGGGTCGCAAGGCCCATCATCATGGTGCCGAGCACGACGAAGATCAGCACCGCGGATGGGATGATGCCGAGCAGGCATTTCTTCCATAGCGCCCAGCCGGTCAGCGTGCGCGCTTCCTTTGGCACCGCCGGCACGTGGCTCGGCTTGATGATGCCCAGCACGAAGGTGTAGCTGGCGAACAGGAGGATCTGGAAGATCGACGGCCCCCAGGCGCCGAGATACATGTCGCCGACCGATTTGCCGAGCTGGTCGGCGAGCACGATCAGGACCAGCGACGGCGGCACCAGTTGGGTGATGGTGCCGGAGGCCGCCAGCACGCCGGTGATGTAGCGTATGTTGTAGCCATAGCGGATCATCACCGGCATCGAGATCAGCGCCATCGCGATCACCTGCGCCGCCACCGTGCCGGTGATCGCGCCCAGGATGAAGCCGACGATGATGACGGAATAGCCGAGGCCGCCGCGGATCGGGCCGAACAACTGGCCCATCGAATCCAGCATGTCCTCCGCAAGCCCGCACCGTTCCAGGATCGCGCCCATGAAGGTGAAGAAGGGGATCGCGAGCAGCAGCTCATTGGACAGCACGCTGCCGAAGATGCGGCCGGGGATCGCCTGCAGGAAGTTGAGGTCGAAGAAGCCGAGATAGATCGAGAGAAATCCGAACGAAAGCCCGACTGCGGCCAGCGTGAATGCCACGGGGTAGCCGATCAGCATGGCTATGATCATGCCACCGAACATCAGTGGCGGCATCATCTCCAGCGTAATCATTGGGTCGGCCTCTCGTACTTCGCGTCGATCGTCACATAGCCCTGCAGCGCCGCGATGCGCTTGATCACCTCCGAGACGCCTTGCAACGCCAGCATCACGAAACCCGCCGGAATGACGAACTTGATTGGCCAGCGGACCAGGCCGCCGGCATTGCTTGAGATCTCGCCGACCGCATAGGACTGGTAGAAGAATGGCCAGGACAAATAGGCGAGCAGCAGGCAGGCCGGGATCAGGAAGAACAGCGTGCCGATCAGGTCGAGCCAGAGCTGGCCGCGTTCGGACAGCATGAGATAGAAGATCTCGACCCGGACATGCTCATTGCGCTTGAAGGTGTAGGACGCGCCGAACATCACGAGGACGGCGAACATGTACCACTGCGCTTCGAGCCAGCCGTTCGAGCTATAGGAAAAGGCGTAGCGGATCATCGCATTGCCGGCGCTGACGAGACAGGCAATCAGCACCAGGAGGTTGCAGATATAGCCGATCTTCTCATTGAGCCGGTCGATGGCTGTACTCAATCCCATCAAAGGGCGCATTATGGTCTCCGCGGCTGCGCCAAACGCGCGCCGTTTGTGTCAACGAGCATCGCTACGCCACCGCGCCAACGCGCGTGGTGCCAAAGCTCACCTCTACGAGCGATTGCAATGCCAGTCCTCCCCGTCGGTGTGCTTCTGCCGTCTTGGCTGCACCGGGTAGGGCAGCGGCCTGTCCGGCCGAGCTGGCGTGAAAGCTGCCGCACCATTTCAGCGTGGGGTGATAAGGTCAATTGGAAAATGGGCAAATTGACGCGGCCCCAAGCCGCTGCATGGGCTTGGTGAATCCCGGGAGCTTTTCAGTGAAGGGCCCGCTAGAGCAGTGATGTCATTTGGTTGAATCGGCCTGGCCGCAAGTTCACCTCTCCCTTCGGGAGAGGTGAAGAGAGGCAGCGTCCATGGCGGACACAATTCGACCTCATCTCAACGAGTTCTGGGCCGAAATGGAGGCGGGCGGCCCTCAGCCGCCGGTGACGCTCATATGCCGGCTGACGCTGGGGCGGTTGTGGCGGCGATCAATGATGAAATCGTGCCCCTTCGGCTTCAACCCGATGGCGCGGTCGATCGCGGCCGACAAGAGCTCGTTGTCTGCCGACGCGCGCAGCGGTTTGCGCAAATCGGAGGCATCCTCGTGGCCAAGGCAGGTGTGCAGCGTGCCGGTGCAGGTGATGCGCACGCGGTTGCAGGATTCGCAGAAATTGTGGGTCATCGGCGTGATGAAGCCGAGCTTGCCGCCGGTCTCGCTGACCCGGACATAGCGGGCAGGGCCGCCGGTGCTCTCTTCGAGATCGGTCAGCGTGAATTGCTTTTCCAGCCGCGCGCGGAGAAGCGACAGCGGCACATACTGATCGATACGGCCGGCGCCGATATCGCCCATCGGCATCACCTCGATCAAGGTCAGCGCCATGCCCTTGCTGTGCGCCCACTGCATCAGCGAGGGGATCTCGTCCTCGTTCATGTTCTTGAGCGCCACCGCGTTGATCTTGACCGCAAGCCCCGCGGCCCGTGCCGCCTCGATCCCGGCCAGGACCTTGTCGATGTCGCCCCAGCGCGTGATCGCGCGGAACCTGTCGGCATCGAGCGTGTCGAGGGAGACGTTGATACGGCGCACGCCGCAATCGGCGAGTTCGCCGGCGAAGCGCGCGAGCTGTGAGCCGTTGGTGGTCAGCGTCAATTCATCGAGCGCGCCGCTGGCAAGATGCCGCGACAGCGAGCGCACCAGCGTCATCACGTTGCGCCGCACCAGGGGCTCCCCGCCGGTGAGGCGGAGCTTGCGCACGCCCTTGGCGATGAAGGCCGAGCACAGCCGGTCGAGCTCTTCCAGCGTCAGGAGATCGGCTTTCGGAAGAAAGGTCATGTCTTCCGACATGCAGTAGAAGCAGCGCAGGTCACAGCGGTCGGTGACGGAGACGCGCAGGTAGCGGATCGTCCGGCCGAACGGATCGGTCATCGGACGGAACAGGGATTCGGAGGGGGGAAGCGAAATTGCGCTCATTCACACGCCTTGCCAACGCCTTGCTCGACGGAGCCGGACGAAAGGGAAGTGGCTCCGCGAGCACAATCTAGGCAGCTTGTTACCGTCCGACAATGCGCGCCGTCAAATAGTGCAGTGCGAACGTGTAATTTAGAGCGTTTTCGAGCGAAGTGGACGCCGGTCCGCATAGCAATCAAGTTTACGCAGATTGCGTAGACTTATCCGCGCAGAAAACGCGTCAAAACAACAATCTGGAGCTTCGGTTCTGATTCAATCAGAACCGAATATGCTCTAGCGCTGCACCGGCGCGTTCGGATCCGGGAAAGGCGTACCGGCAGCGGTGGCCGGCTCGGCTGCGGGGGCTGCCGCAGCGGCGGCCGGCTTCGGCCGCTTCGGCCGTGGCTTGCGCGCCTTGGGCGGCGGAGCCGTGGGCTTCAGTTCCGCAACCACGGGATTTGGATCGACGACGGTCGATGCCGCGGTGGTGAGGTCGCCGGGGTTGCGGACCACCGTGACCGGAACCGTGGCCGATTCATACTTCGGCAGGTTGAAGGTGACGGAGAAGCCACTGTCGGGCGCTGCCACCGAGACGGTGCAGGGCGTTTTGCAGGCCGGTCCGACCGAGGTCACCGCGTCCGCGCCCGGAGGCGTCGATTCGAGCTGAACCTGGACCGGCGCAGGCGCCGACTTGAACGAATCCCAAGAAAAAGACGAACAGCCCGCCAGGCTTGCCCCGGCGACGGCAATCGCGATGACACGACGCATGATTGATCCACCTAACTGTGGCTGAGAGCCACAATCCCCGGCCGGACCATAGGAGGGTGGGCACTGCGGCGCAACGGCGCAGGGCGAATTCGCTAATCGATGGTTAATAAGGATGCGTGGCGTTGCAGAAAAGCAACGTTATCTCAGTAGGTTAAGAGATATTCACAGCCCTGGCGAGGCTGTCGACGGCCGCCGGCAGCTCCCGCATATGGCCGATCAGCCGATCCGGCTTCAATTCGGCAATAGGTATCTCGGTATAGCCGAATTCGACCCCGATCACCGGGATACCTGCCCGTCGGGCGACCCCGACATCCGGCCCGCCATCGCCGACCATGATTGCGGAGGATAGCTGTCCCTCCGCCCGCGCCACCGTTTGCCGGAGGATCGCGGGATCCGGTTTGGAGATTCCGAAGGTGTCCGCGCCGCAGATTGCAGCAAACCGGCCGCTCAGGCCGAGCTGATCGAGCAGGAGCTTTGACAGGAATTCGAGCTTGTTGGTGCAGACCGCAAAGCGGAACCCCTGCGCGGCGAGTTCGTCCAGGGCGTTTTCCAGGCCTTCGAACGGGCGCGATTCGTTGGCGATATGGGCGGCGTAATAGTCGATGAAATCCTTGGTCAGCCGGCTGACGTCGTCCGTGCTGATCTGGCGGCCCTCGACCTCGAGCGCGCGCTCGATCAATCTGCGTGCTCCGCCGCCGATCATGGTCCGCGCCGATTGCAGCGGCATCGGGGCCAAGCCCTCGCGGTCCAGCACGTAATTGAGCGCGCTGATCAGGTCGGGCGCGGTATCGACGAGGGTACCGTCGAGATCGAAAACGACAATGCCGGGAGAGTTCATCCTCCTTTGGCTATCGTTTCCGGCGCCGTCATGCAAGAGAAGAGGGCGGACTTCGCTGCGCATAGAGCATGATCCGGAAAAGTGGAGACCGGTTTTTCCCTCGCGACAAACGCGAAGCGTTTACGCGGGAAGATCATGCTCAAACAAAAAGATGAGATCATGATCCGATTACGTCGGATCATGATCGATGGGAGGGCGTCCATGCGTGAACTTGACGGCAGAACAGCCTTTGTCACCGGCGGGGCCAGCGGCATCGGCCTTGCGCTTGGTCGTGCGTTCGCGGAGGCCGGCATGAAGGTGATGCTCGCCGATATCGAGGCGGACGCGCTCGAACGCGCCGTCAAAAGTCTGGCTGAGTTTGGCTCGAGCGTCAGAGGCACGCTCTGCGATGTCGCCGATCCCGCAAGCGTCGAGGACGCCGCCGGCGCCGCGTTCGATGCGTTCGGCAATGTCCACATTGTCTGCAACAATGCCGGCGTCGCCGCCGGCGGCGGCATCGACGCGATCTCGCTCGAGAGCTGGCGCTGGGTGATCGATGTCAACCTGATGGGCGTCGTGCATGGCATCGCAAGCTTCCTGCCGCACATGCGCAAGCACGGCGAGGGCGGGCACATCGTCAACACCGCCTCGATGGCGGGGATAAACGGCGGCCTTGGCTTCAGCCCTTACTCGGCGACGAAGTTCGCGGTCGTCAGCATGTCCGAGGGGCTGGCCCTGCGGCTCAAGCCGCTTGGCATCGGCGTCAGCGTGCTGTGCCCGAGCTTCGTGCGGACCCGGATCGGCGAGAGCGGACGCAACCGCCCTCCGCGCTACGGTCCGACACCTGTGCTTGAGCCCGACAGCCCGGCGGCCGCCATGGTCGCGGAGATCGCGCGGCAGCTTGAGGCCGGCATCGATCCGGCCGATGTTGCCGCACGCGTCCTTGCCGCCATACGAGAGGATCGCCTCTATGTATTTACCCATCCCGGCATGCGGGCCGAGGTCGAGACTCGGTTTGGCGCGATCCTGGCCGCGATGGACGAGGTCTGAAAGTTAATCTTTCGGTAGAGGACGAAGCGTCGCGTCGCCGGAAGAAAGCGCGGAAAAACAGCGCACTGGCGCCGGGTTCTGATCGAATATTAAAACTGCATTGCGCGGCCGTATAAGGCACTATTGGCGCTGTCCCTGCGCGCAAAAGGCGGCTAGATATGCGCCGCCGGAGCGGGGATGGGGCCGCTCCCAAGCCTTGACAACTGGTCCCGCGAACAAGTTCTGGGAAATCGTCGCACGTGGACATGGACGGATTGAAACGACAGGCCGCCGCGCGCGCCCTGCAAGAGGTGCGCGACGGCATGAAGCTCGGGCTCGGCACCGGGTCGACCGCCAAGCATTTCGTCGACCTGCTCGGCGAGAAGGTGCGCGGTGGCATGAAGGTCGTGGGCGTGCCGACCTCGGAGGCGACCCGCGCGCAGGCGGAAGCCTGCGGAATTGCGCTCGCCACACTGGACGAGATCGACCATCTCGATCTCACGGTCGACGGCGCCGACGAGGTCGATCCCGCGCTCAACCTGATCAAGGGCGGCGGTGGCGCGCTGCTCCGCGAGAAGATCGTGGCGGCCGCATCCGATCGCATGGTCGTGATCGCCGATGAGAGCAAATGGGTGGATCCTCTCGGCCGTTTCCCGCTGCCGATCGAGGTGATCCCGTTCGGCCTCGCGGCGACCAAGGCGGCGATCGCCAAGGCCTTTGCGGAGGCCGGCGTTGCCGGCCAGATGGTGCCGCGGACGGCCAAGGATGGCCACGTTTTTGTCACCGATGGCGGCCACTGGATTGTCGACGCCCATCTGGGACGGATAGGGGATGCGCCGCGCCTGGCGGGACTGCTGAGCGTGATCCCGGGCGTTGTCGAGCACGGGTTGTTCATCGGTCTCGCCGGCACGGTCGTGCTGGCGGGCGCGCAGGGAATTCGCGTTGTTGAACGGCGCTGACGCCGTAAATTCTGGGAGAATTAGAATGACGAGCTTTGCACGGATTTTGTCGGCCACGGGCCTCGGATTGGCTGTGGCCCTGACCGCCGTATCGGTGAGCGCGCAGCAGAAGGCGCCGGCTCCCGCGGCGGCGCCCGCGCTGAAGGAAGGCTCGCCGGCGGCGATCGCAGCGGCCAAGGAAATCCTCAAGATGAAGAACGCGAGCGCGATGTACGCCAACGCCGTTCCCAACATCGTGCTGCAGACCAAGGAAAGCCTGCTGCAGTCCAACCTCAACTACCAGAAGGACCTCAACGAGGTCGCCACCATCGTCGCCAAGAACCTGGCCGGCCGCGAGCAGGAGATCGGCGATGGCATGGCCAAGGTCTATGCCAACGAATTCACCGAGCAGGAACTGAAGGACCTCGTCACCTTCTACAAGTCGCCGCTGGGCCAGAAGCTGCTCGCCAGCGAGCCCCGGGCAATCCAGTTCTCGATGTCCTATATGAACCAGTGGGCGCAGCAGTTCGCCGAGACTGTGAACGCCCAGTTCCGGGCCGAGATGCGCAAGCGCGGCAAGGAGATCTAATTCTCTGGAGTAGGACATAGAGCGCCATGGCTGAATACGACGTCGATCTGTTCGTCATCGGGGGCGGTTCGGGCGGGGTTCGCGCCGCCCGTATCGCCGCCGGCCATGGTGCCAAGGTCATGGTCGCCGAAGAGTACCGGATGGGCGGTACCTGCGTGATCCGCGGCTGCGTGCCGAAAAAGCTGTTCGTGATCGGCTCGCACGTCCAGCAGGAGATCGAGGATGCCGCCGGCTTCGGCTGGACCATCCCGCAAGCCTCGTTCGACTGGCCGACGCTCGTCGCCAACAAGGACAAGGAAATTGCGCGGCTGGAGGCGGCCTATACCACCAATGTCGAAAAATCCGGCGCGCATATCGTCAAGACGCGGGCAATCTTCGAGGACGCGCACACGCTGCGTCTTGCGACCGGCGAGACGGTCAAGGCCAAGTACGTGCTGATTGCGACCGGCGGCGCGCCCAACCATGGGCCCGTGATTCCCGGTATCGAGCACGTGATCTCGTCCAACGAGGCGTTTCACCTTCCCGAATTGCCGCGGCGCATCGTGATCCAGGGCGGCGGCTACATCGCGCTGGAATTCGCCGGCATCTTCGCCGGCTTCGGCTCGGACGTCACCGTGATCTACCGCGGCGACAACATCCTGCGCGGCTTCGACGAGGACGTCCGAGAGCATGTGCGCGCCGAGATGGAGAAGCGCGGCATCACCATCCTGACCGGCTGCACCGTTACCAAGGTCGATCGTCACGGCAAGGAATTCACCACGCATCTGTCCAACGGCTCGAGCCTCGCCTCCGAGAAGGTGATGTTCGCGATCGGCCGGCATCCGAACGTCGCCAATCTCGGCCTGGAGAAGGCGGGCGTCGCCATCAATCCGGACAATGGCGGCATCGCGGTCGATGCCTGGTCGAAAAGCTCGGTGCCGAACATCTACGCCATCGGCGACGTCACCCATCGCCACAACCTGACGCCGGTCGCGATCCGCGAGGGCCACGCCTTCGCCGACACCGTGTTCGGCAAGCGCCCGGTCCAGGTCGACCACGCCAGCATTCCGACCGCGGTGTTCTCGCAGCCGGAGGTCGGCACCGTGGGTCTGACGGAGGCCGAGGCGCGCGCGCAATTCAGCCACGTCGACATCTACAAGACCAGTTTCCGACCCATCAAGGCGACGATGTCAGGCCGCGATACCCGCGTGCTGATGAAGCTCGTGGTCGACGGCGTAAGCGACCGCGTGCTTGGCTGTCACATCGTCGGCGATTGCGCCGCCGAGACCATCCAGGTGGTCGCGATCGCGGTGAAGATGAAAGCGACCAAGGCCGACTTCGACGCGACCATCGCGCTACACCCCACCGCCGCCGAAGAACTCGTGACCATGCGCACGCCAAGCGCGCGGTACGTCAGGCAGGCCGCGGAGTAGTACTCCGCTCGTCATTCCGGGGCGCGCGAAGCGCGAGCCCGAAATCCGTCTTGCCATTCGCGTCCGCGGTCCGATGGATTCCGGCCCTGCGTGCTGCGCACGCATCCCGGAATGACGAGGGCGGAGGGGCAACGCTCCCGTCTCACTGCACAAGGCTGCGCACCGCCCACAGCCCTCCGAACACGGTGCGCAGCGGGGGCGATCCGGCCATGACACCGGAAACTTGAATGCCCATGCGACGCATTTTGCTTCCGCGGCGGCGCCTCCGCGCCAGCAAGCGCTCAAGAACCTTTCCGGAGTTCGGCGATTAGGCGAACGAGGAAGCCCCTCAAAACCTGCGGAGAGTTCCATGCAAGTCCAGGAAATGATCAGTCGGCACCCACGGGCCCATGGCCAGGGCGATGGCCTGCTCGTCCGCTGCATCGAGGAATGCTATTCCTGCGCCCAGATCTGCACGTCTTGCGCCGACGCCTGCCTCGCCGAGGACATGGTCAAGTCGCTGACGCAATGCATCCGCCTCAATCTCGACTGCGCAGACGTCTGCAATATCACCGGCAGGATGGCCACCCGTCAGACCGGCTGGGACGACGAAATGATCCGCCGCATGCTGCACACTTGCGCCGCTGCCTGCCGGCTCTGCGCCGACGAATGCCAGAAGCACGCAGGCGAGCACGAGCATTGCCGCATCTGCGCCGACGCCTGCCGCCGCTGCATGCAGGCCTGTGACGAGGCCGGACGCAGCATGGCGCATTGACGGAACTGACCCGACAGCCATCTGTCGACGCGGCTGCTCATCGCCTTGCCGCAGGAACGAAGCGGCCGGTATTGGCTTATCAGAACAGGAGTTTTGGTTTCGAGCAGAGCGGCGAGGACCACATGCTCGCCCTGTCCATCATATGGAGCTGTCCAAACTGTCATCTGCCGCTGACGCACGTGGAGACAGTTTGGGACATGGAGAAAAGAGAGCGTATTCGGATATTCGAGTGTGGTCGCTGCACCGAATTGATCTGGGAGGATTCGTCGTGCGCGGTGGCCGCTTCACGCGCGAAGCGCTCGACTGTCCGTCAGCCTCACCACGTTACGCGAAAGGCCACCTTGGGCCCATAGCGGGGAGAAATCTCACCTGCCAGGAGCATCGGCCGCGCTGCGGGGGCTCCCGCCAGCCGCCATCCGAGAGCCTGTCCGTATCCGGCTAACCGGGGCGGTCGAGTATCTCGCGGACGCGCAAAGCAAGCTTTGCTTGGGATACGGGCTTTTCCAGGAGATCGACCCCTTGATCCAGCCGGCCTTGGTGCACAATGGCGTTGCGCGAATAGCCGGTCATATAGAGGATTTTGAGTTCCGGCCGGATTTGGATCGCTCGTTTGCCCAGTTCCCTGCCGTTCATGCCGGGCATCACCACGTCCGTCAGCATGAGATTGATGTGCGGCTGATCCTGCAGCAGCAGCGTGAGCGCCGCTTGCGCGCTTGGAGCGGTGAGCACGCGATAGTTCAGGTCGCGCAGCAGCTCACCTACATAGGCGCGGAGATCTTCGTCGTCCTCAACAACAAGGATTGTCTCAACCGTGTCGCCTTCGGCGAAAGGCTCGCTGATCTCTTCCGCTTCCATGACCGCGCCATGGTGGCGCGGGAAATACATCTTGATGGTTGTTCCCTGTCCCACCTCGCTGTAGATCTTGACGTGTCCGCCCGACTGCTTGACGAATCCGTAGACTTGGCTGAGACCGAGGCCCGTGCCGTGGCCGGCTTCCTTTGTCGTGAAGAAGGGCTCGAAGGCGTGATGCAGCACGTCCTGGTTCATGCCCACGCCGTTGTCGGTGACGCATACGACCACATACTGGCCCGGCGTCAGCTCGGGATTGCGTGAGCAATATTCCTCGTCGGCGGCGACGTTCACCGCTTCGATCGTGAGCTTGCCGCCCTCCGGCATGGCATCGCGCGCGTTGATCGCGAGGTTGACGAGCGCCGATTCCAGGTGGTTGGGATCGACCTCCACCTGCCAGAGGCCGGCGCTGCCGACGGTCTGCACTTCGATCCGCTCACCAAGGGTCCGCTGCAGGAAGTCCTGCAGGCCGGCCAGGAAGTTGTTGAGGTTGATCGACCTGGGGTCAAGCGCCTGACGGCGCGAGAAAGCGAGCAGCCTGCTGGTCAGCGCGGCCGCACGTTGGGCGCCGCGCTTGGCGTGAGCGAGCGCGCGTTGGATGCTGCTGTTGGCCGGAACCTGCTTGAGATGGCGTTCGGCGGTTTCGAGATTGCCCATCACGATCATCAAGAGGTTGTTGAAATCGTGCGCGATGCCGCCGCTGAGCTGACCGACCGCTTCGAGCTTCTGCGAGGCGACCAGCTGGCTTTGAATTTCCGCCAGCTTATCCTGGGCCTCCTTGCGCTCGCTGATGTCCCGCGTGACCTTGGCAAATCCGATCAATTCGCCGTTCTCGTCGGTGATCCTGTCGATCACGACGGAGGCCCAGAACTTCGAGCCATCCTTGCGGATTCGCCAGCCCTCGGCCTCGAACCGGCCTTGGCGCGCGGCCTGCTCCAGCGCCTTCTTCGGAATCTCGAGGGCGCGATCCTCTTCGCTGTAGAAGCGTGAGAAATGCTGGCCGATGATCTCGTCCGGCTCGTAGCCCTTGATCCGCTGCGCACCGGGGTTCCAGGTAACGATGTTGCCAGCAGCATCGAGCTGGAAGATCGCATAATCGACGACCGCCTCGATCAACCTCCGATAGCGCTGCTCGCTCTCCAGGAGCCTCTGGTGGGCCTCCTGCCGCTCGGTGATGTCGCGGGTCAGCTTGGCGAAGCCAAGCAGCCTTCCTTGTTCATCCTTGATGGCATCGAGCACGACCATTGCCCAGAACCTGCTGCCGTCCTTGCGCACCCGCCAGCCTTCGGCGGTGAACCGTCCTTTCTCGCGGGCGGTGGCGAGCGCCCGTTCTGGCAGCCCAGCGTCGCGATCCTCGGGTGGGTAGAACATCGAGAACGATTTTCCGATGATTTCATCGGCGCGGTAGCCCTTCAGGCGCGCGGCGCCGGAATTCCAGCTCGCGATCGTGCCATCCGGCTCGACCATGTAGATGGCGTAGTCGACAATAGCGTCGATGAGGAGTTGAAGGCGTTCAGCGTCCGCTATCTGGTTTACGGGGTGTTCCATGCTTGGGAAGGCTGCTCGCGTGTCGAGGCATACTCGGTCGGAGTGATTGGGGCCGTGCAGGTTCTGCGCTACACGATTGGCGGTGTTGCTGACAATAATAGCAGTAGCTCCAGCTAGTTCCGCTATCGGCCAAACGGCTTACCGTGACCGGTAGGCAGTGATGATCGACCGGTCCGGTTCACCCCTAGCGACGGCCGCATAGATATAGGTTGTGGCGCGAGTCGGCGGCGGCTGTGCGCATGACGTGCCGGACTATTGACACCCCTTGTGAGTCCGCCAGGCCTCCGGTCCCCAGCTCATGCGGAGCTGCTTGCGTTGGCGCGGATGGAAAGCGAGGAAATCTGGTTCCGGAATTAACCTGAATCCGCAGCATCAAGCTTAATTCCGGTATTGTGCTGCGGCCGGGAAATGTTGGCACTAGGTTGCGGTATGCCAAACCGCAACCGCCGCAATGAGCCGCCATCAGCGCCCTGGATCAGAAACGATCTGCGCGCCCAGTACGAAGAGATTCTTCGCCTGCGGGCCAAGTTGAAGCGCTTGCTCGCGAAGAAGAAGCGCGGCCAATCGAAGCGACGGTCCAGCCACCATTAAAGCGAAGGGACGAGCTATGATGTGCTCTTGCACATCAGAGAATCCATTAGGCCACAAGCGTGAACGGCGAAATGGACTCAATGCCGGACTTGGGCAAAATGCGATCTCACTCTCGTGGAATTTGTGCACCCGGCGCGGCGTGACTGTGAGGCCTCCTTTCCGGCGGCGACACAATGCAATCGATTCTACGGCACATAGCCTTGTAGCAATCGCATGCCGCTGCTTCGAGCCGCGGTCTGTCAATCTCAATCAGACCCCGCCGATTGGACCGGATGGCGCGCGACACCCGAAGCTTGTGCACGACCTGCGTCACGGTCGTTCGCCGCACGCCGAGCAACATCGAAAGTTCCTCCTGCGTCACCGGCAGGATGTCACCATGAATTCTATCGTGGATGTGGAGCAGCCACCGCGCCAAGCGGGCGTCGACCGAGTGCAGCGCATTGCAGGCGCCCACGTACTGGAATTGCGTCATCAGGACCCCGGTGTGGGCCCAAACCAAATCCCTGATCGCGCCACTGTGGCTGAAGGCCGCATGAAATCTTGCCGGAGAAATCTGCAACGCTGTCCCAGCGACGAGCACGATCGCGGTCGCCTCAGAGCGGGTGGGGCCCAGCGCCGACATCAGCCCCGCGGCTGCCTCATTCCCGATGACAGCGGTTGCCACCGTTTGTCCGTTGGGCATGTCCAGCATGAACGAAATCGTCGCGCTGCATGGGAAATAGATCTGCTCAATTCGCTCCGTCGATCGTATCAGAACCTCGTCGCGTTCAAGCGATACGTTTCGGAGGTAGGGAGCGAGCAAACTATCTGCCGGCGGCAGTGCAGCTAACAGTCGATTACCAACGCTGGTAGGGTGCTCCATCACGGGAAAGCTCCTTCCCTCGACGGACGCGCGGCTCTCTGCAGAGGAGAATTTCAGGGGCCAGGCTGCGGTGCCGCGCCTGATGGTCTTTCATTTCGCTAAGGTGTCCTGCTTGAAACGCAGTGGTGGTAGCTTGGCAGCCTCTTCGCGAAGCGCCTTAGCGTCCGCAACCGGCGGGAGCACAACCGATCTCTCGGTTACCGACGCCCGCGAATAAACGCCACCAGCAACGCTAAAACTATGCTCCTAAATCCAAAATCGCGCTAGCCCTCCACGATGAACGATTTCGTAAGAACCTCGGGGCGTTTTGATCTGGATCAAGCTCGGCGGATGGGGCTGTGAACTCGTGGAAGGCTTTGATCTAAGTCAAACGAAATGCAGGCTCGCAACGAAAACTGTTGATGGTGCTGGTCCCCGTTGGCGCGGGCATCTCTGCCGGAGCTATCGGATCGACGGCACTCCATAATCGGGAGGATGCCCATGGCTCGTTACGGTCTCATCGGCTTCGCGGCAGCCATTCTTGTCGCTGCCAGTTTGGTTCCAGATGACGCTTTTGCCCGCCGTGGTGGAGGTGGAGGGCTCCGTGCCGGTGGATTTCATGGCGGCGGCATGCGCGGCGCCCAGTTCCGGGGCGGGGCTGTTCATGCCGGGCGCGTCGGCGGATACAGAGTCGCCGGACGGGGATACGGATATCGGCCAATAGCGGGGCGCCCGGTCGCCCGCGCGGCAGTTGCCGGAGGGGTTTACCGCAATGCGGCATATCGCGGGGCGTGGAGAGGGGCGGCCTATGGCCTCGGTGCGGCAGCGGTAGGAGCTGCCGCGGCCGGAGCCTACGGCTACTACGGCGGCTACAATAGCTGCTCCTACGACACCTACGGCAATTGGGTCTGCCCGGGTCAGTATCCTTACGGATATCGATACTGACGAACACCACCCATTGCGGACGGCAGTTCGGTAACGCGGCTGCCGCCTGCTCTCAGTTGAGGTTGATCTAACATGGCCGACACTCCCAAGCTCTCAGTTGAGAAAGCGCTTGAAAAGCTGCGCGGCAGCGAGTCGCCGAAATCGAAGAACGAGCGGTTCGGCGAAAAAATGGAGGAGCTCGACGAGGAGATAAAGCGCATGAGGGCGCAGAGGCTTCGCCTCGATCAGAACCGGCGCAAGCAGGATTGAGCGCGGTACCAGCGGCCGTTGAGCGGGTTCGTGTCACTCAGATCGGCTCGTGCGATCCGGGTGGCACCATATACAGCGTCATGGCGAAGATCGCGTAGATGAATAGCAGCAAGGCACCAATAAACCATGCTGACCGTCCGCTGTTGGTGATGAAGCAGGATGTAACGGTGGCGATCATCACCATGGTGACGGCGCCCGGCCAGAACTGCAGGTCCATTGGTTTCGGACCGATAACGTAGCTGAGAAGCACCAGTACCGGCGCAACAAACAGGGCAATCTGCGAGGCGCTTCCGAGCGCAATGCTGACGCTCATATCGAGGCGGTTCTTGCGGGCCGCAGAAAACGCCACCGCCATTTCCGCCGCAGCACCGACAAGCGCGACGATGATGAAGCCGACGAACGCAGGGCTTATCCCCAAAGTCTCTCCTGCCTTCTGCACGGAACCAACGAATATCTCGCTCACCAGGGCAACCAGCACCGTGACGACGATGAGTGTGCCGATCGCTAGTCCGATCGGCCAACCAGCTCCGCCCGCCTCGCCGTGATCCTCGCTCGCGAAGAGTTCCTTGTGCGTCTTGAGCGAGAACAGCAGGCCCAGCGCGTAGGCAAGTATGAGCAATACGGCAAGGCCTGCACTGAGCTTCTGTGCCATCACCGCGCCTCGTGCCAGATCGAGGTCGGCGACCGCTGCCGGTGCGAGCAGAGCGATCGTAGCCATCAACAGCAATGCCGAATACAGCCTTCCTCCGGCGCGATTGT
The DNA here is from genome assembly GCF_055456055.1 of Bradyrhizobium sp. LeoB3. Lineage (NCBI taxonomy): Bacteria > Pseudomonadati > Pseudomonadota > Alphaproteobacteria > Hyphomicrobiales > Nitrobacteraceae > Bradyrhizobium > Bradyrhizobium sp. LeoB3. Next base: position 17,649 of record NZ_JBVBEF010000127.1, read on the forward strand.
AGTCCTGAACGTGATGCCTGAGCCCGCCGAGCAGAAATGAAGCTCCCAGCATGAACAGCGAATTGGTGACGATGGCGCCAGCGATCGATGCTTTCACCAGCATGTACTCTCCAGCGCGTAGCGCGGCTATCGCGATGATCAGCTCGGTTAGATTTCCTAACGTGGCGTTGAGCAGGCCACCTATCGCATCACCCGTCTTTTCAGCAACGCTCTCGGTTGCGTGACTAAGCAGAGCGGCAAGCGGTACGATAGCCAGGACAGCGAGTACAAAGAGGACTGTGTGGGCGGAAGGCGCCGTTCTTTCGACCACGAGCACGACAGGCACGAAAACCAGCATCCAGAGCAGCGGATTGTGCCTGATTTCCTTGAGCAGAAGGTTCATTGTTCTACCCCTCCGCAAGCAGTCGACGGCACGTTTCTGAGCGCAGAGCCCCGTTTGTTATTGATCTAGCTCAAGGCGGGACTCTTCAGCTTCCCGATGCCCTCTGCATGACGGGCTGCTCACCCCCGTCATTCCGGGGCGCGCCTCTTGGCGCGAGCCTGGAATCCATTCGTCCACTTGCGCCGGTGGTGAAATGGATTCCGGGCTCGATGCTGGCGCATCGCCCCGGAATGACGGCGGAGAAAAATTCGCCAGCGATTTCAACCTGATTTGCCTCGTCCACTCCTGCAGCGAAAAACATTCCGCTTCCGTCGTCGGGCAAATCAGTGATTTAACTCCGCGCGTCTCACGGCGGATGAGGGGCGGGTCGCGATCGTCACGAACGTTGC
>NZ_JBVBEF010000128.1:0-18165 GCF_055456055.1 Bradyrhizobium sp. LeoB3
GCGCGGCCACTCCAATGACCTTCATGACCTCCGAAGAGCTGGACCCGCTTTACGAAGCGTCCAAGCGCGGCATCACGGTTTTGTCGGCAACGAGATCCGGCAATCGATCGACGAAATTCGCCATCCATGCGGCGAAAATCGGCGCTTGCAGGTTCACATGCGCCACGCGCAACGCCACAAACCTTCGTATCGGTCCCGTGCCCGCTTCAGGTGCCCGGCGCTTCCCTGCGTTCAATTGAGCCACCGATCGCGATCATCTTGGATAGCAAAGTTCGCCACTGTAATTTGAGGACTGCGATGCAGTCCGCGAACTGATCGAGACGGCAAGGAATGAGACAGGTCAACGATAACGGTCCATTCAAGCGCGGCGACGAGGTCAAGCTGGTACATCGCTTCGCCAAAGCCCTCGTGCGCGGCAGGAAGGTCAGAACGGATTGGCTCGAACGGCGTGGCATCGTCATCCGGTGCAGCGTCAAATATGTGGGCGTGATGTGGTCGGGACGACGGACACTCGATTATCTCCCGATGCGGGCAGTGGAGAGGATATAATTTACCGCGATATGGTGAATTGAAAATATCTTCATACCGGGCCCTCGCGCGTACGCCGCAGTTCTCACGCTCCCCAAAGGACCCGAGAAACTGATGGGGGTGCACACAAAAAGAAAGGCCGCCTGCGTTGCCACAGGCGGCCCAAGTCCAGGGAGGAAACGCCCAAGGAGGGCAGCGATAGCGGGTCGGGGGGACGGGGGGTCTCGCTACCGCATAACCAATAGCTAAGACGATCGCGATCAACGGCTCAATTGAACGTAGGGCAACGTCGGGCATCTGAAGGGGTCACGGGACCGATACGAAGGTTTATGGCGCTCGTCCTTAAACGCGGAGATGTCAGCTTCTGACGGCGAAGCGGAAATCTTTGGCGGTCCCAACCGCAGTAAGAGAGGCCGCCGCCGGCCGACGCACACGCGCCCTTCAACGCGGGCCACTCGGGAGAAGCCTTGACAGCAGGCGTTGGCGCGCCCCCCATTCAGAACGTCCAGATTGGGATGATAGAACGCTAACGCGCCCGGACGCGCGATGGGCCCGTCGCATAGGCTTCGAGCAATGCGCAGATCGGGAAACGGCCGCCATCCGCGGATCGGGCGCGGTCATGTGGAAACCTCAAGTTCGAGACGATCGAGCATATAAACGAGATCAACCGCCATTCCGGGTCTCGTCTAAAGTCCTTACGTGCATTCCGAAATGGTTGCTCAACGCAACCAAAGGAGTGCATCATGTCTCATCATCTCGTTCGCAATCACACGACTTACCTGAAGGCTGTCGTAGCGGCCGTCGTGCTGTCCGCACATGCGGCTACACCGGTGTTCGCGCAGGCCGCTATCCAAGAGCCGGGCGCATTCGCATTCTTTCATCCCGATCTCGACGTGCTGAACGGAGGTGCGCCAGCCCCCGCCGCCAGTTTGAATTTAGAGAGATCGGCCGCCCCGCGGGCCTATGCCGCAAGAGAGCGATCCCGCGCAGTCAGATAGGATGATCTGGCTTAAGGTGGTCCATGTCCGATCCTGATAGTCCGCGTAACCGAATGGTCGAGGTTCAGCTCGCGGCCCGAAGGATTCGCGATGCGCGCGTCCTCGACGCAATGCGGAAGGTGCCCCGTGAGCAGTTCGTCCAAAGCGGGGCCGAGGAGTTCGCCTACGAGGACTGCGCATTGCCGATTGCCAACGGTCAGACCATCTCACAGCCCTACATTGTTGCCTTGATGACCGAGGCTGCCGAATTGAGAGCCACGGACACTGTCCTCGAAGTCGGGACGGGGTCTGGCTATGCCGCGGCCGTTGCGTCGCTGCTCGTGCGGGCTGTGCACACAATCGAGCGGCACACCGATCTCGCCGAGACGGCCAGGAAGCGCCTTGCTGTACTGGGGTACAAGAACGTCACCGTGCATGTTGGAGATGGCACGCAAGGCTTGCCGGAGGAGGGACCCTTCGATGCCATTCTGGTTGCTGCCGGCGGACCATTCGTTCCCGAGACTCTCAAGCGACAGCTTGCGACCGGAGGCCGGCTCATTATCCCGATCGGTGATGAAGCCGAACAGACGTTGCTCCGCGTGACGCGCCGCTCGGCAAATGAATTCGACGAGGAGAGTTTTGGAGCCGTGCGCTTCGTACCCTTGATCGGCGAGCAGGGGTGGGCGGAAGACGGGACACGGTCGGCCAGCAACCACATTCCGGGCAGCACCCGATCCCGATCGATCAGCGAGATGATTCGAATGGCCGCCGAACCGTTGCCGGCCCTGGACGATTCCGCTTTTGGGAAAATGTTCGATCGGTTCGGCCAGGCTCGCGTTGTCCTCCTCGGCGAAGCAAGTCATGGTACTGCGGAGTTCTACCGGGCGCGGGCTGCGATTACACGCCGCCTCATCGAGGAACATGGGTTCTCGATCATTGCAGTCGAGGCCGACTGGCCGGATGCTGCGGCAATAGACGCTTACGTGAGGCACCGTCAGCGCGACGGTAGGGAGAAGCCATTCCAACGCTTTCCCACTTGGATGTGGCGAAACACCGCGGTCGCCGATTTCGTGGATTGGATGCGCCGGCACAATGAGTCTCGTGCAGCGGAAGAACGTGCGGGCTTCTTCGGGCTCGATATCTATAACATGCGCGGGTCGATTGCCGCGGTATTGTCATATCTGGACAAGGTCGATCCGAACGCGGCAGCTGTGGCTCGCGAGCGCTACGGTTGTCTCACACCCTGGCAACGCGACCCGGCGACTTATGGCAAAGCCGTGCTCACCGACAGCTATCGCAAATGCGAGAGCGAAGTGGTTCGGCAGTGCCGCGATATCCTTGAGCGGCAACTCGACTACGCGACAAACGATCCGGACAGCTACTTGAACGTTGCCCAGAACGCTCGCCTGATCGCTTCTGCAGAGCGGTACTACCGCATCATGTATTACGGCGGCGCTGAATCCTGGAATCTGCGTGACACCCATATGTTCGAAACCCTCAATCACATCATCGATGCCCAAGGTTTCGACGCCAAGGCTGTGGTTTGGGCGCACAACTCGCATATTGGCGATGCTCGATTCACCGAAATGGGGGCAGTGCGGGCCGAGTTGAACATCGGCCAGCTCTGCCGCCAGCAGTTCGGGCAAGCGGCCCGATTGATCGGCTTTGGGACGCATAGTGGTACCGTGGCGGCCGCCTCGGATTGGGACGGCGACATGCAGGTGATGTCCGTTCGTCCATCGCGCGCAGACAGCTATGAGCGCGCCTTTCACGACGCGGGCGTGTCACCGTCTTTGATTGCGTTCGACCGGGACGAAGCGCTACGACGCCGCTTGCTCGAGCCGCGTCTTGAGCGCTTCATCGGTGTCATCTACCGGCCTGAGACGGAGCTGCAAAGCCACTATGCGGAAGCGTCTCTGCCGCAGCAATTCGATGCTCTTGTGTGGTTCGACGAAACGCATGCGGTAACCCAGTTGGAGGCGGGGCATTCAAAAGCCGGCGTTCCTGATACATATCCTTTTGGTCTGTAAACATCATCGACCTCAGGAGTGTAGGGGCAATGTGGTTTTTCCGTCCACGGCGCGGCCGTGACCTGCGAAGCGGATTCAAGATCGCTGTTTTGCCGGGCTCGGCACCAGACCCGCGGCCCCCGATCTGAGCAGTTGCCAACTGTCGAGCAGTACATGGTCTGTGACGGTCCATTCATCGAGGATGAGCAGAGTGGTATTGGGCGAGCTCATTGTTCCGGTCGCGCGGCGAAAGGGGTGGTGAACCAGATAGAACTATCGACCAACGTATTCACGCGCTACTTCTCGGTCGGATATTCCCAGACTTTGCCGCTGGGAGCGTTCTTCTCAAGCCATTTCTCTGCAGCCTGCTTTGACGCGAACAGCTTGGCCCAGGAGGAGTTGCCAATTGCCCTGGAGCTCTCATCGGGGAGGTAGATCCAAACGGACGTTTGCCGCCGGCCGCCTTCGATCTCGTACTCCCACGCAACACCCTCGGGATCGTGCTGGTCGAACCATCTGTTGGCGGCGTCATCGGATGCGAACACCTTCACCCATTTCGGGTCGCCGACCTTCCGCTGCATTCCTCGGTCGTAGTCATTGAGGTAGAGCCATGCGGTCCTTTCGTTCCGACGCAGTTCGGCGTGATGCGCAACCGCGGCGTTGACCTTCTGTCGGTCGGCGCGGTCTTCCTTGGGTAAAGACATCAGGCTGGCATAGATGTCAGAGGGCAGGCCCCGTCTTTCACCGGGCGGCTTTTTGGCCCATTCCATCCAGCGGTCGAACGCGTCCGTCATGTGGATCTCCTCTTCGCCCGGAACGGGCTGTCGATCGTGAACGCGTCGGGCCTGATCCCTTTCTCGATGCGCGTCCAGGTTACGGGTGCTGCAATCGGAAATCCTTCGCGCGCCCGCGGCGAATAGGTGCCGATCGCGGTGGTGCCGCGTCCGTTGCGGAGATAATCGAGGAAGATCCGGTTGCTGCGCTTTGCCTGCGCCGAAAGGATGTAGCGGCGGGGATCGCGTGCCGCGAACTCGGAGCAAAGCCCTCGCGCGACCCGATGCGCCTGATCGTGCAGCATCGGCTCCTCAAGCGGCGCCATCAGATGAACTCCTTTGCCACCGGTCAGCTTGGGGCAGGTGTCGAGCCCTTCGCGTTTCATGAGCGTGCGTAGCTCAAGCGCAGCTTCAGCCACTGCCTTCCATTCGACGCCCGGGATCGAGGTCGATGACGATGCGATCTGCGTGCTCGAAGTCCTCTACAGTTGAATTCCACGGGTGCAGCTCGACGGCTCCGAGCTCCACCAAACCGAGAAAGCCATCCAGGCTGTCGACCCAGAGACGGGTGCCCTCGCCGCCTTCGCGCTTCTGGATGCGAAGCTGATGCACGGCCTCCGGAATGTCCTTCGGAAGCGGCCCCTTGTGGTAGAAGGTGGTGCCGTGGACGTGCCGCACCAGCTTGAGCGGACGGTGGCCGAGATGCGGCAGCGCCTTCTTCCAAACCCGCTTCCAGTAATCTGCGAGCTCTTCCTTGGAGGGTACGCGCGCGTCGGGAAGAAGCTGGAGGATGTTTTCCCTGGGCACGCCAAGCGTTGGCCGCGCCGCCGAGGAGGGCACCAGCCGGGGGGCTTTCACCTTCCGCAGCGCCAGATCATCCCGAAGCCCTTTGAAGACTGCTTCGCGGAGCAGGCCGTCGTCTGTCAGCGCGCCATACTCCACCTCGATATCCACCGTCGGTTCAACCCAAGTCGCCTTCGGCTTCTTGATCCGGACATCGAGCGGCGATGTCCGTCGGATTAGCGGATCCAGCCGCTCGCGCAGTTCGCGCGCGCTCGTCTCCGTGTACCCGGTCCGGACCTTGCCGGCGTAGACGAGCCTGCCGTTCTCCCGGCGGCCCACGTAGAGCGAGGCGATCTTGCGCGGATGAGCGCCCAGTTTTTCGACGAAGGCGACGATCGGAAAGGTCTCGCTCTTCTTGCACTTCAGCTTGATCCAGGTCTCCTGCCGGCCTGAGCGGTACGGGCGGCCAAGACGTTTCGCGATGAGGCCTTCCAGTCCGAGTTTGCAGCCCTTCGCGAAGATTTCGTGGCCATCTGCCTCGAGAGCCTCGACGTAGATGAAGGTCTGCGGAGCGTCCCTCAGGAGCTCCTGCAATAGACGCTTGCGATCCTCATACGCTGCGTCACGTAGATCGTAGCCGTCGAGGTACAGGAGATCGAACGCGTGGTAGCGCACACGATCGCTGCGCTTGCGGCCGAGCTCGCATCGGAGCTGCTGGAAATCGGGCAGCCCGCCGCTGCCGTACACGACGGCTTCGCCGTCGATGACCGCGCTCTTCGCCTTCAGCTTATGAGCCGCGGCTGCAATCGACGAAAACTGCTCGGTCCAGTCGATCCCCGTGCGCGAATAGACTGTGACGTCGCCAGCATGGAGAGTTGAGCGCGATATCCGTCGGCCTTGATTTCGTAGACCCAGTCCTCAGCGCGGGGCGGATTCTCGCGCAGCGTGGGATCGCACGGCTCGATGTAACCTGGAATAGCGGTTTTGCGGGCGCCGGCGACCCGCGATACTCCCGAACGAGACTGATGCAATGCCACCGCACACATGCGGACTCAACGCCGCCGGGCTGATTCGTTCCCTGGAAGCTCTGTGGTCGTTTCGGCAGAAAGGCGCCGCGGGATGGCTGCTCGCGGGCCGGAGCCACATCTTGGCGGGCTAGCCTCCGGTCGCAAAACCGGGGAAGAGCATCATGCCGCCGTCGATGAACAGCGTTGCGCCTGTGATGTAATCGGCAGCATCCGACACCAGCCACGCGACCGCCTGGGCGATGTCGTCTGGCTCTCCTATGCGCTTATAGGGCACCGAGGTCATCAGGCTTTCGTAGGCCTCTTTGGTCTCCCAGGCCGGCCGGTTGATGGGCGTGCGAATGGCGCCCGGTGCAATCCCGTTGACACGAATGGCGAGCGGAGCCACCTCCTGGGCTACGCTTCTCATCATCTGCATGACGCCGCCTTTCGAGGCAGCATAGTTGGCATGTCCCGCCCAAGGTATCTCCTGGTGGACTGAACTCATGCAGACGAGCTTGCCAGCCGCGACCGAGATATCCTTCACGACACCTCGCCTCCTGAATTCACGTATGGCTTCCCTGGCGCAGAGAAATTGACCTGTGAGATTGACACCGATCACCTTGTCCCACTGCTCGAGTGTCATTTCGTGGAACGGCGCATCGCGCTGCAAGCCCGCGTTGCTCACCGCGATGTGCAGCGTTCCGAAGTTATCGATGGCTTTGGCGAACATCGACCGGACATCGTCCTCACTGCTGACGCCCGCCTTGATAGCCATCGCTTTGCGACCAAGCGATTCGATGCGATGAGCGACATCTTCTGCGGTCTCGGGATCGACGATGTAATTGACCACGACGTCGGCACCTGAGGCCGCGAGACCGAGCGCAACTGCACGGCCGATCCCTGAGTTTGCGCCGGTGACGAGCGCTGGCTGCCCTTCGAGCACGATGGGAAAGCGGGGCGCCGGTCGAATGCGTTCACCGGGAGGAGCCGGTGCGGCCGGATCCGGGATGTCTGCCATGCTCACCTCCTCGTTGGGCGCGATTTCCTAGCGCCTGCTACCGGCGGCGGCTGGATGGCTGCCGTGTCTGGTCATCCGCCTTCGCGCTTCCCGTCGCACGTCCTTCCGTGCTCCCGCCTCCAGTCCCTTCGCTTCCCAACGTCACGCCAGCCTTGTCCAACGGCTTCGTGCCGCCCGGCTGCAGGTTGGACGCGATCCCTGAGTATCCGGTCTTGCGGTCTTGCGCGTTGGAAGATTGATCTCGCTTCATGGTCTGTCCTCCTCACAAAGCTTTCTGTGTCAACCGCGGAGCACGGCTATCGTTTCGTTAAAGTCGATGGGCTGGGTGAGCAGGCTGTTGTGTTACGCCGCCCGGGACAAGGTTCGCCGTTTCCGCTTCAGGTGACGGGTTATCTCTGCCAGCGTCATCGCGTTCAGGACTCGGTCTGCGGGCACGCCGCCTTTGCGCGCCATCTGGACGCCCCAGTGCATGTGGTCGAGCTCGCGGATCGAGTGGGCGTCCGGGTTGATGCTCATCATGCAGCCGAATTCGAGCGCCGCCTGGTGCCATCGCCAGTCCAGGTCGAGACGCCACGGATGGGCGTTGACCTCGACGGCGACATCGTGCTTGGCGCAAGCGCGCAGCACCTTTTCGACGTCGATTTCGTACCCTGGCCGGCGCTGAAGCTGGCGGCCGGTCATATGGCCTATGACGGTGGTATAGGGATTGCCGATGGCGCGCAGCAGGCGTTCGGTCTGCGCCTTTCTGTCCAGCTTGAACCGCCCATGGATGCTGGCGACGACGAAATCAAAATTCTCGAGCACATCGTCCGGATAGTCCAGCGACCCGTCGGCCAGGATATCGGACTCGATGCCCTTCAGGATTCGGAAATCCTTGCCGAACTTCCTGTTGAGCAGGTCAGCCTCCCGATGCTGATCCTTGATCTGCTCCACTGAGAGGCCTCCGGCGTAGTGCGCTGACTTCGAGTGATCGGCGACGCCAAAGTATTCGTAGCCTCGCTTCAGGGAGGCTTTCGCCATCGCCTCGAGGGTCTCGGTCCCGTCGGAGGCGTCCGTGTGGCAGTGCAGGATGCCGCGCAGATCCCGATCGGTTACGAGCTTCGGCAGCTCTCCTTTCAAAGCACGCTCGATCTCGCCGTGTCCCTCGCGCAGTTCGGGCTCGATGAAGGGAAGCCCGAGTGTCCGGTAAATGTCTTCCTCGGTGCCAGCTACCACGCTGCGTCCCTTGTGCAGCCCGTCCTCTTCGAGGCGCATTCCCTTCTTTTCCGCAAGGAGGCGAAGCTGCTCCAGGTGAGCCGGCGAACCTGTGGCGTGCAGCAGGGCAGCGCCAAAGTGCTTGCGGTCGGCGAGGCGGACCTGCAGCCGCGTGGCATCGACGACCTCCGGCTCGATGCCGCCGCTCGGTGCCTCCGCAACGATGGCGAGATCTCCGACCAGCTCGCAGCCACGCCTGAAGTCGCCGGCAATGGTAAGCCTCTTGAGCTCGGGACGGGATTTGCTGAGGGACTCCTGCGCATGTTCGAGCAGTGCGGCGGCGCGATGCAGGTGCAGCCGACCTTGGCCGCTCTTGGCGATGGCGAGGTTCTGCAGAATCTTGGTCTGCAATGCCGCCCCGAGCCCCTTGGCTTTCCTGATCCGGTCCTCCTTCGCGGCCTGCTCCAACTCGGCAAGCGAGGTGATGCCCAGGTCCCTGTAGAGACGCAGCACCTTTTCGGGCCGAAGACCGGGCACGCTCAAGAGCTCCAGGACACCGGCAGGGAGTTCCTGCCGGAGCTTCTCAAGACTTGGATGCGTGCCGGTGCAGTGTAGTTTGGTGATGATGTCGGCGATCGCTTCGCCAACTCCAGGTATCTCGGTCAGCCTGTCCTCTTCGATGAGCCGCTCGATAGGGACGGCGAGCGCAGCCAGGTTGTCGGCTGCCCGGGAATACGCTTTCGCGCGGTACGGGTTGCCGCCGCGCAGGGCGCTCCGCTGCGCGTACTCGCGCAGCAGCCTTGCGATCTCTTGCGTGCCAGCTTTGGGCACCGTGCCTCCGAAGGGTGTAGTGCGATTTCAACGGCTCGCTATGACACAGGGTTCCGGGATGCCGAGGGCCGCTTCATCGCGCACGCCAAGTCCTGCGCGCAGTGCGGGGAACGGCTGCGTCGCCGGTTCGTTGGCGGGCCATGGGGCGCAAGTTCAGGAGCCTTCGCGATGCTCGAAACGAATGATCTGCTGGTGAACTGCCCGAAATGCGGTGCCTGGCCGATGGCTGTGGGCTCGCACAAGGATATGCTTGCGCAGCCCGAGATCACCTTCAGATGCTCCAGGTGCGGCAACGAGGAAACCGGGTGGCTTCGCCGTGCCGCCGCCTCGCCGGTCTCCGCGCACGTCGATCTGAACGCTGCCTGAGCAGCTCGGTCCAGGATCGGTCGTTCGGAACGTGTCTTCTTGCCGGGACTTTATCACCGAGAACTGGAGAGTGGAGGACGACCATGAAACCGATCCTGACCGCCGCGTGCCTTGTCGTGCTCGCCTCGATCTCGCCGGCGGAAGCGAAGGGCTGCATCAAGGGCGCAATCGTCGGGGGCGTGGCTGGCCATATGGCCGGACATGGCAAACTTGGCGCTGCGGCTGGATGCGTGATTGGGCATCACGAGGCCAACAAGAAGAATCCGAACAATTCGAATGCCCAAGCGCCGTCGGGCCAGAAGTGATCTTACAGACCCGTTGGACGTCGGGCACGACGCCGCATTTCCTCACGCCTGGCGCCGCTGCGGTCCTCTCCGCTCGTCGGGGAGGGCAATTGGGTCCGGGCTCACTAGGGGATGGCTTTCGCCAAGGAAAGCCGTCGGCGGCTTGTCCTCGAGCAGCGCTCTGGAACAAGCAAGTAGCTCGCGAGAACGCGCGATAATCTCGGCCGCGTAGCTCCGCCGTTCGATATGCTCAGCGATTTCCGATGAATCTGACATCGGCAACTCCCTTCCGGTGCAGGCGGGAGCGCGCTCGGTCTCTCAGTCACCGACGCCTACGGGCAGAGCCTCGGCCGATGATGCCAAGACAACTACCCCAGGTCGCCTTTGTTCAACATTGGACTTTTGCTCGGACCTCGGATTGCTCGCTAGGACCAAATGCCTTGTTCCGGTCGGGGAAAATTGGGATGCCAAGAAATTCTGTAACCCGGCTCAAAAACAAAAAGTACCGACAGGCCTGATCGGCTCCCGCTGTGTCGCTCCGAGCGCATCCGTTGCGCGGGAGCCTAGCGCGGAGGCTGCAGTTCGCCCGATGCCATCCACCTGTCCATCTGAAAAACTATTTCGAGCTCGCGCAGCTTTCGCTGCATCAGTTCGCGTTGTTCTTCCTGGGTGGCATTGTTCAGTTGTTCTTCGAGGCGGGCTTTTTCAGCCGACAGTCGCTGGTTGAACGTGTGGGGACTAGAGCGCTTTCGATGCACCGCTCTCTCCTATGCTGGTCAGGCGGGAGAACGACGTTGTCTCTCAGTAACCGGCGCCCGTAGTCGTCCGGCCGGTGATCTCAGATAACGAACAAGGCAGGTAAGTAGTTCGAGCCTTTCCGGCTGATGGAGACCACGATCGCCAGTGCAATTGCTGCTGCGGTGCAGCTAATGCTTGCCGGGGTGGCGTCGCTGGCCACCTCTCGAGCCGCGTCAAAGACCTGATTCAGACCTGGATTCCTTGAGCCGCGCGGCACTGAGGCGGGCAGGGCATCAAGGAAAGGCGGTCTGCGCTGCGAGGAGGCCGCCGCCTTTGGCTATCCTCGCGAGCGCTAGTTCTGGAATAGCGGGTCATGAGACCTTTGGCTATCCGCGACAGGCGCCGTAGTTCAACGGCGGGCGGCGGTCCCTCCAGTTCAATAGGGTGGGACGATGATCGTTCCCCCCGCTCGGTGGTGGCAGGCGCGGCCGTCCGGTCATTGGGTGCGGCTGATCCCAGACGTCGGCGCGAACAGCATCGCTCGGCCAGGAACGGAGCCTTTCTCGACAGGTTGATTGCGAAAGACAACATGCAGGAGGCCAACATGGCCATGGAAGATCGCGAGACGTCCAGTCTCATCGGAAGTGACAAGGTGGAAGGCACGAACGTGTACGGGTCCGACGGGCAGAAGATCGGGTACATCGAGCGCGTCATGATCGACAAGGTCAGCGGAAAGGTGTCCTACGCTGTGCTCAGCTTCGGCGGTCTGCTCGGCATTGGCGATGATCACTATCCGCTGCCGTGGCAGACGCTGAAATACGACACGGACCTCGGCGGATACGTCACCGGCGTCACCCAGGATCAGCTCACAGGCGCTCCCAAATATGGCGACGAGAGCAGTTGGAGCTGGGACGCCCGAACGAGACGCTCGGTCGACGATTACTATGGAGTGCCGGTCGCCTAGTAAGCGCGCCGGCGGCCTCCGTGGGCTGGCGCAAGCTCTCCGCTCGTCCTGTTGAGCGTCTCCGTCAGGGGCGCGTCTGATCACGGTCGAAGGAGAACTACATGCGCCATCAACAAAGCGAGCAACGCCCGCGCCGGTTGTTCGCGTCCATCGCCAACAAGGCCTCGCAGGCGGCCGGCCGTGCATCGACGTTCGTGGGTGATCGTGATTTGGGCGGTGACGGGCCCTCTGTTTCGGTACTCCGATACGTGCCAGCTCGTCATCAACACGGGCACGACCATCGTGACTTTTCTGATGGTCTTCCTGATACAGAATTCACAGAACCGGGACAGCGCTGCGATCCAGGTCTCATCCGAACCGGCAGCGTCCAGAATTCGTTCGTCGGCATCGAGCACCTCTCGGCCGACGAATTGGAAGAGTTGCGCACTCGCTGCGAGGAGCGAGCCAAGGCGGTCGCGGCCGCGAGAAGAGGCGGCCGTGCGCGCAGATCTCGAGACGAGGCTGAGGGCTAGATTGTCCAGCGAAAGAAGAGCGGCCTCACTAGCATTTGGGAGGAACGCTCGAGGCAACGCGACGTTCGAGGTGAAGTAGCCGCAACCCGGCTTTCGGATGCCTTCACAGGAGAATTGATCATGAAGTCCATTGCGAGCGCGCTGGTCTTTGCTCTAGCGCTTTCCGCCCCCGTGGCGCTTGCCCAGACCACAAAGCCGGACGTCTCCGGCGCTCCGAGCGCGCAGAACTCGGGTGCTGGCATAGCCGGCCAGCCGGGAAACAAGAATGGTCCAGCCGCCAAGCCGGGGGAGACCGTCGGCGCCAGCCCGAACTCAAACCAGCAGAATCCGACGGTCCAGCAGCAGGACACGTCCAACATCAAAGGTCTGCCTGGAAACAAGAGCGGTCCGCCGGCCAAGGAGCCTGATCGTAAGTGACGCGGTAGCTCGGGTTTGACGCCCAGAGATCTTTCTAGCTCGGCAGCATCCCTTTTCCCCCGCTCAGTTCCTGCACCGTCCGGACGATCTCGTCCGGATGGAAGGGCTTCTTCACGATGCGGCTGCCCGGCACCGGATGTGGTGTAGTGGGCGAGTAGCCCGTGGCGTAGATGACCGGCAGTTCCGGATGGCTTTCGCGGCAGTGCTCCGCGATCTGCCAGCCGTCGAGCTTTCCGGGGAGCCTGACGTCGGTGACCAGCACGTCCGCGACGTGGCGCTTGCACCAGTCCAGCGCCTCCTCGCCGGTGCTTGCGTGAATCACGTGATAGCCTGCATCGCGCAGCGCTTCGACGACGAATTCACGGATCAGGGGATCGTCCTCGACGAGAAGTACGCTCACTGGCGGCTCGCTTGGGATACATTCGCGACGCATGTCGAACGGCACAATCGCGTTGTCGTTCCTGACACGGAGCGCGCCGGGCGAGCGTGACTGGAGGATTCAAGCGGTCTCATGCCAAGAAGACTCAAGACCTATCAAACCTCGCTTGGTTTCTACGATCTTGCGATCGCCGCGCCATCAATGAAGGCGGCGCTCGAGGCCTGGGGCGCTGGGAGCAATCTGTTCCATCAGGGTGTCGCGAAAGAGACGGAGGACGCCGACGTGGTCGCCGCGACGATGGCGAAGCCCGGCGTCGTGCTCAAGCGTCCTGCTGGATCGAACGGCCGCTTCGCCGAGCACTCCGAGTTGCCGGCCGACCTCGGCCGCGGCGAAGGCGCCGACGGCCGCGAGCGAAGGCGGGCTAAGCCGAAGAAGCGAGCGTCTCCCAAAATCAGCGACAAGGAAGCCCGCAAGGCGGCACAGGAGTTCGAGAAGGAGCAGAGGCGGCGAGAAGCTCAGCGCCGCCGGGAAAACGCGGCCCGGGCCAACGGGCGTGAGAAGCGGGAGAGGGCGGTCGCCAAGGCAGAGGCGGCGATGGACGAAGCCCGGCGGCAGCACGAGAAGAAGAAGAGCGCCATCGAAGCCGAGCGCGCGGCATTGGATAAGCGCGCCGAGGCCGAAGAGAGCCGCTGGGAGAAGCAGAGGGAAAACCTGGAGTCGGCTCTGCGCCGCGCACGCGACTAACGGTTGGGGCTGCGGGAGAAGTTCACTCCGCCTTGGAAATCGATCCCTTGCCGCCGCACTTCGTGCAACGACCCGGAAAGATCCTGCGGCCCGGCTCGGTCTCGTGTGCCGGCTGATGCCCGCTCCCACCGCAGGCGTCGCACTTGACCTCTGCAAGCCCGCGCCTCCTCATGCTTCGCCGGGACCTGAGAAGAGCGTCGAGGGCGGGGTGGTCCGTGGTGGTGGCAGCGGCCGGGAGCTGCCGGCGGGTTTGCTCTTGGCGTCGTACCTTTTGGCCAAGTCGAGCAGCCTTCTGCGTGTGAACGGATCTGCCTTCTCCGCCAGGTCGCGCGCTTGCTGCGCGAAGCCGCTGTAGAACTCTTCCATGACGCCACCCCACAACATCACCGAATGCCTATCTTCGACGGTCACCAAGGCTCGCGTCAAGACATCGCTTGTGGCCGCCCGGCAAATGGCACTAGGCTGATCCCCGGCGGGGGAGTCCAATGTTGCTGCTGCACCCTATCCGGAAGCCGTGCCCGCACTGTGGGCGGCCGATGAAGCTTGTGCGCGACGAGACCGCCAGAGGCGGGGAGCGCTACGTCTGCCCCGATTGCGATGACGATCCGCTGCACGATCCCGCCGCCCGAAAGTGGGTGGAAGGCCCGCTGCGGCCGCCCGCGAAATAGTTGTGGGCCCGGGCTAGTCCTGGGCTCGCAGAGCCGGCACTGGCAAATTCGCCGTCGGCGCACCAATTCGTTTGTAGATGCCAAAGATTGGGAGGCGCGATGTCGACCGTCGCAAAGCTGCTCGCGCGGAAGCAGGTACTACTGGAGCGGCTCGAGAGTGATCCTGGGCCGAACGAGCGCGAGGAAATCCAGGCGTTGCTCGCCCAGATCGAGACCGCGCTGAACCTGCTCGATCCGAGAGATGCGGCCGGTCCGAGCGACGAGTGAACCGAAGTCGCCGGTCAAAGCGCGCTAAGATCGTCCGGCAAGTCGCCGAACTTCCGGATCAGTGTGGCGTCGCCGAACTCGCCGGTGGCCGAATCCCCGGTGCGGCTGAACGCGAGCGCGCCGGCACAGCCGGGCTTTCGTGAGAGCGTCTCCGCGCGCATGATCGCCGCGTTCGCGCTCATGCACTCCACCGCCTCGCCCGGCGCGACGCCGTCGTCCGTCATCACGAACGGCAGCGCCACGTAATAGGTGACGTCCATCGCTCACTCCCTACGGTCGCGCGCCGGCGCAAGCCGTCCGCGCGCGTAGCCCGGCGACACCTTGGCGCGCGCCTCCCCGAGCTGGTTCTCAAGGAATTGGGCAACATTTAACCAGGCCCGATGATAGGTGACTCAAGCCTGCGCGCCTCCCTTTATCGGCATCACCTTCTTGGGATCGAGCCAGTGGTCGATCCGATCAGCCCAATGCTGCATCAGCTTCGTGCGCGAGCCGATCAGCGCGAGCGGCCCGTGCTTCTTGTAGAGACCTTCCACGGTCGAGTTATCGAGATGCGCGAGCTGCAGCTCGACGACATCGCCATCCCATGCCTTGGCGTCCTTGATCTCTTCGTGGTGAGACAGAGTCGAGAACGTGGTCCGGAAGCCGTGGGCACAATGATCAGTCTTGGTGTCAATGCCAAGCAGCCGCAGGCGCTTGTTGAGCGTGTTGTTTGATAGCGGCGCGTCCTTCGAGCAGGAAAACGCGTACCGGCGATGGCCGGTCAGCTTCTGAACGCTGCGCAGGATTGCGAGCGCCTGCCGCGACAAAGGCACGACATGGTCCCAACCGGTCTTCATCTTGGCGGCTGGAATAGTCCAGCGTTCGGCATCCCAATCGACCTCGCTCCACTCCATTTCGTTGATCATGCCGGGGCGGGGAATGGTTAGCGCATCGAAGCGCAAGGCGAGGCCAACAACGTCACCAAACCTCGCTCTCGTCCACGGTGCGCTGATGAGCTTGAAGACGCGCGTCACGTCACGTGGTTCGGTGACGCCGGGACGCGGCGTGGAAATATTGGCAATCATCTGCCCCTTCAGGTTCCGGAATGGATTGTAGCCGTCGCCTTCGACGTCCGCATAGTCGCAGATTTGCTCACCGATGCTGCGCACTCGGTCCCGGGTTTCCAGCTTTCCTTCGGCTTCGTATGAACGGATAAAAGCCAGGACGTCCGGACGCTTGATGTCCAGCCTAGACAACTTGCCGAAGCGAGCTTTGACGTAGCCGACGCGCAGCTCGAGCACCTCGACGGTCTTGGGGTCGCGCACCGCGACGATCCTGCCGCGTTTGACTTTCTCGATTTTCTTCTTCGCAAGCCACTCGTCGGCCCATTGCCCGAAAGACCGGGCGGCTGCGAGCCTGTGCTTGTCGAGTTGCTTCTCGATGCTCGGGTCTTTGCCTTCCTTGAGCAGGTCTTTGGCTTTGTCGCGCTCGCGCCGCGCGTCTGCGAGCGAGAACGTGCCATCCCTGCCGTTGCCGTAGGGGCCAATGGAGTAGGTTTTCTGGCGGCCGTGGAAACGGTAGTCCATCCGCCAGAGCTTGGAGGCAACGTTGCCGGGCCTGCTCACGTCCGGCGTGACGAAGAGATAGAGCCAGCCCCCGGTCACGTCAGAAATCTTGGCGGGACTCCACGCGCCATTGTCGAATTTCGGTCGGGCGGCGCGGCAGTCGACGTCGGTCTTGATCTGCTTGGGATTGGCGTACGCGCCGTCGTCCTTGCCGGCCATCTGCTCAATTCCTTCATTCGGAAAAGCGAAAGTCGCCGTGAACGTTTGTTCTCCTCATACCGACACGATACCAGCAAAAATACCAGCAAACCGGGCGGCTGGGAGCGGAGGAGAACAAACGGTGACGAACCAGAATGTACGCGGAAGTGCCTATTTTTCAAGGGCTTCCGAGCACTGCGCGGACGGTTGCGGACGTTTAAGAACGGGCTTGAACAGCCTAATTGGTGCCCCTGGCCGGAATCGAACCAGCACTCCTTGCGGAACTCGATTTTGAGTCGAGCGCGTCTACCAGTTCCGCCACAGGGGCATTCGCCCCATCAGCCCGGAAGGCTGGCGTCGCGAAGCGGGCGGAATATAGCGGGCGGGGTGGTGGGGTCAACCCGCGCGGTTTTGATCCGGACGCGGCTCGACAGCGGTGGGCCCAGGGGATACCACGTTGGTATTGCAGGAGCTTTAGCCGTGACGCTCGCGACCGCCAATCCGCTGTCCACACATAGATCGGCCAATCCGGCGCTGACGGCGTCGGCGGCCGTGGCTGTTATCGCTGCGGCGACGCTGGCGGGGGCCTGGTTCTTCCAGCTCGTGCTGGAGATCCTGCCCTGTCCGCTCTGCCTCGAGCAGCGTTATGCCTATTATCTCGCGGTCCCGCTCGGAGCGCTGGTGGCGTTCGCCGCCGTGAAGGGGGCGCCGCGGCCGCTGCTGCTCGCAGGGCTGGCGGTCCTCGCGCTCGCCGCGCTCGTCAACGCCGGGCTCGGCGCCTACCACGCCGGCGTCGAATGGAGCTTTTGGCAGGGGCCGACCGATTGCACCGGGCCGGTCGGCAATCTCGGCAGCGCCGGCACCCTGCTGCAGCGGCTGGATACGGTGAAGGTCATCCGCTGCGACGAGGTGCAGTGGCGCTTCCTCGGCCTCTCGCTCGCCGGCTACAACGTCCTGATATCGCTGCTGATGGCCGCCATCGCCGCCTGGGGTTTTGCGCGGACGGCGAAGGCCTGAGACATCGCCCGCCCTTCGGCGTGAGAAGGCGACCCTTATGACCTACCCACGTGGTCCCCATAGAATGACGGCTGCGCCGATCAGACATATGGACGCGCCTGTAATATCCCAGCGATCGGGACGTGCGTTCTCGACTGCCCAGAGCCACACAAGCGAGGCGACAATATAGATGCCGCCATAGGTGGCGTAGGCGCGTCCCGCCGCCTCGGTCTCAACGAGCGTCAACAGGTACGCGAACACGATGAGCGAGAGCAGCCCCGGAAGCAGCCACCAGACAGGCTTGCCAAGACGCAACCAGCCCCAGAACGCAAAGCAACCGGCGATTTCAGCGATCGCGGCGCCAACATAGACGACGGCAGTTCTCATAAGGGATCATCTCTCACGGCTCCCGCTGCTGTTCAAGGCGGCGGGTCAAATCGTCGCCGTCAAACCCGCGGCGCTCGAATAAGGGGCTTCTCGTGCAGCGGCCATAATACGGCGATCGTCAATAACACCGTCGCCGTCACCACAGCGCCAGGGTGACCGCCAACTCCTCTTCGTCATTCCGGGATGCGCCGAAGGCGCAGGCCCGGAATCCATTGGGCCGCTTGCGCGAGTGGAGAAATGGATTCCGGGTTCATCGCTGCGCGATGTCCCGGAATGACAGAGGAGAAGAATTCGCCAGTGTTTCCAAGGTGATTTGGGTCGTCCAGTCCTCGCGCAAAAAACATTCCGCTTCCGCCGTCGGGCAAATCAGTGATTTAACTCCGTGCGTCTCACGGCGGACGAGGGGCGGCTCGCGATCGTCACGAACGTTGCGGTGAGATGCGGTGGACGCGGGTGCTGCGAACGACGAACGCGGCCATGCGCGGACGGCGAAGTCGTGCGGTTCTGGCGCCCCGACGCTGGCGCTAAGCTCGCGAGCAGCAAGAGCTGCCGCGGGTGACGGTGGCAAGAAAGCCCGGTCA
>NZ_JBVBEF010000129.1:0-17871 GCF_055456055.1 Bradyrhizobium sp. LeoB3
CATGAGCTACTACAATGGCACGCGACCCCATCTGTCATTGAACAAGGACGCGCCGATATCACGCGCCGCCGAGACAGGCGGACGCATTATCTGTCGCCCGATTTTGGGTGGGTTGCACCACCAATATGCCCGGATTGATTTGCGATAAGGACACCAGTCTTCAGCTGAGAAATGTCGCCGTGTCGCGCGGCGAATGTCCTTCACACCTGCTCTGCAGGCTCTTTGGCGCTTGAGGATTTGGGTCTCATCTTCGTTCCTTTGTCACTGCGACGAGATCCAAATCCTCAAATCAATACCTCAAATTTGTGCCATGGGCGCTGACGGCAGACAATGCGTGTCCCGGCCGAGAATGAAGAATTGGAGATCGACGGGCAGCCCGTCGTAGACCAGTGCGACGGGATACTCATTGCCAGCCATAAAGCTGCTGATGCGCCACGATGGGTGGACCCCTCCGAGAAAGCGTGCGGGGGTGCCCGGCTCCAAACTCACATCGAAGCTATCGAGAGGGATCTGCAGCCCGCCGCCGCCTGCTTTGACGTAAGCCTCTTTGCGGGTCCAGCACAGGAAAAACCCTTCAGCCCGCTTCTGTCGTGGAAGCCTGGCCAGCGATCGTATCTCTCCGGCGGGAAAATAATGGTGCGCGATGTCCTCGTATTCGACGTCAGGGCGAACTCTCTCGACGTCCACCCCGATATTTCGATTCCAGCCGAAGGCGAAAACCGCAACATCCTGTGAATGAGACAGGTTGAAACTCAGTGTTCGTCCGGCTGAATTGGGCACGAGCGCCGGCTTTCCCTCTCGTCCAAGCAAGAACTGCAAATCTTTAGGCTGCTTTCGCAGATATTGCGCCAGAAGCGTTCTCAACGTCCCGCGCGCCGTTATGAAGCGATCTCGATCGCGATCGAACCGAAAGCGCGCTGCTCGTTTGTTCTCGTCTTCGCTCAGATGCGAATGCAGCAACGATTGAGAGGAGGCATCAACGTCCAGATGGCTCTGCCAGACGTGAATCTCATCGGGCCATAACGGGGGAGGAGATTGTGCCTGCCTCCATACAGCTGAATCGAGCAAGGCGCGGTCTCCTGAGAGTCTGGCCGCGTGCTTGCGGACCAAAGCATTTGATGACGAATTTGCTCGCCGACCTCGCGCGGCGACCGCTTCTCCGTTGGGGATCAGCGATGCGACAGCTTCCGGATCATCGATAGTTGATGGGAACCTGACGACAGCCCTGACCCAGACGTACTGCAAGGCAGCCGTACCGCCGCGGAGTTGCGTGGTTCCGCGCGTCCGGGGGGCGATAGGCCAACTGGTGTTGTCAGCGGCGTAACAGTTTCCGGAAAAGGAGAAGTCGATCATCTGCTGCGCCCCTGGACGCAGAGCTCCCAACAAGTTCGCCAAACTCCTCATATCCGTTCTTCTCGTAAAATCCGGGGGCCTGGAATGCGTAGGAACTAAGCCAGACACCTGTGCATCCCTGCTCCCGCGCCGCGTTTTCGACAGCCGCAAGAAGGCGGGAACCGAGACCTTGGCGACGATCGGATTCGGCGACGTAGAGCAGTTCAATGAACAGCCATCCGTAAAGGATGTCTCCCCAAACACCGCTGGACGCCTCGCCAGTGTCAGGATCTCTTACGATGATTGCGATGTTTCGATGGCCGCTCGGTCCACCACGAGCTGTGTTGTCGCGAACCAAAGACTGTAACAGAGCTGCGTGATCGCGAGAATCGGGTGACCAGTCGACGAACAGTTCCTGTTTCATGCCCTAGCTCACGTTGTCGATGCTGGCGTCCGCCCGGAGACGTTTTTGCGGCCCAAGAATGTCAAATTTCTATGGGACCCACCGAACTCTTGCAAGGAAGGGGGTCTCACATCCGTTTGTCCGAGAAGCATCTGGGTATGGCAGCTTCATTGGTGTCCGAGAATGCAGCGGGAGCGCTGCTCAACACCGAACCTGCATCCGCATCACAGCGCCGGACGTGGTTCATGGAACTTGTTGCTCCGGGCATTCCGCAACATCACCTGCCGTTCGCCCTCGAGGTTTTCGGAGAGGTTGACATTGCTGCACTCCAGCTCAGCCTGGATTTTCTTGTCGAGCGACACGAGGCTCTCAGGACGCTATTCGTGGACGATGGCGGGACGCTACGCCAAGTTGTCGGCGACCCTCGCCCTATGGTCGTGCTCGTCGATGCACCGTCCGGTCCCACCCCTGACCTGAGGACGATCCTTCACGAGCAGGTTGCCGCCCCGTTTGACCTCAGCCGGGGTCCCCTGGTTCGTCTGGTTATCGTCAGGCGCGCGCCGGCCGTGCATGTTCTGGTGTTCGTCCTGCACCATATCATCGCCGACAACCTCTCGCTTGGCCTGTTCGTTCGTGAGATGGCCGAGGCCTACACATCATTTTGTGCTCGCAGCCTTCCTGCACTTGCGCCGCTGCCTTGGCAATACGCCGACTTCGCAATTGCCGAGGCAGGCTGGCTGGCCACTCGCACATTTCGCGTTCGCCTGCACCGTTATGCGGAGAAACTCGGCCCGACAATGGCGCAGTTGGACTTTGGCGCCGGCCGAGCCGTTCGTTCGGGACAGGTTGGCGCAAATGACGTCCTGCCTGTCGACGCTGCAACACTAGGTCGCCTCAAGGAGGTCGCGCAACAAACCGGCGTCACTCTGTTTACGGTGCTGCTCGCCGCGCTCCAGACAGTGCTTGCTCCCTACGCGAACGGGCCGGATTTCGTCATCGCCGTGCCCGTGGCCGGCCGTGGCAGCGATGGAGCGGAAGGCGTCATTGGTCCGTTTGCCAACGTTATCGCGCTGAAGGCCAGCGCTCGTGCCGCCCAGACCGTGGCCGAACTTGTGGCCGAGGTCGGGCGTCAGCTTGTGGATACTCTCGAATATGAAAACGTGCCTTGGGATGCGCTGGTGCGCGCCACCAACCCGTCGCGCTCGGCAGATGCGGCCCCGCTCAGCCAGGTGATGTTCTCTTCGGTAGCCGTGCCCACACCGCTCCGGCGCTTTGGACGCCTACCGTGCCGGCCAACCTGGCTGCCATCGCCCGCTCCAACAGCCGACCTCTTTGTGACCGCTTCCGAAACGCCGGACGGCCTCTTGTGGATCGGCTTTGACAGCCGGCCGGACAAGGTGCCTCTTCGTACCGTCTCCCGCCTGTCGGACGCACTGCGAACCGTGCTCCTCCAGATTGCCCATGGAGACATCACGACGCTTGAGGCCTTTCCGGCGCGGATTGCAAACGATGCCGCCGGTTTGTCTCGCGACCCCATGCCTACCGCAGTCGGCGCCAACCCAGCCCTCCGTCTCGTTCGCAACGCTTCAGAGTCCCCAGAGCGTCGTGAAGCCCTGGAGAAACTTGTTGCTGAGCTATGGGAGCACCTCCTTGGCTCGCCGCCAAACCACATGCGCGAGGACTTCTTCGACGCCGGGGGTGATTCGCTCATGGCCGTGCGGCTGATGTCCGCGCTGTCGCGACGCCTGGACCGAAAGCTGCCGGTGGCGTTGTTCTTTGAGGATCCCACGGTGGCCGGATTGGTGAACGGCTTGGCGGAAAGCAGTACTCACAGCGGACCGGACCATGCAGTCACCAAGATTGTCGGAGGAAGCGACGGGCGGTTGCTGTTCATCTGCAGCGCGCAGCGCAATAGCATCCAGCTGGCAAAGGCACTCGGGCCGGGGCCAACGGTGTACAAGCTGGACGTTTACAATCTTCAGGAGCAGCGGCTGCTTGCTGAGCAGCCCATGATCGACAGCGTCGAAGCCATCGCCACCGAATTCCGATCAAGGATGAAGGCCATTCAACCAGAAGGACCCTATCTGCTGGCAGGCGGTTGCGAGGGCGGCGTCGTAGCTCTTGAGATAGCTCTCCAGCTTCAGCAGGCAGGTGAAAAGATTGCACTGCTTGGGCAGCTTGACACGCCCGTTCGCGGCTTCTTCGAGTCGAAGCCGGCCTTCCTGCGCCCCATCCGAATCGCCAAACGATGGCTAGATGTTTTTATCCGCCGAATGCTGACTTCGGATGCGTCTGCATATGAATGGCATCTGCGTATTTGGGGAGGAATCTGGCCTAGTGTGCGCGCGTACCACCCTGGGTGTCTGTTCGACGGCGATGTTCACCTCTTCAAGGCCGCGCCAACCCTTGGCATGGCTGACGTCGCCTCGGGCTGGGACCGCCGGGTCACTGGCCGGGTCGTGATCCACAAGGTGCCCGGTGGCCATGACAATTGGATGGAATATCCGCAGAGCGCTGCCATCGTCCGCGCCGCTTTGGACGAGGTCGTGGCCCCTGTTCCAACAGCCTCAGGGAATCGTCGCATTGTCTGAACGGACCGTCACCTTCATCCGGAGCACGGTGCCGGCCTCAAGTCGTGTACCCGGCGGGCTTCGTGAGCTTGTGGCCTATCGTGAGCTGCTGGGATTCATGACGGTCAACCGTCTGCGGGTACGTTATCAAAACAGTTGGCTAGGCTGGGCCTGGGCGGTCCTGCAGCCGCTCGCATTCCTGGCATTTCTGACGGTGGTCGGTTCCGCCGTCGGCGGCCGTTCGACCTCGGATATCCCTTATCCGCTCTTCATTCTCGCCAGCCTCTCGCCGTGGACATTCTTCGCAACGTCGCTGAATACGGCTGCTGCGGGTGTGCTGAGCAGCAGGTCGCTTATTGCGAAGGTGTATTTCCCCCGCGAGATCGTGCCGCTTTCCTACGTGTTTGCCGCACTCGCCGACCTTGCCATCGCGACCGCGCTGACGATGGTGGCTCTCGCCTGCAGCGGACATGGCATTCCGGCGACTGTAATCGAGCTGGCGCCCATTTGCCTGATCCTGATCATCTACGCGGCTGCCTTTTCATTGGCGCTCTCAATCGCGCAGATCGGATTTCGTGACATCGCGATCGGATTGCCTCTGCTGCTGCAAGGTGTCCTGTTTACGACACCCGTGTTGTATCCCTTGAATGCCGTTCCCGCGCAGTGGAGGGCGGTCTATGAGCTCAATCCTCTGGCGTTGCTGGTCGAGGCATTCCGCGGCGCACTGGTCGGCAAGCAAATCATCAGTGCTGAGCAACTCGTTTACGCTGCCGTCGTTGGACTGATCCTGTTCGGCATCGCATATTTCATGTTCAAGACTGCCGAACCGGACATGGTCGACGAAATTTAGCCATGGCAGCTGTCGATATCGCAGTACGCAACGTGTCAAAGTCCTATCGCGTTCATCGCGACGGCGGACGTAGCCTGTTCAGGTTCAGGCGGACAAAGCGCATTTGGGCCCTGAAAGAGGTCAGCTTCGATGTTCAGCGCGGCGAAGCACTGGGTGTTGTCGGAGCGAACGGTTCTGGCAAGACGACTTTGATCAAACTGCTCGCCCGCATCACGTCGCCCGACCGCGGGGATATCACCATCGCTGGCCGTCTCATGTCACTCGTGGAAGTTGGAGCGGGCTTCCACCCTGAACTGAGCGGCCGTGACAACGTCTTCCTGAACGCAGCGATCTTTGGAGTTCCAGCGGCTGAGGTACAAAAGCGCTTCGACCGCATAGTGGAATTCTCGGGACTGGCCGACTTTATCGATGCCCCAGTCAAGACCTATTCATCGGGGATGTTCGTGAGGCTGGGCTTCGCGGTAGCCTCTCAGCTTGATGCGGATATCCTGCTGCTCGACGAAGTGTTGGCCGTTGGCGATCTGTCTTTCCAGGCCCGTTGCATGGATCGGATCGAAGAGATCCGGCGCTCGGGGCGCACGATCCTGCTTGTTTCGCATGATCTCGCGGCGGTGGAGCGGCTCTGCGACAGAGTCCTCCTGCTGACGTCAGGTGAAATGGCAGGCGAAGGCAGCCCGCGCGACATGATCGAAAAATATCAAATCAGCGCAGCCAAGGGCCTTCCGAGTTCAAATTTGAATTTTGATGGGGGTGGCATCGCCCTGCACGGCGTCAGCTTCGTCGGTCGTGACGGTG
The DNA here is from genome assembly GCF_055456055.1 of Bradyrhizobium sp. LeoB3. NCBI lineage: Bacteria > Pseudomonadati > Pseudomonadota > Alphaproteobacteria > Hyphomicrobiales > Nitrobacteraceae > Bradyrhizobium > Bradyrhizobium sp. LeoB3. Next base: position 5,951 of record NZ_JBVBEF010000129.1, read on the forward strand.
CTCGTCCCAGGACAGGAGCTCCTCTGACCGTCCGCGTCAGCTACGAGGCCGAAGTGTCCATTGACGACGTCGTGTTCACCGTCAGCTTCATCTGGCCCAGCGGCTATATCTGCACCGAGCTTGTGTCGACCTCTGCCACACTCGCTGCAGGACGGGGACATGTCGTTTTCGATTGTCCAATCCTCGCTATTCAGCGGGGACTGTATACGGTCGATCTCGCAGTCACGACTGGCTCGGGGCGTGTTCTGGCCAGGCGCATACGCGCCGCGCCATTTCGCGTCGATCCGGGTCTTATCGTGCAAGGCGATTTCTATATGACGCACAGTGCCAAGCTGGAGCGGGACGAGAACTGAATCCCCTCAGTTCATGCCCTGCTTGACGCTTCGTATAAGTGCATCCAGTTCTTCCGGCGGCAGCTTGGCAAGGCGATTTCGCAAGTCACTTAATGCCGTCCTTGAGCGCGCCCGAGGCCTGATCTCCGTCAATTCCTGGTCGTCGGCCGGCGGGGCGTCTTTTACGGCGTTGGAAAAACCTGCCAGCGTTGGGTTGTCGAACAGCGCCCGGATTGGGATGTCGATGCCGAACCGGCGCCGCACACGCACGATGACTTGCATGGCAAGCAGTGAATTGCCGCCGAGGTCAAAGAAATCGTCGGTTGCTTGAATGTCGTCCTCACGCAGTACGGTTCGCCAGATGCCTGCCACGTCGGCATTCACCGGCATCGTGCCGGGTGCAGCCTCCTGGCGTGTGGGCGCATCAGCAAGCGATTTGAGAGCCATCTGATCGACCTTGCCGCTCGGCAAGAGCGGAAGCGCATCAACCACGAACAGTTTGGCGGGGACCGCTGCCGACGGCAAACGCTCCTGAAGCGATGCACGCAATTCGCTCGGAACGGGCGCCTTCTGTTCCTGGTGTCCGACAACGAATGCGACCAGTCGTTGTTGGTCAGCATCGCCCACGATCATCGCTGCGGCGTCCTTCACCGTGGCGTGGCTGCGGAGCGCCCCAAGGACCTCGTCGAGTTCCAGCCTGACACCCCGCAGCTTCACCTGGTTGTCGTTGCGGCCGAGATAAAGGATCGTGCCATCCGCCCGGCACACTCCACGGTCGCCAGTATTGAACAGTATCGGCGAAGGCGCGCCCGCAATCGGATTGACTCTGAAGCGCTCGGCAGTCAGATCGGGTTTGCCCCAATAGCCAAGTGCCAGGCAAGCGCCGCCCGCGTGGATCACGCCGGGCATGCCCACCGGGGTAGGCTGGCCCACGCGGTCGAGAACGTAGACCTGCGTATTGGCAATGGGTTTGCCAATCGGCACGGGTCCGTCGGCGTCTGCGTCCTGAACCTCGTGGACAAGAATGTCGGCTGCGACCTCGGAAGATCCGTAGAGATTGATGAGCTTTCGGCCGGGGCAGGCCAGCTTGAAACGTCTCACGAGATCCGGCGTGAGAACTTCGCCGCTCACCGACCACATCTTGAGAGCCGGCAGACGCCTTCCCAGGTCGGGCGCGTGGTCGAGCAGCACGCGCAGCAACGTCGGCACGAGCACAATCCTGGTGACGCAATGCTGTCCGAGCAGCGCGATGAATTTTTCCGGATCAAGGACGATCTCATCCGGAATGATCACCGTCGGCACGCCTGCCAGCAGCGGTCCAAGCATTTCCCAGATGGCGTCAACGAAGCCGATCGACGTCTTGCAACAGGCCACCTCGCCGCGGGCGAACGGATAAGCCTCATGCATCCAGTCGATGCGGTTCATCAAGGCTCTGGTCGTGCCCATGACGCCCTTTGGCACCCCGGTCGAGCCGGACGTGAAGAGGACATAGGCGAGATCGATGCCCGCTCCTGTACCCACCATCTCGACCGGCTTGCTCCAAAGCGGCGCATCCCGATCCATCACGACTGCTGAAAGCCCGGCGGGCAGGCGGTTGGACAAGGCGCGAAGGGTGAGCACGGTACGGCAGCCGGCCAGTCCGACGAGTTGTGCGAGCCGCTTATCCGGTTGCGCCGGATCGAGAGGAACCCACGGTATACCGGCGATTAGGCAGCCCAGTACGGCCGCGAAGGCATCGACCGAGCGGGGCAGGAAGATGCCGACCGGCTCGGCGGTATGGCCACGCAGCGCCGTTGCGACCTGACCAGCACGCCGAGCAAGCTCGCAAAAGCTGATCCGCTGATCGTCAGAAATGAGCGCGACGTCGCCCGGCAGCTTGGCCGAAATCGCGGCAAAGGCTTCTGCCGGAGTATGTTGCAGGTATTGGCGTGCCGTGGAATTCCACTCGAACACGGCACGTTGCCAGTCGTCCTTGTCAAGCAAGTTGATGCCACTGATAGCTCGCTCGGGTTTGTCGACGACCGCCTCCAGGATACGCCGGAATTGATCGGCCATTCGCGCTATCATCGACGGGTCGAAGAGTTCGCTGTCATATTCGAATGAGCAAGCGAGTCCGTCACTCTCGATGATCTCGAGCGAGAGATCCAGTTTGGCCACACCAGGGTCGACGTCCACGTCCTGAATCTGGAGGCCGGCCAGCTTCGGCGCTTGATGTCGAAAGTTCTGCAGCACGAACATGACCTGAAAGATCGGGGAATGGTCCCGTGTCCGCGGACCACCCATATCAGCCACGACCCGCTCGAACGGAACGTGCTGGTGCTCAAACGCGTCGAGCAAGACCGACCGATTGCGGGCCAGCATTGCAGCAAAGGTGGGATCGCCTGACAAATCCCCGCGCAGCGCCAATGTATTCACAAAGCAACCGATGAGTTGCGCGAGATCTTCGTCGCGACTTCCGGACACTGGCGTACCGACCACGACGTCGTCTGTATCGGCCCAGCGTTGCAGCAGAATTTGGAATGCCGATAGAAGGCCCATGAAGAGAGTGGCACCGTGGCGGGAGCACAACGCTCGCAGCGCTTCGATGAGACGTTCATCTATGTCGAACCCGAGACGCTTGCCGCAGTGGCCCCGTTGGGCGGAACGCGGGCGAACAGTCGGCAATGCAAGGACAGGTGGCGCGCCAGCAAGCGCTTTCCGCCAGAACGCGACGTCTTGCTCGAATGCTGCTCGCGCGTACAGCCGTTCCTGCCGTTCGGCGAAATCGCTGTATTGAACCGCGAGCTCCGGCAAGGATACCGGCTCGTCGCTTAGTTTCGCCTCGTAGAGACTGGCGAGTTCATCGAAGAAGGTCCCCATTGACGACCCGTCGATGATGACGTGATGAAATACGATGACGAGCAGGTGCTCTTCTTCCGACAGCCGCGCAAGCGCAACCCGCAAGTGCGGCGGAACGGCGAGATCAAAGGCAGTCTGACACATTCGCGCCGCAAGTGCGTCCACCTGCATACGACGTTCAGATTCCGACAGTGAGCTGAAGTCCTGCTCGTCGACGGCGAACGAGATCTTGTCATGCACCTGCTGCAGAACCATCCCGTTTCGCTCGACAAGCCCCGTCCGCAGGACTTCGTGCCGCGCGATAAGGTCGTCAAATGCACGCGCGAGGAGATGGTTGTGAACCATCCCTCTGAGCCGCAGCACTCTCAACAGATTGAATACGGGCGTTCCCGGGTCGATTTCATTCGTCAACCAAAATGCGCGTTGCTGTGCAGAGGCTAATAAGTCCCGCAAAAGATAGCTCCATTCCCGGTGCGGAACCAATTGTCACTCGCTGGTTCCAGATCTTGCCTCAGTATATTCTCAACTATGCGCAAGTTGCGGCAAGCAACCTGCCGCGTTTGGGGTGGAGCACTTGGCGCGGATTGGCGAGCGAATGGAGTGCTACGGCGGCGACCGTAGCGTGCTCTGGCGTAGAGTTGCGCACTCGACGCGATTCGAACGTGTGGCACGTCCAGGATTTGAACCTAAGCAGCGGGTTCCGGCAGGCCGCAAGGATGCTTCGCAGCGAGCTAGGCCGCCAGCCACCAACAAAGTGGGCTCCCGCGATTGTGGGTTTCGCGATGTGGCGAACCTCCGCCACTGTGCCAAGCGCTCACACCACCATCATGAGGACAAAAAGCGGTTCCTCATGTCGGTGATTGCGTATGATTCCCTCCCTGGGCACCAAAACTACGCTTTTTCACGCTGGAGCACGATCTCGTGCGATTGCGTTCGCCAGATAATCGGCGGGAAGGGCGCTCGCGGATTTCTCTCCCTAAGCCCCGCTAAGTTTGCGTACGTCCCCCAAACCAGACGAGGCGCGAATCCGGTTTTGAAGAAATAGCCAGAACCGGTTGTTGAGGTGTCTCGGGGACGATACCAACCGCGATAAACAAAGTTTACGATCCCTTGCAAATAGGCGTTGGCTGTTGCGCCGGTGGCGGATGATCCTTCTTGTATTGAGCCAGGATAGGCTCGAGGGTTTCCTTTGGCCAAAATGTCGGAGCGAGGATTTCGTTCAAACAGGAAGCGTTCCAATATAGTCCCACGCCAGACAGCGACCGGCCAGCCGCCATTGCTCGCGCGACGGCGTTGACGTCGGCGGCCTCAGGATAGATGTAAAGCGTTGTCGGATTGTCCTTCACCATCGCGATGATTTGCGCTGCGTCCGATGGCGCCCAACTGGTGCAGCCGTTGCTGCGGCCGCCGGCGTAATCAACCAGCGTTCCAAACGGAACGTAACCGTCGCGGTTTGCGTACGGACTGCGCGGATCTTTTCGAAGACAGACGTTCCTCAACAACTCGGCCGGATGCCCGCCGATCTCGCGCTCTCGGGCATTTGCGGTCTCGCCCTCGCCATCAAACTGAACGAACGAGCGCACTAGAACCGCGTCTTGTTTCGCCGAAACACGGTAGTAGCCTTTGAAAGACGTCTTCGTCTCGCCGGTTACATAGGCCCCGCCAGTTGTCAGAGTTGAGTCCATCGCATTGCCGAAGTTCTTCGCGCAGCGTCTTCCGTTCGCGAAATCCGCGACGCCTTTCAAATCGCGACCGCCGCCGTGACCGGCCGAAATCGCGCGAAACGATCGATCGGATTCGCAGAGGACGTAGAACCTGTCCCCCAATTTGCCATCGCCCAGATCATTGGGACGCGTAGCGTCCATGGCGAAGTAGCAGGGATTTTTGACCGCGCCTTCGCTCACTTTTTTGCTGATGAAGCGCGCGCGCCCTCTGCAGGACCACTTGTGCGATTTGACCTTCGCCTTCGCCGACATGAGCCCTCAGCCAAGCCGGAATGTCCGATGATTGCTGCGCGGCAAAAGACCGCGACGACGCCACTAAGGCGATGACGACGATGAAGAGGCTGAACATCAGAAGGATGGATCTTAACCGCACCGGATCAATTCTCCTGTTTCGAAGCGTTTTTGCCCGCACATTCAAGTGTCGCAGCGCATGCAGCCGCTAGCGCCGGGCCTGGCGGCCGGACAAGCGGTTACTCCATAAGGGCGCTCGCAATCGTTCTGATATTGTGCCTGAGCATCTCGATGTAGCTCGGAGCCTCGCCATCTTTCGCTGTCAAGCTATCGGAATAAAGCGTTCCGCCGATCGCTGCCCCGGTCTCGGAGCCAATCTGGCGCATCAGTCTGGGGTCGCTGATGTTTTCCAGGAAGACTGCTGGAGTTTTTTCTTTCTTGACCTGCGCGATGATGGCTGCAACATCCCGGGCGCTCGGCTCGGTTTCGGTCGAAACGCCCTGGGGCGCCACGAATGTGATGTCGTAGGCGGCGGCGAAATAACCAAAAGCATCGTGGGTTGAAATCACCTTGCGCCGCTCGACGGGAAGCGACGCGAGCGCCTCGCGTACATCGCGGTCGAGCGTTTCCAGCTTGGCCAGATAGGCCGATGCATTGTCTCTGTACGTCGCGGCGTTGGCGGGATCGGCGGCCACCATGGCGTCGCGGATATTGGCGACGTAGATCTCTGCGTTCGCAACGGATTGCCAGGCGTGCGGGTCGACCGACCCCAAACCACGATCACGACTCAGTATTTCGCCGGCAGCAACCTTGCGCGGCACGATGCGGTGGGTCGCGACGACGATGGGCGCGTTGCCGCCGGATGATTGGACGAGCCGCGGCAGCCAGCCCTCCAGGCCGAGCCCATTGACTATCACAAGTCGGGCGTTCCTGATCGCCTCCGCATCGGCGGTCGTCGGTGTGTAGACGTGGACGTCACCATTGGGACCGACCAGCGTCGTGACCTCGACCCGATCGCCGCCAACGTTCCTGGCGAAATCAGCGAGGATCGAAAATGTCGCCACGACCTGTAGCTTCGTTGCGTCTTGTTGCGCAGAAGCCGGCAAGATCGCCGAGGCTACCGCAAGGCCGATCAAAATCAGCAGCCGAAAGCCTTGAAAACAGGCCTTCTGCCACGATGCGGAGATGTGGTGTGGCGAACGCCGGGCCAAATAGAAATCAAACTGCCGTCGAGCGTCGGCATGTACAGGGGTGTCGCGACACAGCCGGAACAAGAGGGCCTCTCCGAATTGCTTGATTGATCGGTCCCTTGCGTCTTCTTCCGATCCAATGTAACGTAATAACATTACAATTCGGGTCGCAACAAACTGGGGGCATTCCGCATCAAGTTCCTGAGGCATCTTTCTGCGCGATCCCGGCCCGAAGCCCACATGCGCAGATGAGCGATCCCGACGATATGACGAAAAGCGCTGCCGCCCACGAAACGCGAGGAGGACACGACACCATGGCCGATGCTGCACCCCGGATTCCCGTCACGGTTCTCACCGGCTATCTCGGCTCCGGGAAGACCACGCTGTTGAACCGCATTCTCTCCGAGACCCATGGCAAGCGGTTTGCGGTGATCGTGAACGAATTCGGAGAGATCGGCATCGACAACGATCTCATCGTCAACGCAGACGAGGAGATTTTCGAGATGAACAATGGCTGCATCTGCTGCACGGTTCGCGGCGACCTCATTCGCATCATCGCGGGGCTGATGCGCCGCAGCCGCGGCTTCGACGGTATTGTGGTCGAGACCACGGGTCTCGCGGATCCCGCGCCAGTGGCACAGACCTTCTTTGTCGACGAAGACGTCGGCCGCAAGACCAAGCTTGATGCCATCGTCACAGTCGCGGACGCCAAGCACCTGCTAACCAGATCGATCGAACTCCTGAAGCGCAGGAGCAATTGGCGTTCGCCGATGTCGTTCTCGTCAACAAAGTCGATCTTGTCGACGAGAAGGGTCTCGCGACGCTCGAGCGTCGCATCCGCAAAATCAATCCTTACGCGGTGATCCATCGGACCGAGCGCTGCAGCCTCGCTCTCGACCAGGTGCTGGGGCGGGACGCCTTCAATCTTGACCGTATTCTCGAGGTCGAGCCGGGCTTCCTCACTGAGGAGCACGATCATGAGCATGATGACAGTGTTGCCAGCCTGTCGCTGGTCGCCGACCGCCCGATGAATCCAGAGACATTCATCCCGTGGATCAATGATGTCGCCCAACGCTACGCTACCGACATCCTGCGCATGAAGGGGATCATTGCGTTGGCGAACGACGACCGGCGATTTGTCGTTCAGGGCGTCCACATGCTGATCGAGGGTGGCAGCCAGCGCGCGTGGAAGCATGACGAGGCCCGCCAGACCCGGCTCGTCTTCATCGGACGCGATCTGCCCACGGATGTGCTCAAGCACGATTTTGAGGCTTGCTGCGCCTGAGGGGAGGGCAGATGGGAGAGATCGTAGGATTTGTTTCGAAATCCGACCTCGAGCGGGCGCGTCTGATCCGGGAGGCCCGCGCGATCTAGGACAGCATATTCCCGCCGGTCGATGCGGCCGGCGAGCGGCAGGACGATCGCGCTACGGAAGGGAGGCAAACGGGCGGGACGGGCCCGCTCCATCGAAAAGAAACGGGCGGATGACGGACATGACCGCATCCGGGAATTCCTCATGGAGAGACAGCTTGCCCTTCTCCAGCCGCACCAGCCGAACATGCGGCAAGGCCGCCAGCGCTTCGATTTCGCTGCGCGAGCGTGCAGGGGTCTCGTGCCCATAGACCACCAGTGTCGGTTTATCCGCCTTCCGCACCAGGCCACAAAAGTCCTCGCGACTTGCGACCCGATCGAGGTATCCGGTCACAAACCGCACCGAACCGTGGCGCGCTCCCTTTGCCTGCGTTACCGCAAGCTTGGCGGCGAGCCGGTCGCCGGAGAGCCAGTCCGCCTCGCTATAGACGTGCTCGCGCGCCATTCTCGTCACCACAAAACGGCTGACATTGATCCGGTAGAACAACTGGCCGATCAGCGGCCAATCGATCGCCGCTCGCACGCGGGCGAACCAGGGGCGATGGCCCATCATCGTGGGGAGGGGCCCTCGCCAGGTCGGCGCGAGCAGCACGAGGCGGTCGACCGCGTCGCGGTGGCGCGCCGCATGATGAAGCGCATAGGTCGCCGCATGTCCGGCGGCGACAATCATGCGTGACGCCGGCGACATCTGGCCCAAGAACCAGTCCAGGAATGTCGAAAGCATCTCGGGCGACCAGTAGGCGCGCGGGCGCGGCAGATCGCCGAATCCGGGCCAGTCGACGGTCGTCGCACGACAGTCGGATGCCAGTCGCTCGAGCAGCGGATACATCTCGGCGCGCGTCGAAATCGAGCTGAGCGCAGGCAGCAGGATCACGTCCGGACCGTTTCCCGCACTGGCCATTCCGATCGAGAGCGCCCGGCCTTCCCACGGATACTCGATTGTGCGCTCGATAATCATGCTCAACTGCCCTTGCACATCGACGTCGTACGTACCGCGGCGCTTTGCTTCGATGGCGCTCCTGCGCTTGGCGGAAATGCCACGACGCTGCTTCGTCAATGGCAAGGACGATTATAGCCTATGGATCGCCATATTCCTTTGGTCCATAGTCGCGTCAGACGGGGAAATAACGCGTTGACGAAATTCATGCCGGCACGGGTTTTCGTGCAGCGCTGCGGAGCCTGTCTTGCGCTCGTGGCGCTCGCGCTCCAGCTCGTGCTGTCTTTCGCCCACGTCCACAAGCATGATGTCATGTTCTCCGGGCGCGCTCGCCTCAATGTCGCGAGCATCGGGCAAGTCCGGCCGCAACGGCAGGCCGCCGAGTGGCATCCGTCGCGCCTGGCCGATGACGATGAAAATTGCACGATCTGCTTCTCGAGCTTCCTGCTGGCGAATTCGTCGATACCGTATGCGCCGGCAAAGTTGCCTTTGCTCGAATGGAGTAGCCTTGATCGCTCGCCCAACCCCGGTTCGGATATCGCAATTCAGCCGCGCCGCGCGGCCTTCTTGCCGCGCGCGCCGCCTGCCTGCTGACCGCTCGAGTCGCTGTCCTGCGTAGCAGGGCCTAGCGACGATACTTGCAACAACTGAAGCCGTCGGGCTCCTCTTTGGTCGCAGGTCGCAGGTCGCAGGTCGCAGGTCGCAGGTCGCTGCCGTCTGCTCGGCGGCGACGTCTGCTTCATGCGAGCGCATCCGAGATCGCCGCGCCCGCCGCTTGCGGGCGTTCACACTGGCTTTCCCACCGGGCAACACAGTCATGACAAGACGGCTCTATCCCTCCTTCTGCGCGATGCTCCTGCTCGCGCTGTCCGTCCACCGCGCGCAGGCGCATCCCCACGTCTGGGTCACCTTCCACAGCGAAGTGCTTTATGCGGCGGATGGCACCATGACGGGCATTCGCCACGCCTGGACCTTCGATGACATGTTTTCCGCCTATGCGCTTCAGGGCATCGCACACGCCAAGAAAGGCCAATACACGCGAGAAGAACTGGCGTCGCTGGCGCAGACCAACGTCGATTCGCTTAAGGAGTATGCTTATTTCACGTATGCGCGCACCGACGGCAAGAAGCTGAAGTTTTCGGATCCTGTCGACTACTGGCTCGAATACAAGAATGCCGCTCTCACGCTGCATTTCACCCTGCCGTTGAAGGCGGCGGCCCCAGCGAAGGCGATACGAATCGAGATCTACGATCCCTCCATCTTCGTGGATTTCGAGTTCGCCAAGGACAAGCCGGTGTCCTTGAGCGGGGCGCCGCAATGCCTGGTGACCTACGATTTGCCGCACCAGCCGACACCGGCCGAACAGGCGCGGCTTAGCCAGCTCGATGCCGTCCCGCTCGACCCCTCCAGCACCTATGGCGAGACCTTCGCCAACAAGATCCTGGTGAAGTGCCCATGACCCGGTCGCGCGTTCTGATCTTGGCTTTGCTAGCGGCGATCGTCGCGCTCAGTGCCAGCGAGGTCGCATCGGCGCAGGGCGCGCCGTTTGGCGCACCTCATCCCGCCGCCGCTGCGCCGGGCTCAAGCTTCATCGGCTGGATCTTCGCCGAGCAGGCGGCCTTTTACCGTTCGCTGTCCGGCGTCATCAAAGCGAGCAAGCAGAACGGAGCGGCGATGTGGAGCCTGTTCGGCATCTCGTTTGTCTACGGCGTTTTCCATGCCGTCGGGCCGGGCCATGGCAAGGCTGTGATCTCCTCCTATCTCGTCGCCAACCAAGAGACCTGGCGCCGTGGTGTTGTTCTGTCCTTTGTGTCAGCAGGCATTCAATCCGTCGTCGCCATCATTGTCGTGGCGATTGCGGCGGTTCTTCTTGGCGCCACTGCCAAGGCGATCGGCCTGACTGTGCATCTCGTCGAGCTCGTCAGCTACGTGCTGGTCATCCTGATCGGCCTGCGGCTTCTGTACGTCAAAGGCCGCGGCTTTCTCATGGCCTGCCGCGAACCGACGCGGCGCCAGACACCCGTCCTGGCCTTCGCTGCAGCTCAAGGCGGCAAGACCTTTCAGTTGCCTAACCGGCGTCTCGGCGTGATGGCCATGCGCGGCGGTCAATGCCAAGTTGATGGGTGCACCGGTCACGTACACCGCTTTCACTGCGAGCATGCTGATCATCACGAATCGGCCTGGGGGCACGCCCACGGGCCGGAGCCGGCCGGGCTTGCCGGCGCGGGCGGTTGGCAGCGTGGCTTGTCGGTGGTCGTTGCGGTCGGCCTGCGGCCATGTTCCGGCGCGATCATCGTGCTCATCTTCGCGCTGACGCAGGACCTGTTCTGGACCGGCGTCGGCGCGACGCTGATCATGGGATTGGGAACGGCCGTCACGGTGGCCGCGATCGCAACAGCCGCCATCAGCGCGCGGCAGCTCGCAAGCCACATTGCGAGCGCGCGGGCCGGATTCGGCATGCTCGCAATGAGAGCGATCGAGGTCGGCGCCGCAGCGTTGATCGTTGCACTCGGCGCCTTGTTGCTGGCCGGTTACATGTCCAGCGAGCGGCTCTGGATGTTCACGGGATAGGCCCGACGCCATCGTCCCAATCGGATCCAGCTGGCTGCAATTGTGGCGTTCGGCTCAACGGCCGACCGGCTGGCTCATGTTGGTCCAGCTTCGGGAGCTGACGTCCTCATGCTTGCCCGTTCGTACGGTTGGGGGTCATGCGCGCAGATTTGGCCGCACATCGACCATTTTCGGCGCGCCCTTGGCAGCCGACATGTGGACGAATGTTTGATTTTCTCGATATGGGCCATCGCTTGCCCCTTTAGTAGTCGATTAGGCAGCCACACGCGTCAGGTCGAAAGGCGGAATCGCAAGCACTGGCACTTCACACAGCGAGCTCAGGAATTTGGGATTCGATCAATCGCAAGAATCGGGGTGTTGCCAGCCCAGATTTGAACCTACTCGGCGATCATTTTGAGTGGCGATGGATCGCGCGTGAACGGCGGCTTTTGGCGGACTATAAAGAGGCCGCGCACCGAGTTAAGCTGCCCTCCGGTAAGAAAACAGGGCCCCCGAAATAGTGGGTTTAGCGATGTAGCGGACCACTGACTCGAACCCCCGACAGCTCGGGCGACACGATCCGAGCTGCAAAGTTCACCTCATGCGGCGCGACGCCGGTGTTGATGGGGATCCAGCTGGACCTAGGTTGCCGGAGCTAGCTCAAGCTTGCTCATGATGGATTGGAGCGAGAATTCAACTTTTTCAATTAGTTAGAGGGCAGCATGTGCACGATGTGTGCACCAAGAGA
>NZ_JBVBEF010000130.1:0-17436 GCF_055456055.1 Bradyrhizobium sp. LeoB3
CCAAGGCTTCCTCCTAAAAGAAAGCCTTGAATCACGTTCCATCTGATTTGAGAATCCCAAGAGTCCACACGACCTAGCGCCTCCTCAGGGAGGACGACAGAAGGCCTTAAGAGAAAGCATCAGTTTCCGGCCAGAACGTTGCAGAACGCCATATCCAGCCTCCGGAATTCGTTACCGCCTTCGGCAGCCTTGGCACTGGATCTCGTATAGGTCCGAAGATGCGCGTACAGGTGCTCCCATGAATGGTAGTTCGCAATCTCATGGGACCTCCGTTATCCGCCCCGGCTTTGCGCGATGAGATGGATTCGCAATCTGCCGGGCTCTCGAACCCGGTCCTCAAACGTGCTGCATATGAGCTTCACCAGGGCAGCTTCCATGGAATTGGAACGATGGTCATTCGGATTTTCTTGTGCGTCCGGGAGAACGACCTTCGTCAGCCAATCGTCAGCCAGGTGCTCTATCTAGATAGGCTGCGCATTCTCGACTGTATCGGAGATGAATATGACGGGCATTGGCCGACCTGGCAAATCGCACGTTGGGACTGCAGGAGCCGACAGCGCGGGGGGATCAAGCAATGCGCCCTCGGATTCCAGTCTCGCCCCTGGGGAAGGCAGCCAATCTTTCGACTCCGTCCTGGAGCGGATGCGCTCCGGGCCTCAAGGTGCAACGGCGCCACTCGCCAGCCACCCGCCAACATCGCGTCTGGCAGTCCCCGTTTCCTCGAGGGGCGACGAGATCAAAGCAACAAAGCGGAAAATGGACAGCCTGCTTGAGGAATTTGAGGCTTGTCGTAATGCGGCCAAGCAAGTCCAGGACTCGTCACAGCTGCAAGAGCTGATCGATGAAGTCGTCAAGGCAGGCTCAACAGTTCTGGAGTACTACGCGAGTCTGCCCCCAGATTTGGCACGTAGCATTGTGCCCGACGATCAGGCTCGCCGAATCCGCGACGTGGCACTCGAGGCGGCGGAAGAATGCAACATGCTGGCCACCCGGACCATCTACGCCTTGGAGAAGAGCAGGAAGGGTGCGGCATCCGTGCTCGACGCGCTCCGCAAATCCAACGCTTCGCCCGACCAGCTCAGCCGAGCGGTTTCCACTGTGGCGAAACAGTACTTGGCCTGCATAGAGTGGTGGGGAAAGAAGGCATTGCGCTCGGAACGGATGCAGTCCGTCTGCGCGGCCACCGCCAACCTACCAAGTACAACGCCCCGGATGCGGCAGGGCGAAGAGGCGGCACTGCGGCTGCACGCCGGCTGGGCACTCAATACGAAGTGCATGCATCTGCAATCGCGGATCGCTCTCGCGCAGCTCATGATTGAGCAGCAGGCGAGCGAGTTCGAACCAGCCGTGAGAAAGATCCTCATTGGTGAGAACGGGCGGGCGCGTCTGCTCGGAACCTTCATCGAGGATGTTTTTCCGGCATTCGTCTCGACGTCCGACGCTGTTCTATACAGCAAAGGACGGGCACTCGACGCAGAGCACTGCGCCGTTCTGGAAGGAGTCATGGAGCGGCTTTCGGAATTTGCGTCGGCGTCGCAGGACGACATCGTTGCCAAGCTAAGCGACGTTGGAACAGGTGCCCACCTCCCAGTGGAACTGTTGGACCAGATCGTGGAAGGCGCGTGGCTCACTGCGAACGAGGTCATGCGGTTTCTGGCAGTGCAGCCGAAGATGCCGGCCAACATCGCACCGCCGGCCGAGGCTGGAGCTTCGACACCGGCGAGCACTACCGGCAGGGCTGTTGCGGCCGAAGGCACTGCAGCGCGCAGGAAGGGGAAAGGCAAGCGCACGCCCGCCGCTTGCGCCGGGAGTTCGGCGGCTGGGCGGCCGGAGCCGCAGGTCGCGACCGCCGGCATTGGCACGGCGCCAGCAGCCAAGGTTCTCGTGCTCTCCGATCTGGGTACGAAGAAACTCGCGAGCGCGGAGGAGGCACATGCGAGGGCGTCATCGTCGGCGACCGGACACTTGGCGATGTGGCAGGCTCCCCCGTCGAAGGAGGCACTGACGCGAGTACTCAAGCGGTTGGACGAACTTTTGCAATTCGATCTGCCCGGTCAGCAAAGGGCCATCTCGCAAGCGCGCCAGATGAAACCCGAGGACGCCGACCACATCGTGGACACCGTCGTCGAGCGCCTGCAGAAGCAGGCCGCCGAGATGCAGGCCTGTGTAGCCGCGTTGGAGGAGCCTCGTCGACGCGGCCTACTCACGCCTGCGCAAGTGAGCGAAGTGCACAACAAATTAAACCGGCTCAAGGTGATGTTGTCCGAGGCACAGGGGCTGGCAAAGACTTTGCAGGACCGAAAGGCCAAAATCAGGATCGATTGCATGAAGACCTACGCCTTTCCGTCGCAGAAGTACCTTGAAGAGCTGCGGGCGGCTGAGGAGTTGGCGCCTGCGGATCTACCGCGCGCGTTGAAGGGCGGGCCAGGGACGCTGTTCGAGATCAAGCTGCAGGGTAAGGCACGGCGCAATGGTGCGATGCCCAGTCCGATGTGGGTGCACATTCATACGAAACGGCCGGTACATGCCTGGCAGTTGGCGACGCTGGATGACGCCGAATTCGCCGCTTGCCACGTGAAGTCGAATGAACAGCGCGGCTACAATCGGCACTGGCAGAACGCCCGAGCTGCGACGGGTCACGAGAACGTCGTGATCCATCGCGGCAAGCTAACGCCTGCATTCTGTAAGTCCTTGTTGAGCACCGCAGTTAGCGGCCACCCACCCTATTGGCTTGCCGAGGCGGAGCACCGGTCGACGCAGGTTGCTCGACACGGGATGTAGTTGGGGTATGGCACGACAATCACGGAGGGCGTATTGCCTTATGAGTCGGTGACATCGCGCTTTGGCCGGAGAACAAGCCATTCTTGTCGTGTGGCAGGCTCGTACCATCTCAGCCCAGGACAAGATGGCGGGATTGCACGCCAAAACACGCTAGCATGTTAGGCTGCAACTTGGGAGGCGGCCGACATCAGCTCTTCGGGGCTCGGCCGCCCGAAGATGCGATGGCCGCCTTCGGGAACTTCGGTAAAGCTCCAGCGCACAATCCCCTCCCGGTCGATCAGGGAATTCCCCAAAGAAGAATTTCGTAAGAATAACTCTGCCGCTTGCTGGGCAGGACTTTTGCTTGGCTCTGGCTAAGCGAAGCCAAATGATGCAGCGTGGTCTCGACTGGACGCACCGCCTCCGCAAGATCGCCGATGACACCTGGCACGTCTCCGCGGATACCCGACCAAGGCGGCCTTACTCCGCCAGCTTTGTTTCGATGTACGCGTTCGGCGAAGGAGCGGCGATCCCCCATTACCGCATTGGCGTGGGCCAGAATGTGTTGCTGAACAAACCGAAGGCCGCTCTTGCGGGCCCTCGGCAGGGTGACATCCCAGTATTCGTTAATGGCCCTCTCAGCCAACGGGATGCGGTTCAGATCGCCTTAGCGATCAACCTGCGCAGGATTCCTAAGCAAGTTTCCAAGTGGGGCATCGGTCGAAGACTTATTGATTTTCGAGTCTCTCGGCGTGTTCTGCGAGCTTTTGCCATTCATCGGCGAGGCGTTGCCACGACTCCTTGTCGAGCGGGCGGCTCGCTCGCTCCGCCTGCGCACGGCAATCCTCGGCCTTGGCGCGGTAATAGGCTGAGTTATTTCGAGGCATATTCCGCTCCAGGTCATGTGCCCCGGCGCGACCGTTGGGCGCGCCGGGGCAGTGCTCCCTCTCGGCCGACCGTGGGGTCAGGGGGCTGAAGCTCGATCAGCAAAGAGGTCGCACATGAGCAAAGGCATCTCAGTGAACTGCTGGAGCCTGAGAATGTCGCCTTCGTCAGGCTCACTCCTGCAGGCGTCTTCGGTTGAAGCGAGCACCGGTAGCTGTGCGAGCCTCGGCCATTCATCGGAACGCCGCAGTAGTCGCTGTTTGTCGATCGGACCAGCCGTCTTTGCACTGCTGCCGACATTGCTCGGCTCGCGCGGATGATTTCTGCATGATCAGCCATAGCATCTCGTAGCTCTCAATGGCCCGAAGGGCCACTCGGCCTATCAGCAACGTAGCGCGGCTAATTCACTTTGGCTTTGATTTAGATCACCTTCCCGCGATGGTCGCAGCCCGCTGCAAGGGTCGGTTGCTGCCCTTCACACCCGTAGCAGTTACAGCAGGATTCCAGCACCGCCCGCACGGCAAGCCGCGGTAAGACAGCGGTGTCCGATTGGCCCCGGCGGCCAGAGCCAGTATTTTTTCGGCTAGGCATGCCTTCAACGATGACGTCCGCTTTGCTTCGGGCACCATCCGGACAGCATCGTCCAGCACACCTCGCAGCACGACACACGCTTTAACTTGCGGCTCATGGCGCTACTCCAGCAAGACAAAATCTGTCCATGCCGGCTCCAGCCTGCCCAGCCGGTGGTCCGGAGGCAGGCCCCGCGGAACTTGGCCTCCGATGGGCCTCTTTCGCCGAGTGAGCGGGGCCGTCGGTTTTTGGGGACAGGTCACATCGGCGAGTACAAAAAATGTGAGTCGGTCATGTGACAGGCGCTTGCGGACGCCAGTTGACGCCCCTGATGTCGGAAGCTCCAGGCCGCGCTGTCGTCGGCTGGCGTTCGCCACACACGAACAGCCCCTTCGCGGGATCCCCCGCGCAAGGTGTCAGTGCCGTCGGCGGGTGCTGCCTGAAAGTTGGTGGTTAGGCTGGCGGGCTACCCACCTAGCCCGATTGTCGAACAGGCGTCCGCAAACACCGTAATTTAAGGGGTTACCGGGGATGTCGCGGCCGGAGCCTTGGGCGGTCTTCCATTCCGCTTCAGGCCCCGTGTTGTTTTCGCGGCAACCTCCTGCGCGCTCACGCGCTCGCCGGCCAAAATCCTCGCCTCGAACTCACGACGTGCCGCTTCTTGCAGCGCGCTACGCGACAGCGCGACCAGCACCGCCTAACGTTCGACCTTGGCCGCAAGGTCTTTGCGGTCCGCATAGCGGCGGGCAACGCGCATCAATTGCGACACCTTCGTCGGCTCGGTCAGGTCGAAGGTGTGGCGCCACGATGTGCCCGAATTCGGCATTGCGCGGCGTGTTATCGCGGAATCTCGTCGACCAAGGGAAAGAACGTCGCGAGGGAGAATTCACGATTCCGACCGCCGCCTGTCGCTGGCGACGAACGCTCGGACGCCGTGGGAGCTCGTCATTTCGCGCCACGCGGCGTCCTCGAAGTGACCGTTGGCCTCGATCTCGGCCCGCTCCAGCTCATCCCGAAGGCGTCTGTTGGCGACACGACTAGCCTTCACCGCAGCCGTGTACCCGATGGTCGCGAGGCGGATTTCCGACGGGCTCAGCGAGGAGCCCAGATGCGCCACCCTCGGTCGCTGTCGACGCGCTCGCAAACGCCTTGTTTTGCGGTGTTTGCGGAGGCGCTGACGACATTCGGGCTGGGGGTGTGCCCAACAGCGGTTTTTGGTCCGTAGAAGCGGCCAAGGACACCGTGACGCTTCAGTGCACGGAACTCGATCTTGCAGGCCGGTCGAGAGCAAACGAGCTGGTGGCCGGCGTTGCGCGCCATCGAGCCTTCGCAGACCAGACACCTCGCAGCGTAGAACATCCTCCAGCAACCACGACAGCAGAACGACGAGCGCGGGTTCTCGGTCGGATGGGGAAGCTTGGTGCGGCAGCGGCGGCAGTATGTCCGGGCCTCCGTCATGCCGCGGCCCCGACAAGGTTTTGGTTTGCAAAGAGGGTGTAAGCCTTTGATGCGGATGGCCGGACAATCGCCCCGGCCCTTTAATTGCGAGGTGTTGCCAAGCTTCCATTCTTTGTCTCCAGTGGCACGATGGTAGCGATCACTTCGTCGGAGCTGGTCGGGGTTGCGGAGACGGGGTGATCGCGGGTGACGAGAGAATCGCCAACCGGAACTGGCTGAGGCCGGTCTCTTTAACGGGTCAACTTGATCGCGTTGATGTCGCAGCTGGGGTCATGGTCCTTTCCGAGGTCGCGGGCGGTGCGGTCTCGGGCATCATCAGCATGGCACAGAGCCCGGCCGCGCTGGCGACAAGCATGTACCAGGCGGGCGCCAGCGCGTTCCCGGTAACGTGGATCAGCCAGGTGACGACGACTTGCGCTGTGCCTCCGAAGATCGCGATCGCAAAAGCGTAAATCGTCGCGAAGGCGCCATCGCGAATGTTCTTGGGCAAACCTTCGGCCATACTCACATAGAAGGCGCTATTCGGAATCGCTCCGATCAGGGTGAGCGCGCCGAGGCCTCCGAGAAGTGCGAGGGCACTGCGGCTCTCTGTGATCCACAAAAGCACCGGATAGATCATCAGGAACGCAGCGATCTGCGGCCAGATCATGATGTGCCGGCGTCCGGCCAGATCCGCGAGCCAACCGCCCAGCAGGGCGGCAGCATTTCCTACCGTGTTGCTGATGAGCGTGGTGGCAAAGGCGAGAGGCGCAGAAACTTGCAGGGTGTTCAGCGCATAGGTGGATATTGCGGGACGTAGGTAATAATCGTGCAGCTCGCCAAAATGACGAATCCCAAGCTCATGATGCGGCGAGCGGCAGGCGATCTTACAGTCTGGACGAGGAGAGCCGGGGCTTCGGGGCGGTGCAGCGTTTCCGACAGGGCGCTCCGCAACCAAAGTCCGAACGGCAGCGTACCGGCGCCGAGCAAAAGCGCGATCCGCCATCGGTACGCATTGAGTGCCTCGGTTGTCATGGTGAGGGAGAGTATTTCTCCAACCAACGCTCCGGCGGTCGCAGCTATCTGTTGGCTGGCAGGTTGAAACGAGACAGCAAGACCGCGGGCCTCGGCCGGGGCCGCTTCTATCAAATAGGCGGTAGTCGGACCGACTTCACCTCCGAGAGCGAAGCCCTGCACCAAACGTGCGAAAATGGTTAGTAAGGGAGCAGCAATTCCTATTGTCTCGTAGGAGGGCGTAACAGCCAACACCAGGATCGCGGCGCTCATCGTGGCAAAGCTGGCGCTCATCGCGGGCCGGCGCCCGATCCGAGTACGAGCCGAGCACGATGGCCCCGATCGGTCTGGTTACAAAACCTGCGCCAAACGTCACGAGCGACAGCATGAGGCTGCGAACGGGTCGCTCGTCGGGAAGAACGCCTCACCGATCTGGATCGCGAAAAAGCTATAGGTCCCGAAGTCGTAGAATTCGAGAATATTGCCGATCGTGGCGCCCAACTCGGCGCGGCTGGTCAAACGGTCGTCTGCTGCAACGAGGACCGGCTCCAGCCTCTTCCGAGTTAAATTGCCTGGTCATCCTCGATCCGCCTTAAGCGCGATCGCTGGCCGAGCATTTTCGACCAGCCAGGTCGCGCACGTCGCATTCCACTTGCCTCACGCACCCTCTATCTTGACGTGGCCGGCCCGCGCGCCAGTGCTCACATGTGGCCTGAAGCATGTCATGACGAAGCTCATGATAATGAGTGCATAAACATGCCTGCCTTTTGCGGGCACATTCAAGCCCTGAACTGATTGCGGCAATCGCCAGCAAAGATGAGTAACGAACGCGCTGCAATTTTTCGGCGCGCGCGTTCATTGCGCTCCTTTGCATTGGCGAGTTTGCGACAACATTGGAGGGCGCCGAACGTGGTAGTGCCTGCTTTCACACCCAACGGCCACCGCGCGTGCATGCTGCCTTCAGCTCGGCTGCGTGCGCGGACGCGTCAGGCGATTGGTGGCTTTTGCTCCGTTGCTTGGCAGTTGCGTGCAGCCGCCGCTGTGTCGGGATTGTCTCCTGCACAGTACAGAATCGCCGCGCGATCAGAGAAAATAAGGAGCTCGCATTGCTCATGGACCATGAAAATGACCGACATCATCCCGGCGCCGCAGACATCAGGCGGTGATATCCGGGCGCGGCGCGCCTCGGCTCAGCGGGGCGTAAATGCCAAGCGTGATGCGCCAGAGTTTGAGGTTAAGGAAGTTGAAAAGGCATCAGCGACGGCGATGACGCGCCTTTCGTGAGCGGATTTGAATTTCATCAAGGACCCGGAGCAAACAGCGTTCCTTTCATCTTGAAGCGCTGCCGTTTGGGTTATGGCCGCGAAGTCGCGCGGCCAATGTGTAACCAATCACGGGCCGCTCCGCTCGCGCGTTGACGTGCCCACGCGCTCGAAGTTGGACGGCAAAGCACGCTTGCAATCGATGCCTCGAATAGAATGTGTAGTATGAAGACGAAGACAATTACGACCATCGTGCTTGCGGTTAATGCGTTGCTGGGTTCGCCCAGTAGGGCCGTTGAAAGTTACGATGTCACGGATTCGAACGGCGTGCCCTTCATACGGGCACGGATATTCGGCACCGGCGACGGCCCTTTTTGTTGCCGAGCAGGCGACGCGCGGCCTTCATTGCGGAATTTGCCGCAATGGGAAATAGATCATTCGCTTGCGGCGATCCAGCATTGGGCTGAAATCATCAACGTCACGCCGGGTCAGTCGCCGGCCATCGTCAACATCGGCGGGATTAACGGTTACACCGCATGGGCCTCTGTCCCGACGGCGGCACCAAGGTGCAGGCGGCACTCACGCGTCAAGATCCGGGCGAACTGCACTACGGCGCGCATGGCATGGTTGAGATCGGCGAGATGGGGTTCTCATCCGATGCCTACATCCCGTCGCAATTACCGACGACGCCGAAGATCGGTCTTGTACCCGTTATGATTCATGAGTTGGCCCATCAGTTGGGAATTGCCAGTACAAAGATTCGCCATTTTCTCCTGAGGCGACATCACCGTATTTCCCTGAATCGATAAATGCCTGGACCGACCATTTGCACGATGACAATGGCAAACAAGCGAAGCCTGGATAGGCAATCTATTGTACCGGCTGCGCGAACCCGCAAGCTGACGACGTTTTCGACCTGAGCCGCGATCAGGGCTATTTCGCAGGCCGGCATGTGAATAAAGTACTGGCCCGTGCCATGCCAGGTATCCCGGTGCGAGTGATGACCGAGGATGGTCGGCACGACTTGCCCTTCGTCTCGCATAGCGAGCTTAAGAACAGCCTGATGAGCCACCAGCAATACCGGAATTATACCTCCCTCATGGAGGCGGAGCTCGCCGCGTTGCAGGACATGGGCCACAGCATCGATCGGCGCAATTCCTTCGGTTACTCGATCTACGGCAACGGTCAGAATCTGGTAAACGACAATCCCTTCTTCGCTCGTAATGCTAACCGTACCGCCTATCTGCCCAATACATACAACACGGCCAGGCTCGGATTGGGACTGCACGTCTATGGCAGCGGCAACACTGTGGTCCAGCGCGCCGACCTGCTTTCGCAAGGAGCAGGGGGCGCCGGCATCCGCGTCGATGGCGAAAACAATCAGATCATAATCCCGTCCGGGACCCGCGTCTATGCGGACGGCGCCTATGGGCGCGGCGTCATGTTCACCTATGGGAAGAATCACACGTTTACTCAGCGTGGCGACGTGCAGGCTCTCGGCGAGCATGGCATCGCAGCAAGTTTCGACTTTGGCAACAATGCGATGGGCAATGACCATGACTATCGTGGCTCGTATATTCGCACGATTGGCAATAACCCGGCCCCGATGCTGAACGAAATCGACGGTCCGCTCGTCAGCACGTTCGATCTGATCGGGCGCCTCGCTGGCAGTCACGCAGCGATGTACATGTCGAACAATGGTTATGTGGGCGAGATCAATGTGATGCGTGGCGCAACATTGTCAGGGGACATTCTGTCTGATTACACCCAGCTTGACCAGAATGGTTGGCCTGACCAAATTAACGGTCGGCATGACGCCTGACGCGAACGGTCACTCAACCGGACAGCCTGACGCAAGCTTTGCAACCCGCAATGAAGGAAATATCGTTGGGCGCAACAACCTGTCGCTGCAATTGTCCGGTGGCGTCGTGTTGTTGACCGGCAATCACCAAGTGTACGACGCAACTGTCGCGCAAGGCGCGATCATGTCCGGCAACGGCAGTTATCTCCTCAATAGCGATGGCCGCTTCACCAATAGCGGCGCTGTCGCACCGCTCATCGACGGTCTTGACAACAGCATAATGGTGAATGGCGAGTATCTGCAAACCTCGACCGGTCGCTTGCAGGTCGCCGTAAACGATGCTGGTGCGTTCAGCCGGCTCGTGGTGAACGGGAATGCGACGCTCGATGGTACGCTCCACGATCATGCCGCAGCGTGGCTGGTATGGCAGCGGCTCTAGCCTCTCCTCCAATCGGTGGCTGAACGCAACAAATCTCATAGGCTCGTTCACGAACGTGACGACATCGCTGCAATCGCCAACCTTAATGGCAAGCACTACAGCCGAGGGCGACAACACCTACGCGTTGACACTCTCCCGCGCAGTTGATGCCTATTCGCAATATGGAGCCGATGCCAACAGCCGCCAGGTGGGCGCGGCGCTCGATCGCGTAGCTGGCAACGCTGCGGTGGGGCTGCACCCGCTCGTCGCGGCACTCGACTTCTCCGGGTCGGACGGTACGGTGGTGACATCTGCGCTGCGTCAGCTTTCGCCGTCCGTCTATGCGTCGGAGAAGGGCAGGCGTGTCAATGACAGCTTCTATGCGCGTTCGGCAGTCTACAACCGTCTCGAACAGACGTTTGGCGGCACGCCAGTCTCGCCGATGGCGGTCATGGGTTATGGTCCTGAGCAGAGGCCGGGCGGCAGTTCTGCCTCTGGCATCGGTGCGGGCGCCCCTATTTCCTCTAACCTGCCATCCTTGTCAATGCCGCTTCAAAATTCCCCAAATGTGCCGAAGTAAAATTCCCCAGCTGGGCGGTATTTCGGTGATCAGCCGGTTGGGTGGTGATCGTTGGCTCCATGTTTGAGTGGTCGACCGCGGCGGCGCGGCGACTGTGCCGGATTGGCGAGTTGATCGGGGCCTTGGAGCGGACGTGCCCCCCACGGGGTCGCCAAAAACTCACCCCATTCGGCGAAGCCGCGACTAGAGGTGAGGATCATGGCGCCGCGCTCGTAGCGAGCATTGACGAGCTGGAAGAACAAATTGCCGCCGCCGGGGATGACGGGCAGGTATCCGATTTCGTCGACAATCAGCAACGAGGTCCGGCACAGCAAGCGAATCCGCTCGCACAATTGCCCCTCCCGCTCGGCCTTGGTCAGAGCGCCGATGATGTCGGCAAGACTTGAAAAATAGACGCTGCGGCCGGCCTTCACGGCCTCCACGCCCAGCGCCGTGGCGAGATGGCTCTTGCCCGTTCCGGGTGGGCCGAGGAAGTGGATCACCTCATGGCGGTCGGCAAAGTCGAGCTGGGCGAGCGCGAGAATGCGATTGCGGTCGAGCGACGGCTGGAACGAGAAGTCGAATCCTGCGAGCGTCTTGATGGTCGAGAGCTTGGCCATCCGCAGCGCCATCTTCACGCGGCGGTTCTCACGCAGCGTCAGTTCCTCGGCGAACAAGGTGTCGATGACCTCCAGCGCACTGGCTTCGCCGCGCTCGAGCTGACGCACGGTTTGGTCCAGGACCTCCAACGCTCTCGGCATCTTCAAGCCGACCAGGGTTTTGCGGATTCGGTCGAGCACAGACGGTACGATCTCGATGGCCGCGTTCATGGCTGGTCTCCCTGGCAGGCCAGCCGCCGGCCGACGGCCTGGTAGAAGTCGAGGGGGGGCGCGGCGACCACATCAGCGGTGCGCAGGATCAAGATCGGTGTGTCGCGATGGGGATCGGTGATCCGCGGCACTTTCCGATGCCCTGCGGCGACCCGGCGCTGATGTCGGCCCTCCAGCACAGGGTGCACGGCGACCAGGGCACCGTCTTCGAATATCCGAACTTCATCGGCAAGCGTATGCACTTCGACGACCCGCTTCCAGGTCGCGTCGGGAACGCTGTAAAGATTGCCGCCGACGCTCACCATGCCTTCATGCGAGACCCGCCGTTCCAGCTTGAGGACCGAGCGGAAGGGTGCCAGCGGCAGCATTTTGAGATGCACCTTCTCCTCGGGAAGGCGTCGTTGACGACACGCTGGGTCGTGGCGTGTAGACGCGGATTGGCCACCGTATCCAGCCAATGGCGCAATTGCGCGTTCAGGTCATCGAGATTGCGGAACGAGCGGGCGAGGAAGAAGTCCTCGCGGATATAGCGATAGGGTCGCTCGACCTTTCCCTTTGTTTTAGCCCGATACGGACGGCAGGCCTTGGGTTGGAAGCCATAGTGTCGGGCGAAGTCGACCAGCGCCCGGTTGTAGACGATGCTGCCGCCGGCGTCGCCGATGACGGCAGTCTTCATGCGGTCGTAAAGGATCTCATGGAGGATGCCACCGATCGCCTCGAATGCCGCCATATGGCAGCGCAGAACCGTCTGCATGTCCTGGTGCAGGACAAAACGCGCCCAAATCAGCCGGCTGAAGCCGAGCACAAAGGAGAACAGCCAAACGATGCGGGTGACCGCCGGCTCATCGGTGAACTGCACCTGGAATTGAGCGAAGTCGACCTGCGCCTGGTCGCCCGGTGGCGTCTCGAAGCGAACTTCAAACGTTGGCAATGGGACCGGACGAATCTCGCGCAGCAGGTCGGTAACGGCGGTGTAGCCGCCCTCATAACCGCGTTCGCGAAGCTCCCGCAAAAGCCGGCGGCCGGTCAGGCCGGGATAAGCCATCACCCGTTCGCGCAAATACGGAACGAATGGATCGATGCGGCGCTGGCGCGGCTTACGTGGACCATAGACCGGCGGCTCTAAGCCACGAGCGATGCATTTACGAACGGTCTTTCGATCGATCCCGAGTTCGCGGGCGATCGCTGAAACCGTCAGTCCCTGCCGATGAAGATCAAGAATCATGATGACTTCCCCAAGCTTGATCACCGCACCCGCTCCCTCGTTCTGGGCAGAGCAGGATTGGGTGATCGATTCGCCGCCCATCCTCAGGGCGCGCCCTGAGGATGGGCGACACGATCAACTGGGGATTTTTTAAACGGCACTTCTGGGGAGAATTACTCAGGCATCAACAGCCGGTGAAGCGAAGCGCTCGGACCGACATGACAGACCGCGCTCCCGCCCACAGATAGAATTCCTGCCGGATCAGCTGGAACGGCCGTTCATTCCAGCCGGCCTCGAAAAGGCCAGGAAGCCGCGCGGACACATGCGGCGCTTATCACTGACGTAGATCGTCGACGCCGAGAGCTGCAGTCAGCTAAGGCGGCGCGACCGAGATCAAGGTGAAGGAGCGCAAGGATCGCGTTGATGACGCAATGCACGCGACCCGTGCGGGGGTGGAAGAAGGCATCGTTCCGGGCGGCGGCGTCGCCCTGCTCCGTGCCACCGAGCAGCTCAAGGGCCTGCGCACCAAGAACGACGACCAGAAGACCGGCGTCGAGATCGTGCGCAAGGCGCTGTCCTGGCCGGCCCGTCAGATCGCGATCAACGCGGGCGAAGACGGCTCGGTCGTGGTCGGCAAAGTCCTGGAGAAGGATCAGTACTCTTACGACACGATGCGCAGACCGGCGAGTACAGCAACCTTGTCTCCAAGGGCATCATCGACCCGACCAAGGTCATGCGCACCGCAGTCCAGAACGCGTCGTCGGTGGCGGCTCTCCTGATCACCACCGAGGCGATGGTCGCCGAGTTGCCGAAGAAGCCGGCCGCCGGCCCCGCAATGCCTCCTGGGGGCGGCATGGGCGGCATGGGTGTTATGGACTTCTGATCCAGCCGCCGTCACGTGAACCACGAAACGCGAGAACCCCGGCAGCAATGCCGGGGTTTTTGTTTGCTCTTGCAATCTCTTACCACGTTGTTCCGGGCTCGCATTACGCGAGTCCCGGAATCTGCTGTTGGCAGATTCAGCAGCGCTGGTCGCCTTTTTCGTTAAGCATGTTCAGCCGATTGTGAACCCAAGATTTCATATGCCGACCTGATGCAACAAAAAGCTCCGCGAGACGCCCCGCTCGTCTGGAGCGTCCGTTCAGCTATCCACGGGCTTCCGTCAAGTCTTCACAAATGCTTCGTCAGTTTTGCTCTGCCAGTTAGGGCCGCCGGCCTTGAAATGATTCAAGACAACGGGGCTAAGCCGAGCTTATTCGTCGGCGCCTTATTGAGCCGCGGCGCCTTGCGCATCGTTGGGAAGACCTCGTCGAAGGCTTTTGTCTTTGCAAAGTCGCGTTTAGTCGATTTCGGGTTATCGCTTAGTCATAGCCTCACGCTGGCACTTGGACACTGCCTGACCGCTCGGCCGACATCCTACAACAAGTTGCTGGCGAAGCTCGCCTCGCACCACCGCAAGCCGCATGATCGTTCCTTACCACGCCAAAGATGGGTCCGACCTCCGTTCAGGATCTCCCCGCCGGGAAATTCCATGAGATCGGGCCGGCGACAAGCGCCAAGATGAACCGCCTCGGGATTTTCCCGGGCATGGACATGCGCAACAGACACTCGAGTTCATGAACGCCAACTTCGGCAAGGCCGATAGCTACTCTGTTGGATACCCACGGCATCGACGAGCGTCCCGTGCGTGCCAACCGGATCCGCAAGTCCCTCGGCGCGGAGAACACCTTCTCAGAGGACCTAGCGGAGTACGATGCTCCGGCAGCGGAACTGAAGCCGCTCATCGAAAAGGTTTCGCACCACTGCGAGGCCACAGGCGCCCGGGGCGGGACGGCGACGCTCAGGGTGAAGTTCTCCGATTGCGAACTAATCACCCGGAGCAAATCAATCGGTCATCCATACCGCAAGCGATCTTCGACCCTCGCTCAGGACCCGCTGAAGCACCTGATGCCGCCAAAGAAGCCAATACAATTGCTCGGAATTGCGATAGTCAGCGTCATCACGCAGCTTCTGCGGTGTGGACGGCAGATCAGCCAGAGAGTGACGACCGCGCTAGATGTCTGACAGAGCCCTCGCCGGCACCGCTGGCGCAGCATCACTACCAACTCGAGGGTGATGGATGAGCCGAACGTCGTTGGGTCCTCCCGGCCCCAAGACGGCGGTGTAGCGCTCGCCGCGAATGTCGTAGTGCTTTACCGGCTCCGTCGCGTCCGGCAAGAGACCCCAGCGGCCCAGCTTCGAGATCATCATGTCCGGCGCGGGTTGGGTGCCGTGGGAAAAGTCCTCGGGAACGGCCAATGAAGCATCAAAAGTCTCGCCGACCGCTGAGGGCATAGCCTCAGCCCTGGCGGACGCGGGCGCGGCTTGCTCCATCCTGTGTCCAAGCGGCGCTGGCGAGGTCCGATTCCCCGGCCGCGCGCTCGGCTGCGGAGCGTTTTCCGGTCGAGATCCGAGACGAATGGCAGCGCCTGGCGGATTGAGTGGGGCGCTCTGCCTCATCAGCCCCGCGGGCACCAACAGCGCCGTGTAACGGTCAGTGTTGATCACGAAGCTGGTCGGTCGGCTGTCTTGGCTCGGCGGGAGGCTGCTCCCCTCCCGCGCAGTGATCAGCTCGTCCGGCGCGTGCTGGTGGCCGAAGTTCAAGGGACGAACGGCCTCTCCGAAATTCGGGGCCTGAGGATGGCGCGCGGTTGGCCCGAGAGACGACGATGGGCCGGCGCCTTCCATCCTCGCCCACAGCAGATCCGGATCGTAACCTTCCGCAGGAAGGACCACTGGCGAGCCGACAGCTCGCCCGAGAGGCGACGGTGGGCCGGCGCCTTCCATCCTCGCCCACAGCAGATCCGGATCGTAACCTTTCGCAGGAAGGACCACTGGCGAGCCGACAGCTCGCCCGAGAGGCGACGGTGGGCCGGCGTCTTCCATCAACACGCGCGCGGCTGAATTGCCGGCCTCGCTCAGCTGCCGCGCAATGGCATCCTCTTGCGGATGGCTTAGCGTCCTCTGCCTCTTCGCCGCGCTCCCGGTCAGCTCGTCCGGAGCCGGCTGGTAGCCGTCGCGCCGGTTCAACTGACGAACGGCTTCTCCAAAATCCGGCGCTTGGTGATCGCGCACGGTTGGATCGAGAGACGATGCTGGGCTGGCTTCGTCCATGATCCCCCGCAGCAGACCCTGATCGTGACCTTGCGTTGTGAGCCCCTCCGACCATCTCAAAGCTTCCCGCGACGCGCTGTCCTGCGCAGCGGCGTCCCCAAGACGTCTGGCGACGGCGCCTTCGGAATGAGGATCGCGGGCACTATGGCGCCCGAGCTCCAACGGATAATAGGAGCCTGGAGGAGCAGGAACCCCTGCGACGGGAGCGGCATCGCGTTGCGGCACTTCATCCAAGTGCGGCTCAAATTCCGCTTGCTGCTGTTGCTGTTGTGCCACCGTGGCGTTGTACGTAGCGAGATCTCGGTCGAATGGGCTGATATTGTTAAGTGGGTCCATGTTCCCCTCCGGTTGGGGCCGGTTCGCAATCCTGAGCGGATAGTGTCGCTCTCTAGTTCTCACTCTACTAGGATCAGCTTTCGACAAGCTGACGGGCTTAGAGAATTAGAGTGGGCCAAATTGGCCGAAGCGTGCATTCTCTCACACGCAGCAGCATCGGTCGTCCGCCGAAGAAAGGCCTTAATGACCAAGAGGAGAGATTTTTGCGCTGGCGAAGTTGGAGCAATCGGAACCACCGCTTGCCGCTTACTAGGTCCTGTGGACCTCCTGGGATTCCCTTAAGCCGGCACATCAGTTCAAGACTGCTTTTGGGGTGGCAGTCTTGGGTATGATCGACCGTATGGTTTTGAGCGACGCACCGTCGGATCGGATGGCGCCGCTGATTATCGGCCGGGCTGACAAAAGGGATCGACTGGAGGCGACTACCGGATGTTCGTGGAGGGCGTTCTATGGATTGTGCGTACGCGAGCTCGCTGGCGTGATCTTCCAGAGGCGTTTGGCGATTGGAACAGCGTTCTCCAACGCTTCAGCCGCTGGAGCGCGAAGGCTGTATGGTGGCGATCTTCGAAGCGATGTCTGACGATCCAGACTTCGAGTATCGATCGTTGATTGCACCATCGTCCGAGCCCATTAGCACGCTGCCAGGGAGCCTGCTCCTCGATCGGGGCGAGCGTACCGCGGCACCCGAGGAGTTCGTGCTTGGTGCGTTATTGCGAGGCTGCACGGCCAGCTTGCCGGATTCGGAAGCGCTCGCCATCCCCCCTCCGCGCCATTCGTGGGAGCCCCGATGAGTTTACCCCGCTCGCCAACTGCTCCGAAATGGGATAGACGTGCGCTTTCGCAAAGACTGCTTGGCCCGCAACGAGCTTTACGTGCTCGGCCCTCTTGCCGGCTCGGACCCGCTTACTGAATGACCCGTCGCCGCGATAGTTGATCATACCAGTCGTTTGGTGCCCTCCTGGTCCCATACTGCAACCGTTGAGCACCCCCTCCGTTCTTGTCTATCAGGCGGAAACCGGTGTTCCGCTGCAGCAAGTTGGAGCGCTCGTCGGTCAGAGTGCGCATCGAGAGATCTGGCCGCATGTGATCGATTGGCTGGGGCTTTAGGGTTTGAGCTACGAGCAACTACGCGCCCCAGCTGCCGTGTGCCGGCATCGTCGCAGCGAATTGATCAGGTCGCTCGTGGACCAATCTTGGGCCGTGCTTC
>NZ_JBVBEF010000131.1:0-16412 GCF_055456055.1 Bradyrhizobium sp. LeoB3
TCTCTTCTCACCCGAGGAGTGCGCCAACTATCTCAAAAACTCAGGATATGTTTCCGTATAAAAACATCACGCTCTAATAGCGCCAGCGCGGTGGCGGACGGCGCGGCGGGCGCGACAGCAATAGCCCGAGCGCCAAACCGAGGCCGCCGGCAATCAGCAAGGCGCCGATCGGATTGTCCTGCACGGTCTTGGTCAGCGCCTGCTGGCCGCTTCGAACGGTCTCGCCGCGATTCTCGTAAGCATCCCTGGCGTAGTTGACGGCGGTGTCCGCGGCGTCGCGCGCGGCATCTTTGGCCTGGCCGTAGAGATTCTGCACCGTGCCGGCGGCTTCGCGCGCGCGGCCTGATGCTTCCGTCTTGCTGTCACCGGCCATTTCACCGACGGTGCCTTCCGCCTTGCCGGCAAACTCCTTGGTGGCACCAGCGATCCGATCAGTATCCATCGCGGTCACTCCTCTCCGTTTCCGGGAAAGTAACCGGCGAGCCCAGCCGCGGTTCCTGTGCCTACAAAATCAACCCGCCGTCGACGACGATGGTCTGGCCGATGATGTAGGCGGCGAGCGGTGAGGCCAGGAACAGCGCGGCACCCGCCATGTCCTGCGGCGTGCCGAGCCGCCTCAGCGGAATCCGCTCCAGCGCGCCTTCGAGCCGCTTCGGGTTCGCGGTCGTCACCTTGGTCATCTTGGTATCGACCAGGCCCGGTGCGATGCCATTGACGCGGATGCCATCCTCGGCCCAGGCCTCCGCAAGCGTCCGCGTTAACCCGACCGCGCCGGTCTTCGAGGCGTTGTAGGCGGGATTTCCCATCGTCGAATGATAGGCGGCGGTCGAACTGACGATGATGAGCGAGCCCTTGCTCGCGCTCAGCATCGCCTGGAATTTGGTCGCACACGCCATCAGGCTCATGAGGTTGACTTCCATGACCTTGCGAAAGCCCTCCATCTCGAACTCGCCGCGGCGGTAGATCACCGCGCCTTGCGCCAGCACCAGCACATCGAGCCGGTCGAAGGTCGGCTTGAATTGCTCGATCGCACGAGCGTCGCCGACGTCGAGCTGCGAGTACTCCAACCCGTCCAGATGCGAACCTTCCTCTGCCGAATAGTCGCTCGCCTTGGCGCGCGTGCCGCAGACATGCACGCGCGCGCCCTTGGCGCGGAATGCTTGCGCGATGCCGTTGCCGATGCCGCTGGAGCCGCCCACCACGAGAACCTGCCTGCCGCTGAAATCGAGCTCGTTCATCGCACGTTTCTCCCTTGCTTCTTGCTTGTTTGACCTGTCTGCGGATCGATGCCAGCCTTGTCAATCCTGCAACCTGTTCCCTCCATCCCACTGGTCACACGATGTCCAAATTCAAACAGCTCAGCCGCTCGGTGAAAGGCTTGACCGTTCTCGTCACCGGCGCCGCCAGCGGCATGGGCCGGGCCACCGCGCTAGTGTTCGCCGCTGAGGGCGCCAATGTCGCCGTCACCGACATCACCGCCGAAGGCACGGAAACGGTCGCGCAGGAAATCGGCAAGAGTGGAGGGACGGCAAAGGCGTGGGTGCTCGACGTCGCCGATCGCAATGCAATCCCGGCCGTGATTGGCAGCGTCGCCGCGCATTTCGGCGGGCTCGACATCCTCGTCAACAATGCCGGTATCTCCGTGCGCGTCGCAATCGACGACGACGGCTATGATGACGCCTGGGCCAAGGCGATCGCGGTGATGCTGACCGCGCATCAGCGCATCATCCGCGCCGCTTTACCGCATTTGCGAAAATCGAAATGCCCGCGCATCGTCAATATCGCTTCCACCGAGGCGCTCGGCGCTACCGCATTGCACAGTCCTTATTCCGCGGCGAAGGCCGGCGTCACCGGGCTGACACGCTCGCTTGCCGTGGAACTGGGCCGCGAGGGCATCACTGTGAACTGCATCTGCCCGGGCCCGATCCGCACCGGGATTACCGACCGGATTCCGGAAGAGCATAAGACGATCTATGCCAAGCGCCGCACAGCGCTCGGCCGCTATGGCGAGCCGGAGGAGGTCGCGCACATGACCTTGAGCCTGTGCCTGCCGGCGGCGTCGTTCCTGACCGGCGCGGTGATCCCGGTGGATGGCGGGCTGATGGCGCGAAATGCGTGATGCGCTGCAACGTGTCCGGGCCGCCGCGTGCAAGGGGCCATGGGCCGGCGCCGCGTTGACTTGGCAACGTCACAGGATAGCCTTTCCTCAAACGAAGCGGAAAAACCGCCTGCACATGAGGAGAGAACGCCATGGCCATCGCGATCCGGCAGCTTCATCCGCATTTTGTCGGCGAGGTCACAGGCCTCGATCTGCGAAAGCCGCTGACCAGGCAGGAAGCGATCGAAGTCGAGGCGGCGATGGACAAATACGCCGTGCTCGTCTTCCACGACCAGGACATAACAGACGAGCAGCAACTGGCCTTTGCGCTGAACTTCGGCGAGCGCGAAAACGCGCGCGGCGGCAACGTGACCAAGAAGGCGGATTATCGCCTCTCCTCCGGGCTGAACGACGTCTCCAACCTCGGCAAGGACGGCAAGCCGCTACCCAAGGATCACCGCACCCATCTGTTCAATCTCGGCAACTGCCTGTGGCATTCCGACAGCTCGTTCCGGCCGATTCCGGCGAAATTCTCGCTGTTGTCGGCGCGGGTGGTGAACCCGAAGGGCGGCAACACCGAATTCGCCGACATGCGCGCGGCCTATGACGCGCTGGACGAGGAGACCAAGGCTGAAATCGAGGACCTGATCTGCGAGCACTCGCTGATGTATTCACGCGGCTCGCTGGGCTTTCTCGACTATAGCGACGAGGAGAAGGAGATGTTCAAGCCGGTGCTGCAGCGCCTGGTGCGGACCCATCCGGTGCATCGCCGCAAGTCGCTCTATCTCTCATCGCACGCGGGCGCGGTGCGCGGCATGAGCATGCCGGAGGGCCGGCTGCTGCTACGCGACCTCACCGAGCATGCGACCAAGCCTGAATTCGTCTATGTCCACAGGTGGAAGCTGCACGACCTCGTGATGTGGGACAATCGCCAGACCATGCATCGCGTCCGCCGCTACGACCAGTCCCAGCCGCGCGACATGCGCCGCGCAACCGTGGCCGGCACCGAGCCGACCGTCGCGCAGCAGGCGGCGGAGTAGCTGTTGTACGCAATCAACCCTCGTCATGCGCGGGCTTGACCCGCGCATCCATCACCTCTTCAAGAACGCAATTTTTGACCGATGGATTGCCGGGTCAAGCCCGGCAATGACAGCCTCACGCGTGGCCAGCTTCGTTCGAGAGCATGCCGACGTCGATGCCTATCTTGCGCAGGGCGCGGTCGTATTTGTCTTCGACGTCGTCGCCAAAGATCAGATCCGAATCGGCGTCGCAATGCAGCCAGCCATTGTGCTGGATCTCGTTTTCGAGCTGCCCCGGGGCCCAGCCGGCATAGCCCAGGGCCAGGATCGCATGCTTGGGGCCGGAGCCCTTGGCGATCGCCTTCAGGATGTCGACGGTCGCGGTCAGGCAGATATCGTCGTCGATATTCAGCGTCGCATCCTGGATGTAGAAATCGCTGGAATGCAGCACGAAGCCGCGGCCGGTATCGACCGGGCCGCCCTTCATCACCTTCATGGTCTCGGCATTTTCCGGCAATTTGATCTGGTCGGCCTTCTGGATGATGTCGAGTTGCACCAAGAGCCCCGGGAAATCGATGCTTCCGGCCGGACGGTTGACGATGATGCCCATCGCCCCCTCGGCGGAATGCGCGCACATGTAGATGACGGAGCGCTCGAAGCGGGGATCGCTCATAACCGGCATGGCGATCAGGATCTGGCCGTCGAGATAACCGCTGCCCGACGAATTGTCGCCGACGCCGGCCACCTTGCCGCGGGCGGTCTTTGGTGCTTTGCCTTCAGGAGTCATCTGAAAGGCCTCCATGCTGATTTGATATCCTGATATTGGGTGAGGCTTCTGTCAATCAAGCAGAGCGCCGTATTCGCGCCATCCATCACACGCAATTCAATGGTTTACGCAATAACCAGGCGGTAAAGACGTTCCATGATCGCCATAGTTCCCATGCGGGCTGCGCTCGGCCTGCTAGCCACTCTTTCAGTCGTCTGGCCTGCGACGGAGGTGCATGCCGAGGATTCCTCGCCCTGGCAGCGGGACGCCCATTCGGCGGTACGGCTGCTTGCAGGTTCGCGTAGCGGCGCGGTTTTGCTAGGCGGTATAGCCATCCAACTCGAGCCCGGTTGGAAAACCTATTGGCGTACCCCCGGCGATTCCGGTGTGCCGCCGCGTTTCGATTTCTCGAAGTCGGAAAATGTCGACGCGGTGACAGTGTTGTGGCCGGCGCCTATGAAATTTGACGACGGCGCCGGCGGCACCTCGCTCGGCTACAAGCACCAGGTGGTGCTGCCGCTTCGGATCGTCGCCAAGAGTGCGGACAAGCCGCTGACGCTGCGCGCCAACATTAACTATGCGGTGTGCGAGAAGCTGTGCATCCCTGTGGAGACCAGCGTCGAGCTTGCTTTTGCGAGCGTCGCTTCCACCGAGGACGGCGCGCTGTCATCCGCGCTCGACGCCGTGCCGAAGCCGGCCAATATCGGCGATCCCAACCCGGTGACGATCCGCGACGTCAAACGCAGCGGCAAGTCGACCGTGCTGGTCGATGTCGCCGCGCCCGAAGGCAAGGACGTCAGCCTGTACGTCGAGGGACCGACGCCGGACTGGGCCCTGCCGGTGCCGAAGCTCGAGCCGAACTCGCCGCCCGGGGTGAAACGGTTCTCCTTCGAGCTCGACGGCCTGCCGCCGGGCGCCAATCCGGACGGCGCCGCGCTGAAATTGACCCTGGTCGGCGGCGACCGCGCCTACGAGTTCAACACCAATCTGGAGTGATTAGGAATTAGTAGCCCGGGTGAAGCGCAAGCGTAACCCGGGGACAGTGGCCCCGCGCTGAAAGACGGGCCCCGGATTGCGCGGAGCCTGTCAACGGGCGCGCATCGCGCGACCCGTTGGCTCCATCCGGGCCACGGTTTCACCGTTATCCACCCAACCCATTCTTAACGTTTCGTTGATAGTTCAGGGCCCCTGTCGCAAACGCGCGGCATTTTGGGAATTTTCGCCTTGGCCGTGATGGACGCCCAATCCGCAACCGCTTCGCCCACGGGCATGATGGCGCGTATGCGCGGCCTGATCGGCGGCTCCGGCGAGGCATCCGTCACGCGGCGGCTCGCGGGGACGATCTTCGTCATCCGCGTCGTCAGCGCCGTCGCCGCCTATCTCTCGCAAATCCTGCTCGCGCGCTGGATGGGCAGCTCGGACTATGGCGTCTATGTCTATGTCTGGACCTGGGTGCTGCTGCTCGGCAGCATGATGGATTTCGGCATTTCGGCCTCGGCGCAGAAGCTCATTCCGGAATACCGCACGGCAGGCGAGCACGCGCTATTGCGCGGTTTTCTGTCCGGCAGCCGCTGGCTGACTTTTGCGGTGTCGACCGCGGTCTCGCTGCTGCTCGCAGGCCTCGTCAAGCTGCTGTCGCCATGGATCGGTACGGACACGGTCGTGCCGCTTTATATGGGCTGCCTGACGCTGCCGGCGTTCGTGGTCGCCAATACCCAGGACGGGATTGCCCGGTCGCATGACTGGATGCGGCTCGGCCTGATGCCGCAATTCATCGTGCGCCAGGGACTGATCATCGGCTTCACCGCGGGCGCCGTCGTGCTCGGCTTCGATCTCGGCGCCACCGCCGCGATGCTCGCCAGCGCCGCGGCGGTGTGGATCGCCATGATCGGCCAGATGCTGGTGCTGAACCGCCGCCTCGCGGCCCACCTCGAGCCGGGCGAGAAGGCCTACGACATCAGCGGCTGGCTTGCGGTCTCACTGCCGATCCTGCTGGTCGAAAGCTTTTATCTGCTGCTCTCCTACACCGATGTGCTGGTGCTGCAGCAGTTCCGCTCCTCCGAGGAGGTCGGCGTCTACTTTGCCGTGGTGAAGACGCTGGCGCTGGTGTCCTTCATCCACTACGCGATGTCGGCGACGACGGCGCATCGCTTCGCCGAATACAACGCGCTCGGCGACAAGGCGCGGCTATCGGCCTATGTCGCCCATGCGATCCAGTGGACGTTCTGGCCTTCGCTCGCCGCGACCATCCTCCTGCTCGCCTTTGGCAAGCCGCTGCTGTGGCTGTTCGGGCCGCAATTCGTCATCGGCTACGACATCATGTTCCTGGCCGCCATCGGCCTCGTGGTGCGCGCTGCAATCGGCCCGGTCGAACGTCTGCTCAACATGCTCGGCCACCAGAAGATCTGCGCGCTCGCCTACGCGCTCGCCTTCGTCATGAACCTGGTGCTGTGCGTCGCACTGGTACCGCGCTTCGGCGGCCACGGCGCCGCCATAGCGATATCGACGTCGCTGAGCTTCGAGACCGTGCTCTTGTTCTGGATCGTCCGCCGGCGGCTCGGGCTACACGTGCTGGCGTTCGGGAAGATCGGTTCCAGCTGATAGCAATCCCGGGCCGCGCCACATGTAATCGCAGCGTGACCGCAGCAGACCTGAAAGATCTTCTGGAACGCGTTCAGGCGTGGCCGAGGCTACGCAAGAGGAGCTTGCTGCCGTTGCGGAGCAAAATCGAGAGTGAACTGCGAGGCGACGCCTATGTCGTCACTTGCGGCAAACTGTGCGCGATCGACGACGCCATAGCCTCGATCGATGCCGACGACTTTGCGACCGACCGCGAAGTGGAGCGAAGCGAAGCAATCCATAGCGCCGCAAGTGGAGGCATGGATTGCTTCGCGGAGCCTGTCGTCGGGCGCGCATTCGCGCGACCCGTTGGCGCGCAATGACGGAGGCTGTCATTCCGGGGCGATGCGAAGCATCGAGCCCGGGATGACGGTGGAGAGTGTAGCGGCTAATTCGTCGGCATCACGTAGGCGTAGATACGGCCGCGGGAGACCGGGGCTTCGCGGACGCGGTTGCCGTTGTTGCCGGAGATCATGATCGGATTTCCCTTGGCATCGATGCCAGTGATGATGCCGACATGGCCGCCGCGGCGGCCCCGCGACATCACGGCGATGGCACCGACCTGCGGGCCGGAGACTCGCTGCCCGTAACGGGCGAACGAGCTCGCCATGTCGGAGCCGGTGCCGCGATAACCCGAATGCTGCAGCACCATGTTCATGAAGCGCGCGCACCACAGGCTGCCGCGGCTGGTCGGGTTGCCGCCGAGGTGACGGCGGGCTTCATCGACGATGTTCGACGAACCGAAGCTTGCCGCCTGCTGAGGCTCCGGCGACAGACTCGCATTGCTGTCGGCAAGGCCTTGCGCCTGCATCTGTGCGACGCCGCGCTCAAAGCGCGAGACGCGGACCCTGCGCCAGTGGTGAGCGCGGGCATGGTGATGCTTGGCATGATGACCGGCATGATAGGCCCTGGCGTGGCGCCCTGCGCCGTGATGAGGCCGTGCCGAAGCGGGAGAAATAGAAGCGACGATAACCGTCGAACACAACGCCAGCGCCAGAATTCGAAGCAACCGGCGGAACGCACGCAACTGAACCATACTTCCCATTTTTTCCTTCTGTTACACCCCCGTTTTCCCCGGTGCGCCCGTCTGTGGATGACATCTGGATGACAGCCGCAGCGCGTTTTGTGCCGCTCAATGTGGCAAGACAAAGATGTCGTGCCGCGCTGCGGCGAAAAATTGCAGGACGATTTCACGAACATTTGGAGGCGAAAAAGGAAACGAGGCCGCCGCATTGCAGCCGTGAAGGTTAATTGCGATCCTCGCCGCGCAGGCTCACAAGAAGGAAAAGGTTAAAATGCCCTATGCCGTCGCCAAGGATAATGTCCGCCTCTATTTCGAAGAGGTTGGGAGCGGAACGCCGATCATCTTCCTGCACGAGTTCGCGGCCGATCACACCAATTGGGAGCCGCAGATGCGTTATTTCTCGCGCGGCCACCGCTGCATCGCCTATTCCGCGCGCGGCTACACGCCTTCCGACGTCCCGCCATCGGCCGAGGTCTACAGCTACAAGCATTTCTACACCGATGCGCTCGCGGTGCTCGATCATCTCGGCATCGCCCACGCGCATTTCGTCGGGCTGTCGATGGGCTCCTATTCGTCGCTGCAGGTTGCGCTGAATGCGCCCGAGCGCGTGATGTCGATGACGCTCGCGGGCGTCGGCTCCGGCTCAAGTCTCGAACACCTCGACGCCTTCCGTGCGCAATGCCGGGCCAATGCCGAGCAGTATGAGACGATTGGATCGGAAGCGGTCGCCAAGGTGACGCGCGAGGCGCCGGGCCGGATTCCGTTCCTGGTCAAGGATCCGCGCGGCCATGCCGACTTCTATGCCGCACTCGCGCGCCACGATGCCAAGGGATCGGCCAACACCATGCGCAGCTTTCAAGGCGGCCGGCCCTCGATCTACACCATGGCGGAAGCGATCGGACGCGTGCCGACGCCGGCGCTGATCATCTGCGGCGACGAGGACGACAATTGCGTCGAGCCGAGCCTGTTTTTGAAGAAGCATTTGCCCGCGGCGGGGCTGACGTTCTTCCCGAAATCGGGACACGTGCTCAATCTCGAGGAACCAGCGCTGTTCAACGAGATGGTCGAGCGGTTTATTGCGTTGGTGGAAGCGGGAAGGTGGCTGCAGCGCGATCCCAGGTCGATGGTGTAACCGTCATTCCGGGGCACGCGAAGCGTGAACCCGGAATCCATTCATCCACGTGTTTTGCGGCGCAATGGATTCCGGGCTTGCGCCTTCGGCGCATCCCGGAATGACGAGGGGAGGTGCTCGCGGCAACAGTTTAGCCTGTCATTCCGGGGCACGCGAAGCGTGAGCCCGGAATCCATCGAGCCGCAGAGTTCGTGGAGGAAATGGATTCCGGGCTCGATGCTTCGCATCGCCCCGGAATGACGGAGGAGAGGTCTTCCGGAATGGCGGGGAGAGTACTCAGCGTCCCTTCCCGCCCCTGCTCAGCAGGAACACGCCCTGTTCGCCGAACATGTTCCAGACCCACCACGGCAGGTTCAGCGGCACCGGGCGGCCGTAGAGGTCGAGCGCGACGGCGCGCTCCATCTTGACGTGGATCTCGTCGCAGAGCTGCACGAAATCCTTGATGGTGCAGAAATGAATGTTGGGGGTGTCGTACCAGGTGGCCGGCAGATTTTCGGTGCGCGGCATGTGCCCGCCGATCAAAAGCTGCAGCCGCATCTTCCAGAAACCGAAATTCGGGAACGAGACGATGGCGCGGTGACCGATGCGCAGGAGATTTTCCAGCACAGCCTTCGGCTGCCGCGTCGCCTGCAGCGTCTGCGACAGGATCACGTAGTCGAACGCATCGTCGGGATAGTTGCCGAGGTCGGTGTCGGCGTCGCCCTGCACCACCGCGAGTCCCTTGGCGACGCAGTGGTTGACGCCTTCGCGCGACAGCTCGATGCCGCGGCCATCGATGCCGCGACTCTCCAGAAGCTGCAACAGATCGCCGTCACCGCAGCCGACGTCGAGCACGCGCGACCCGGGCTCAACCATTTCGGCGACGAGAAGATGGTCCGGACGAAGGCTCGTGCTCGCCTGCGGCGCCAAGCCGGGCAGCGGCAGAGCTTGCTCCTGAAGCGCCATCACTTAAGCCCCGCATCGCCAAGGCCGCGCGACTTGCCCGCCGAGTGCAGGAAGGCGCGCGAGATGTCGAAGAATTCGGGCACATCGAGCAGGAAGGCGTCGTGACCCTTGTCGGTCTCGATCTCCGCGAACGAGACCCGCGCGCTGGAGGCATTCAGCGCATGCACCAGCGCCCGCGCTTCCGACGTCGGAAACAGCCAGTCGCTCGTGAACGACACCACGCAGAAGCGGGTCTCGACGCCGCGGAACGCCTGCGCCAGCACGCCATTGTGGTCGGCGGCGATGTCGAAATAGTCCATCGCGCGCGTCAGATAGAGATAGCTGTTGGCATCGAAGCGCTCGACAAAGGACGAGCCCTGGTAGCGCAGATAGCTCTCGACCTGGAAGTCGGCATCGAAGGAGAATGTCGGCAACTCGCGATCCTGCATCCGCCGCCCGAACTTGCGATGCAGCGCCGCGTCAGAGAGATAGGTGATATGCGCGGCCATCCGCGCGACCGCGAGCCCGCGATGCGGATGCGTGCCCTGGTCGACATAGCTTCCGCCACGCCAATCCGGATCGGCCATCACCGCCTGCCGGCCGAGCTCATGAAAGGCGATGTTCTGCGCCGAATGCCGCGTCGAGCAGGCGATCGCGAGCGTCGAGAACACGCGCTCCGGATAGGCCGCCGCCCATTGCACCGCCTGCATGCCGCCCATGGAGCCGCCGACCACCGCGAACAGCGTCTCGATGCCGAGTTGGTCGATCAGCATCGCCTGCGCACGCACCATGTCAGGGATGGTGATGATCGGAAAATCCAGGCCCCATACCTTGCCGGTCGCAGGGTTCAGCGAGGCAGGGCCAGTCGAACCCATGCAGCCGCCAAGCACGTTGGAGCAGATGATGAAGTATCTGGAGGTGTCGAGCGGCCGGCCGGGGCCGACCATGGTCTCCCACCAGCCAGGCTTGCCGGTCACCGGATGCAAATTGTTGACATGCTGGTCGCCGGTCAGGGCGTGGCAGACCAGAATGGCGTTGGAGCGCTCGGCATTGAGCTCGCCATAGGTCTGATAGGCGATCTGGAACGGCGCGAGGTCGATGCCGCAGTCGAGCTTCAACGGCTGATCCATGCCGAACTTCGCCACCAGCGAGGACGGATGATCGGCCTCATGGGCGCGATCCTCACCCTGGATCGACGGACTCTTGATCGACTGCACCTTGGTCATTTGTGGCGCCTTCCTCCGACGCGGAGGTCCCGGACAGAAATCAGGCCATGAAAAACCCGGCCTGAACAAAGGTTCGGCCGGGATCGATCTGTCCCCGGCCTGTTTAGCGAATTCTTTAACGTGGCTGCAAGCCGGCCGGCTCAAATGACCACGGAGTGCTGGGAAAGTAGTCCCTTACCCGGCCTGCGTCAAGGCAAGTGGGGCCGTTAACCTAACCGTGACCTTTAGGCCGAGCTTGCGCCATCTGGCCCCATGGGACAGAACGGGGGCTCGCACTTTCTCCCTCTCCCCGCCCTTGCGGGGAGAGGGTTGGGGTGAGGGGCTCTCTCCGCGAACACGGTACCAGACGGATTCGCGGAGGCTCCCCCTCACCCGAAATTCAAGCTGCGCTTGAATTTCGACCTCTCCCCGCAGGCGGGGAGAGGTGAAGAGTCTGCTTGCTGATTGAAGAGAAACGACGGGCCCTAGCATGTCAAAACCGCCTCCGGCGCCGCCCTCGCTGGCCGAGTTGCGCAAAGAGATCGACGCGATCGATGAGCAGGTTCATCACCTGTTGATGGCGCGTGGCGACATCATCGACCGCCTGATCAAGGTGAAGCAGACCCAGGAAGTCGGCTCCGCATTCCGGCCGGCGCGCGAGGCCTCCATGATGCGCAGCCTAGTCGAGCGCCATCGTGGCATCCTGCCGCTCGACACCATCGAGAGCATCTGGCGCGTCATCATCTCGACCTTCACTTATGTCCAGGCGCCGTTCTCGGTGCATGCCGATGTCTCGGTCGGCGAATCCATGATGCGGGATTCGGCGCGCTTCCATTTCGGCTTCGTGGTGCCTTACGTCTCGCATTTCAGCGCGCAGGCGGCGGTCGAAGCGGTGGCGAAATCGAAGGGCGACCTCGCGCTGGTGTCGGCCATTTCCAGCCGCACGCCATGGTGGATCGACCTCGAGGCCGAGGGCGCGCCGAAGATCATCGCGCGATTGCCGTTCCTGGAGCGCGCCGATCATCCCGCGGCGCTGCCCGTGTTCGTGATCTCGCGCGTCGCTGACGATGCGATGGTGACCGAAGTCGAGATGTGGAGCGTGCGCGTTTCCGGCTGGAACGCCGAGATCGCCCGCGCGCTGGCCCCGCTCGCTGAAATCGTCGCGGTGCCGGACACCGCCTTCGACGGCGCGGCGCTTTTGGTATCGGTCGCCGGCCGCGGCTTCGAGGAGATCAAAATGGCCCTGATCCGCGCCGGAGCCTCGGTGCGCTCATCGGCCCTCGTCGGCAGCCACGCAACGCGCTATATGGTGCCCCCCGCCCCTACAATCCGGAGCTAGAGAGTTAGAGATGTCCCGCCCCGTGCCGAATCCCGGCATCCTCGATATTGCGCCCTACACCCCCGGCAAGAGCCCGGTGGCGGAACCGGGGCGCAAGGTGTTCAAGCTTTCCGCCAACGAAACGCCCTTCGGTCCCTCGCCGAAGGCGATCGAGGCCTATAAGCACGCCGCCGAACATCTCGAGGACTATCCGGAAGGCACCTCAAAGGTGCTGCGCGAGGCAATCGGCCGCGCCTATGGCCTCGACCCGAGCCGCATCATCTGCGGCGCCGGTTCGGACGAAATCCTCAACCTGCTCGCCCACACCTATCTGTGCGAGGGCTCGGAGGCGATCTCCACCACCCACGGCTTCCTGGTCTATCCGATCGCGACCAAGGCGAACGGCGCCAAGAACGTGG
Organism: Bradyrhizobium sp. LeoB3; assembly: GCF_055456055.1. Classification (NCBI taxonomy): domain Bacteria; kingdom Pseudomonadati; phylum Pseudomonadota; class Alphaproteobacteria; order Hyphomicrobiales; family Nitrobacteraceae; genus Bradyrhizobium; species Bradyrhizobium sp. LeoB3. Next base: position 12,525 of record NZ_JBVBEF010000131.1, read on the forward strand.
TCGTGCCGGAGACCGACTACACCGCAAGTGTCGATGCGATCCTTGAGGCGGTCACGCCGCGGACCAAGCTGATCTGGCTCGCCAATCCGAACAACCCGACCGGCACCTATCTGCCGTTCGACGAGGTCAAGCGCTTGCGCGCAGGCCTGCCGTCGAACGTGCTGCTGGTGATCGACGCCGCCTATTCCGATTACGTGGTGCGCAACGACTATGGCCTCGGTCTTGAACTGTGTGCGACGACCGAGAACACGGTCATGACCCACACCTTTTCCAAGATCCACGGGCTCGCGGCGCTCCGCGTCGGCTGGATGTTCGGCCCGGCGCATATCGTCGATGCGGTGAACCGGATTCGCGGCCCCTTCAACGTTTCTACTCCGGCGATGCTCGCGGCGGTGGCCGCGGTCGAGGACACCGCGCATGTCGAGATGTCCAGGGTGCACAACGAAAAATGGCGGAGCTGGGTGACGGACGAGGTCCGCAAGCTCGGGCTGAAGGTGACGCCGAGCGTCGCCAATTTCGTGCTGATCCATTTCCCGACCGAAAAGGGCAAGACCTCGGCCGAGGCGGACGCGTTCCTCACCAAGCGCGGACTGGTGCTGCGTGCCGTGAACAATTACGGCCTGCCGCACGCGCTGCGCATGACCATCGGCACCGAGGAGGCCAACCGCCTCGTGGTCGAGGGCCTGCGCGATTTCATGGATCAGAAGTGAACGCCGCGCCGCACTTTCAACGCATCGCGCTGATCGGCTTCGGCCTGATCGGCGGCTCGATCGCGCGCGGCGCGCGGGCGCAGGGGCTCGTCGGCGAGATCGTCACCACCGCGCGCTCGGAAAAGACGCGCGCGCGGGTCGCCGAGCTCGGCATCGTCGACCGCGTGGTGGAGAACAATGCGGAGGCGGTCAAAGACGCCGATCTCGTCATCCTCTGCATTCCCGTCGGCGCCTGCGGACCCGTGGCGGCGGAGATCGCGCCTTACCTGAAGAAGGGCACCATCGTCTCCGATGTCGGCTCGGTCAAGGGCGCCATCGTCAGGGACATGGGGCCACATATCCCTGCTGGTGTGCACTTCGTGCCCGCGCATCCGGTGGCGGGCACCGAGCACTCTGGTCCCGATTCCGGTTTCGCCGAGCTGTTCATCAACCGCTGGTGCATCCTGACGCCGCCCGAGGGCACTGAGGCGGGCGCGATCGGCAGGCTGCGTGACTTCTGGGCCGCGCTCGGCGCCAAGGTCGAGATCATGACGCCTGATCATCATGACCTCGTGCTCGCGATCACCAGCCATTTGCCGCATCTGATCGCCTACACCATCGTCGGCACCGCCGACGAGCTGGCGCAGGTGACGTCGTCGGAAGTGATCAAATTCTCCGCCGGCGGCTTCCGCGATTTCACCCGCATCGCGGCGTCCGATCCGACGATGTGGCGCGACGTGTTCCTGAGCAACAAGGACGCGGTGCTGGAGATGCTCGGCACCTTCAACGAGGATCTCTCGAAACTGACGCGCGCGATCCGCCGCGGCGACGGCGAAGCGCTGTTCGACCACTTCACCCGCACCCGCGCCATCCGCCGCGGCATCGTCGAGATCGGCCAGGATTCGGCCGCGCCGGACTTCGGCCGGCCGCATGCGAATCTGGAGAAGAAATAGCGCGGGACTTCGTAGCCCGGGCGGAGCCAACGGGTCGCGCGAACGCGCGCCCGATGACAGGCTCCGCGCAACCCGGGACAGCTTGCGATGCGGGCTGAGAATCCCCGGGTTGCGCTGCGCTTCACCCGGGCTACGGAAGCTAGAACAGCGGTGGGATTTGTCCGACCTTGATCGGGCCGAGCAGCACCGCGCCGTCGACGAAGCGCAGCGGGAAGCTGCGCGCCTTCTTGCCTTCGAGCATGGCTTCGCTGCCGAGCGAATTGATGCTGGCGGCAACGCCGACATTGGCGTTCTGCTTGACCATCTTGCCGAGACCAGGGACCGCGCGGTCGAGCGCGCCGAAGAGATTGTTGAGATCCTGCGTCTTCACGCCGGGCGCGACGCGGTCGAGCGTCGATTGCGGCACGCCCTCCTCGAGCATCTTCTCGATCCCCAGCGCCGGGACCACGCGCTCGAGGCCGGTGACCGTCATCTGCAATTCGCCGTCGATGCGGCCGCTCGCGTTGAGGCTCAAGGTGCCCGCGGAGATCGCGATCATCTCGCCCTGCTGGATGCGCGACTGCACGATCTCGACATGGCCGCCGGCGGCCTGGATCTCGCGGAAGCGCTCCGGCCACGGCTTTGGCGTGAAATCCTTCAAGCCGGAAATTTTGGTACGGATGTCGGCATCGAACGGCGTCGCCAGCACCGGATGCACGTCCTGCAGGCTGCCGCCATTGATCTGCAGCGCGGTCTCGATCACCGGGTTGTCCAGGGACGAGCCTTCGGCGAGGCGGCCGTGCAGCTCGACGTGACCCGCGCGGCCGAGCGGCGTCTGCACAGAGCCATTGACGCGGTCGATCGAGGGATCGTCGAACACCAGCGAGCCGCGTTGCGGCACTGCCGGCAGGCCCGCCACGCTGGCGCGCCCCGAGCGCCAGTTGACGGCGAGCTGTGGCTGTGCGCCTCGCTCGGCGAGCGTCGCCGGCGCCTTGAATTCGGCGATCACGCGTGTGGGGTCGTAGACCTGCGCCACCACCAGGATCTCGCCGAGCCGCGCGGTGAACGGCGTCTGCGCGCCGGCCGTCTGCGAGATCAAGGTCACGCTGGCGTCCTTACAGCTGATCTCGAGACGGAAGGGGTAACCCGCGACCGATCGGTTGCCGCAATCATAGACCCGGCCCGCCTTCGCCTCCTGCGCGCGCCAGGCGTCGGCCTGCACCCAGACCTGGGACGAGGCATAGAACCAGAACGCGCTCCACGCCACGGCGAGGATCAGGACGAGGACGGGGGCGGCAAAGAGACGCCAACGCGAGCGCCGGTGCGGCGCGGGGGTCATATCAGGCATGCGGCGACCTCTGGCTGTCAATTTTGGCAAATGTAAGCGGCAAATGCCGGCCGGAAAGCCGATGAAACCGCTTCGCTTCGCCCCGCGCTTTTGCTAGCCCTTGCGCCGATGTCCGCGCAACTCCTCTCCCCGCCCGAATCAGGTGATAGCGACCTCTGGGTATTCGGTTACGGCTCGCTGATGTGGAAGCCGGGTTTTGACTTCGAGGAACAGGTGCAGGCGCGGCTGATCGGCGAGCATCGCGCGCTCTGCGTGTATTCCTTCGACCATCGCGGCACGCCGGAAAAGCCGGGGCTGGTGCTCGGGCTCGACCGCGGCGGCGCCTGCCGCGGCATCGCGTTCCGCGTCGCGGCGAAGCGGCGCAGCGAGACCATCGCCTATCTGCGCGGCCGCGAGCAGACCACCAACGTCTATCGCGAGGTGCACCGCTCGGTGTGGCTCGAGGACGACCCGCGGTCACGGGTGGCCGCGCTGACTTACGTCGTAGACCGCAGCCATGTGCAGTACGCCGGCCGGCTGACGCTGGCCGACCAGCTCCGCTACGTGCAGCAGGGCCACGGCCGCTCGGGCAACAACCGCGACTATGTGCTGTCCACGGTGCTCGCGATCGAGAAGCAGGGTTTTCGCGATCCGCAGTTGCACAAGCTCGCGACGATGCTGCACGACGCGCATCCCATCGAGCTGCCGCTGCAGGAAGGAACGTAGCTAAAGCGGGATGGCTCTTGTTTGAATCGGCGTGGCAGCGTTTGCCCACCTCTCCCATAGGGAGAGGTCGCGCGAAGCGCGGGTGAGGGGTCGCGGTCCATCGTTAGAGCCGCGGCCCCTCACCCGATTTGCTGCGCAAATCGACCTCTCCCCGACGGGGAGAGGTAAGGCACCTCCGACGTGGCGCCAACTCGACCTGATCTCATCATGCTCT
>NZ_JBVBEF010000132.1:0-16142 GCF_055456055.1 Bradyrhizobium sp. LeoB3
TCCGCCGATTCGAGATGACAAGTGAATCATCAAGCCCCCTCGGTGGCGAGGGGGTTCTTCAGCAGACTGCTAGAGCGTTTTCGAGCGAAGCATGCCCTCGGACTTGATCCGAGGGTGGACACCGGTTCGCGTAAAGAAAACGCGTCAAGACAAGAATCTAGAGCTTCGGTTCTGATTCCATCAGAACCGAAAGTGCTCTAGCCGCGCGAAATCAGAGCCGAATGAACGTCGCAACCGCCAGCGACAAAGTGGCACACTTTTGAGTTGCGGGTTGTGCAGCCCGGTTAATGCACTCTTAGTCTCATTAGAATTACGGAAGTTGGGTCCATCCGTTATGGCTTGCCATAGTGAGCGCCATATGAGTCTATGGTACTTCTTGAGCGACTGGTTCGCAGGTGTCCCAACCCATTGGGCGCTGTTCAAGCGAAGCATGATCAACGTTGCATGGGCGATCGCCCTAACCTTCGCTATGATGTTTTTTCAGCTCCCCGGTGAATACGCGGCTCTCGTTAACTGCGGTGTTTTTGTTGTGAACGGCGTGATGTTCTTTGTTTTTCAACGCCAGCGCGAGCAAACGCGTGATTGAGAGCATTGCACCCGATTGCCCATCGCTCAAAGGCTGGTTTCATTGAAGTGTCCTAGGGCCGCGGCCTCTTTCGTTTATCGAGACGATCCGCAGCGGCATGGCAGATCCACGTTGTGGGTAACGAGCAGGAAGCTCGTCCCCGAAACGCGGTTGACCTTGGCAATCAATTGGAAAACGTCATCGGCTGCTATATGTTAAACGGCCGCAAGCAGGGGACGCCCTGCGTGCTGCTGGAGCAGACACCTTCGGAGCGCCAGCACATCCAGCGGACCCTTTCTATGAAGCAATGGCAAACCAAAAACACCACACTGCGCTGCGTTGCCGCGGCAGCGTTCGCGTTTTGCCTGGTCCTCGGCCTGGCGTTCGAGCTGCGCGCCGAATCCGAAACGCCGGCTATAGCAACTCTTTCGCCCGCGGCCCTGAAGCAGCTTGACGACACCATTCGCAATGAGATCACGAGCGGCAAGATTCCTGGCGGCATCCTGCTGATCCAACAACATGGCAACCCAGTCCATTTCGAATGCTTCGGCGTGCGGGACCCCGACACGGGGCTGCCGATGACGCCGGACACGATCTTCCAGATCTATTCGATGTCGAAGGCCGTTACGTCGGTTGCGGCGATGATGCTGGTCGACGAAGGCAAGCTGGCTCTCGACGATCCCGTATCGAAATACATTCATTCCTTTGCAGACGCCAAAGTCGGCGTCGATATGTCCGACGAAGCCGGAAAGTATCCGCTCAAGCTCGAGCCGTTGAAGCGCCCGATTACGATCAGGGATCTATTGCGGCACACCTCAGGTATCACCTACGGCTTCTACGGCGAGACCCAGGTGCAGAAACTCTATGCGAATCCTCTATTGTATGCGGGGGATTTCAACAACGCCGACTTCGCCGATCGGATCGCAGTACTGCCGCTTGCCGATCAGCCCGCAACGCGTTGGAATTACAGCCATTCAACCGACGTGCTGGGCCGTGTCGTCGAGGTGGCCTCGGGGCAGACGCTGTACCAGTTCCAGAAGCAGCGATTGTTCGATCCGCTCGGCATGTCCGACACCGCGTATTATGTCGCGGACAAAACGAAGTGGCCACTGATCGCCAGGGGATTTCCCGTCGATCGCTCTCGAGTTGCCGGAATCAAGGATCCTACATTGCCGCGGCGCTGGGAGTCGGGTGGAGCGGGCTTGGTCTCGACGACAGGGGACTACGCCCGCTTCCTGCAAATGCTGCTGAATGGAGGTGAGTTGGACGGCAAGCGGTATCTCAAGCGTGAGACGGTCGCACTGATGACGTCGGATCAGATTGGACCGGAAACCGGGATCATTCATGATCCCTTCTATTTTCCGGGCCCCACCAGTGGCTTCGGTCTTGGCTTTGCCGTGCGCACCTCGCCACCTCCGAATACGGACTGGCCACTCGGTGAATACCGTTGGGACGGCGCCGGCGGCAGTTTCTATTTCGTCGACCCCGTGGACGACATGTTGGGAGTCTTCACGGTGATGTCGCCCACACAGGGGGGACGGATCCAACTGAACTTGAAGTCGATGATCTACGAGGCGATGGGAAGGGGCTTGCGCAAGTAACAACCGCAAACCCGTTTTATTTCGCATTTCTCGGATCTTTCGCGCCTACGCCAGGCAAGATCGATTGTCCGTATTGGCCCTTCTCGGACCTACACGCCCTGATGCAAGAACGCGCCCGGCAGAACCGGGCGCGTTTTTGCTCGGAAAAGGCGAGAACCTTACTCGGTCGAATACTTGAACTCCGGCATCGCCTTCAGCTCTTCCTTGCTCGCGTTGTAGACCGCGTGATCTGGGTACCAGGGGTTCGACTTGGAGCTCGAGGTCGAGCTTGTGGCAGCGCCCGTGGTCGTCGAAGAGCCAGCGCCGCTCGCCGGCTTTGCGCCGGTGTTCGACGCGCCGGTATAGGCGACCGGCTCGTTGACGAACTTGACCTTCTCGAAGGGCACGGCGACCAGATGCTCGCCGACGCCGAGGAAGCCGCCGACGCCGATCACGACCGCTTTGATATTGCCGCTCTTGTCCATCAACATGTCGTTGATCGAGCCAATGCTCTCATTGTTGTCGTTATAGACATTCAGGCCGGACATTTTCGACGCGCGCCAGTTGCCGTGGAACGACGACGGAGCGGTGGTCGACGTGGTGGCCGCCGCATTCGGGCGGTCTCCGGTCGCCTGGTTCGGCTGCTGCGCAAACGCGACGCCCGCGAGCAAGGCCGAAGCCGCGAGACCAGTGATGGCATACTTCGCTAACATTGTCGGATCCTCCAGTTCGAAAATCGATGCTGAGAAAACCCGTCACGTCAGCAAGCGTTCCGCATCAAGTGACACGGAACTTGCGAGGCCAGACAAAGCGGAGCGCCAAGTCGAGAAGTTCGGAGTTAAGCGATGAGCATGCGCTTTCAGAAACCGCCCCAATAAGGCGGTATACCGTAGTAGCGACGCAGTTCGGCTTCCTGCGACCGATCGCCCCAATCGAAATCCTTGTCGGCGCGAAACGACGGCGCGCGTTTCAACTCTTCATCTGATATGTCGAGCTCATAGGCCTCGAAACGCGTGTTGTAGCGCAACCGCACCCAGGGCAAGGGAATGAGATTGGTTCCGAGGCCGAAGAATCCGCCGAAGCTGAGCACGGCATAAGTCACTTGACCGGTGACCTTGTCGATCATCAGCCGTTCGATGTGGCCGATCATCTCGCCGTTCGGCCGCCGCACCGCGGTGCCCTCGACACGGTCGCTGGCAATGAGCCGATGCGGTTTGGTGCTGGCGTCGGCTGCCATCTGGCCCTCCCCGCAAATGATCGAGAGAGACAACGCCACATTCGACGACTGGTTCCTACGCCATCAACGAGACAACCACCCTTCCCTTTTGGAAGGGCGCGTAGCCCAAGTGGAGCGAAGCGAAACCCGGGACACCTGCGTCAACGTTGACGAGCGGCTCCGGGGTTAGGCTTGCGCTCCACCCGGGCTACGCGCTGTTCGTAGGGAAGGAGCCGTGCCTTTAGCTCTGGTAGTCGACCAGCAGCGCGGAGAACGAACTGCCGTTAGCCGATGTGCTCGCGCTGCCGGCCGAATTGTACGAACTCGACGCCGACGCCGACAGCGACTCCTGCAGCGACTGCAGGAACTGCTGCAGGATGTCGCTGACGGAATTGCTCGTGGCGCCGGCTTCATCGGTCGAGGTTGAACCATCCGACGACGGTGGCCCACCGGCGCCGCCATGGGGGCCATGGCTACCACCGGGACCCTGCGCGAAGGCGGCCTTGAACACGCCCTGCAACTCGGTCGCCTGATCGCTGGTCAGCTTGCCGCTCGAGACTTCCTGGTTGATGAGATCATCCAGCCTGGACTTCATCTCGTCCGGCGATGGCCGCGTGCCGCTCGTCCGATCGGTGGCGCGGCTCGCTTGCATCGAGACGTCGATATCCGTCAGCGCCGATGACAGCGCGTCCTGATCGGACGAGCTGATGGCGCCGGAATTGATTTCGGACTGCAGTTCGTCCTGCAGCCGCTGCAAGGGCGACTGATAGGTGCTGCCGGAGGCAGCCGAGATCGCGGTCATGGAATGCTCCAAATGATTCTGATAGGTACGCGCAGAACTCGCCGGGAAGGTGTGGTCAAGGTCTTAACAGGGCCTTTTAGGCTGTTAGCTTCTGTTACCGCTCGGTTCTCAGAAACATTCGGAAACAAAAATCTCCACCACTCGTCCGGAATCATTGACAAAAGGTCAGCATGGCCCAGCCGCAGCCGAACATCCTTGTCGTCGAGGACGACCGCGAGACGCGCAGCCTGATCGCGAAATATCTGCGTAACAACGCCTGCAACGTCACCACCGCCGGCGACGGTCGCGAGATGGTCCGCGCGATGACAGATCACCGCGTCGATCTTCTGATCCTCGACGTCATGCTGCCGGGCGAGGATGGCCTCAGCCTGTGCCGCAAGGTGCGCGCGACCTCGCAGACGCCGATCATCATGCTGACCGCGCGCGGCGAGGACGTCGACCGCATCCTCGGCCTGGAGATGGGCGCCGACGATTATCTGCCGAAGCCGTTCAATCCGCGCGAGCTGTTGGCGCGGATCAACGCAGTGCTGCGGCGGCAGGCGGCGGCGCGCAACGCCAGCGCCATCGAAGGCGCGACCGTGCTGACGTTCCAGGGCTGGCGCATCGATTTCCGCCTGCGCGAATTGCGCAACTCCGAAGGCGCCAAGGTCGCCATGACCAGCGCCGAGTTCGACCTGCTCAGGACATTGTGCGAGCGGCCCGGCCGCGTGCTGTCGCGCGACAGCCTGCTCGACCTCACGGGCGCGCGCGACGCCGGCTCGTTGGAGCGCTCGATCGACGTCCTGGTCAGCCGCATCCGCCGCAAGATCGAACCCGATCCGCAGGAAGCCACCATCATCAAGACGGTGCGCGCCGGCGGCTACATGTTCACGCCAAGAGTGGAAGCAGCAACAGTCGAAGCGGTGACCGCGGCGGGCAATTGACGGTGAAGCTCTCCGGCTTCCTCAATCTCAGGGGCATCAGCGGGCAGATCGCGGCGCTGGTGGTCGCCTCGATCATCGCCATCCACGTCATCATCGCCACGATCTTCCTCATCTCACGGCCCGACCAGTCGGAGCCGCTTGGCGACCGCGGACATGCCCAGCTCGCCAGCGCGATCCAACTTCTCGGCGCCGCCGCAGCGTCGGAACGACCGCGGCTGTCCGCCGACATCAACAACGCCTTTCCGCAGCTCGGCGTCGAAAGCCTGCCGCCCGGCACCACGCCTGCTGCCGGCGAACTGAACGAGCGCGAATTGCACCTGCTCTACCGCCGGCTCGGCGGCGCCTATCGGCTGTTTCCGCTGGCGGGCAACGGTGCGCGGATCGGCATCGTGCTGCCCGACGGCGCGATGATCTCGGCAAGACTGCTTGCGGATCGGCACCGGCCGCCAGTCCTCGGCGGTCCGTGGATGATGACGCTGCTGTTCATGGTCATCAGCGTCGCGCTGCTCGGGCTGTGGGCGGCACGCGCATTGACCGCGCCGCTCTCCTCGTTCGCCCGCGCCGCCGAAAGCTTCAGCCTCGACGGCGCCGCCGCGCCGCTGCCCGAACGTGGACCGGAAGAGATCCGTTCGGTCGCGAAAGCATTGAACCGCATGCGTGAGCGCATCACCGGCCTGATCGAGGATCGCACCAAGATGCTGGCCGCGATCAGCCACGATTTGCGCACTCCGATCACGCGGATGCGACTGCGCTCGGAATTCATCGAGGACGAGACCCATCGCAATCGCATGCTTGCCGATCTCGACCAGATGCGCGCAATGCTGGAACAGGTGTTGTCGTTCCTGCGCAACGACCGCAGGCTGGAATCGATGACGCTGACCGATATCGCCAGCACGCTGCAGCTCGTCACCGACCAGTTTTCCGACATGGGCCACAAGGTGGGCTACGACGGCCCCGCACACGCGATGGCAACCGTGCGGCCGGACGACCTGCACCGCAGCGTCACCAACCTCGTCGAGAACGCGGTGCGCTTCGGCGCCGAAGCGACGATCCGGCTCCGCACCGCGCCTGATCGCATCACAATCGAAGTCGAGGACGATGGCCCCGGCATTTCGGATGCGCGCAAGCAGGATGTGCTGGAGCCGTTCGTGCGCGGCGACGATGCGCGCAACATGGACGAGTCCGAAGGCTTCGGCCTCGGGCTTTCCATCACCAACGCGATCGTGCTCGCGCATGGCGGGACATTGTCGCTGCACGACAAGCAGCCGCACGGACTCCTCGCGCGGATCGAGTTGCCGATGCGCGCGGAGAGCCGACGCTCAGCCGCCTGACGTCAGGCCGCGAGCGGCGCGTGTTCGCTGCCGTGCTCCGGATAGATCGCAATGGCCTCGAAGCGGTAATCGCAGGCGCGGCAATGCCAGAGATAGAATATCCGGCCACCATCCTGCTCGACCCAGTCCGGCTTCGCGATCGGCTTGCCGCATTGTGCGCAAGGATTTCCACGCGGCAGATCAGCGGAATCAAAGTGGGTCATGATGCGTCTCCCGTTATCGACTTTTCTTGGTCGGTTTTCTTGTTTGGCGTTTCTTGATTTATCGGCAGAACGCACTGAACCCCGCGCCTGCCATGCAAAATCCTAAGGCGGCTTTGAGTCATTTGCGCGACAAGAAGCTTGCGGCCGTGCAGCAAATCGTCGTCTAAGACTTTACTAAACTCCGTCGCATAACGCCCCGCTTTCGCCACATATCTGCCCGGCGGCCGCAACAATTCGGTTGCGTAAGTGGAACAGACCATTCCGTCGCCGAGATCTCGCCCGATGAAACTCCCTTTCGCCCTCACCTTGCTTACGGCTGTTGCCGCGGTGCTGTCAGGCTCGCCTGCGCAGGCGCAGCAGCGCTCGCAATATGAGGCGCTGGTCGCCGCCCATGCCCAGGCCAATCTGGTGCCTGATACGTTGGTGCACCGCGTGATCGTACGCGAGAGCAAGTATCAGCCGAACCTGGTCGGACGCGGCGGCGCGATCGGGCTGATGCAGATCAAGCTCGCGACCGCCCGCGGCCTTGGCTACAAAGGCGATGCGGCGGGCCTGCGTGATCCCGAAACCAACCTCACCTATGGCATCAAATATCTCGCCGGCGCCTATCGCGCCGCCGGCGGCAACCATGACCGCGCCGTGCGCTACTACGCCGCTGGGTATTATTACGCCGCCAAGCAGCAGCGGCTGCAGCACCTGAAGGAATCCAAGAGAGAATCCCGCCCGACGCTTGCCGCCGCAGCGCAAAAAGAGCAGACCGAGGCCGAGGCGCCGGAAAGCGCGGCCGACGCCGACGCACAGCAGGTCCCCGGCAACTGAGGGGCACGGCCGCGAAGCGCGGCGTTGACAGGTCGGCGTATCCGCTTACATTAGACGCGTTCCGAGGGGTGCTCCGAGGAGGAGCTGAGATACCGCACGCTTGGCGTTGGCCATTCCGGCCGATATCCGAGACCGCGGTGACCCTTTGAACCTGATCCGGGTCATACCGGCGAAGGGACAGGGATGTACCAGAGCAAGTCTTCGCGGGGGGATTCCCCCGTATCTATCATCGGCGCAGGCATCGCAGGCGCATGGCAAGCGTTATTGTTCGCGCAGGCCGGTCACGCCGTCACTCTGCACGAGCGCAGTGACGCCGCGATGACGGAATCCACAAGCCATTGGGCCGGCGGCATGCTCGCGCCCTATTGCGAGGCCGAGGTCGCCGAACCCATCATCAGCCGGCTCGGCCTGCGCTCGCTCGATATCTGGCGGCGCGAATTGCCGGATACGCCGTTCAACGGCTCGCTGGTGGTGGCGCATGCGCGCGAGCGCAACGATTTCGAGCGCTTTGCCCGGATGACCGAAGGCCACGAGCGGCTCGATGCGTCAGGCGTTGCGCAGCTCGAGCCCTCGCTCGATGGCCGTTTCCGCGACGCGCTGTTCTTCCCGGCTGAGGGCCATGTCGAGCCGCGCCGCGTGCTGCCCAGGCTGCACGAGCGCATCCTCGCCGCCGGCGGCATCATCAAGTTCAACAGCGACATCAGCGCGGAGGATCTCGAGGGCATCGTGATCGATTGCCGCGGCCTGTCGGCGCGCGACGGAGAGCCGGAGCTGCGCGGCGTCAAAGGCGAGATGATCCTGATCGAGACCGCCGAAGTGGAGCTGTCGCGTCCGGTGCGGCTGATCCATCCACGCTGGCCGCTTTACGTGATTCCGCGCGAGGATCATCTGTTCATGCTGGGCGCGACCTCGATCGAGGCCGAGGACACCGGCGTCAGCGTCCGCTCGGCACTGGAGCTTCTGGGCGCGGCCTATGCGGTGCACCCGGCCTTCGCCGAAGCGCGCATCCTCGAATTCGGCTCCGGCCTGCGCCCGGCCTTTCCCGACAATCTGCCGCGGATCACGATCGACCGGACGAAGATCTCGGTGAACGGCCTTTACCGCCACGGCTTCCTGCTGGCGCCCGCGCTGGCGGAACTGACGCTCGCCTATGTCGAGCGCGGCCAGATCGACAATGAGGTGATGCGATGCGCGTGATCGTCAACGGCGAGCCGCGGGAGATCACTTCGGCGAGCATCGACGCGCTGCTCGCCGAGCTCGACTACGAAGGCACCCATTTCGCGATCGCGCTGAACTACGACGTGCTGCCGAAAAGCCGCTGGGCCGAGACCGCGCTGAAAGCCGGCGACGAGATCGAAATCATCACGCCCCGGCAGGGAGGGTGATCGCCATGACCGCAGCCTCTCTCCCCTCGTCGTCCCCGCGAAAGCGGGGACCCATACCGCGTGATCTCTCTTGTGGCACTCTGGTGGACGCTCGCGTTCACAACAACGGCCTGTGCTTATGGGTCCCCGCTTTCGCGGGGACGACGGGTGAGTGCTGGGCTGCAAGCGTTGGGACACTGACACCATGCTGAACTTCTACGGCAAGACCTTCTCCTCCCGCCTCTTGATCGGCACGGCGCTCTATCCCTCGCCCGCGATCATGCAAGGCGCGATCCGTGCGTCCGGCGCCAACATCGTCACCGTGTCGCTGCGGCGCGAAGCCGCCGGCGGTAAAACCGGAGATGCGTTCTGGTCGCTGATCCGCGAGCTTGATGTGACGGTTCTGCCGAACACCGCCGGCTGCCGCACTGTGCGCGAGGCGGTGACCACCGCAAAGCTCGCGCGCGAATTGTTCGGAACGAGCTGGATCAAGCTGGAAGTGATCGCTGACAACGACACGCTGCAGCCCGATGTCGTCGGCCTGGTCGAAGCCGCCTCGATCCTGATCAAGGACGGCTTTGAGGTGTTCCCCTATTGCACCGAAGATCTTTCGGTGGCGATGCGGCTGGTCGACGCCGGCTGCAAGGTGGTGATGCCCTGGGCCGCGCCGATCGGCAGCGCCAAGGGGATCACCAACCGCGATGCGCTAAAACTGCTGCGCGACCGCCTGCCCGACATCACGCTGGTGGTCGACGCCGGCATCGGCGCGCCCTCGCATGCGGCCCACGCCCTCGAGCTCGGCTACGATGCGGTGCTGCTCAACACGGCCGTCGCAAAAGCCGCCGATCCCGTGGCGATGGCCAATGCGTTCCGCCTCGGCATCGAGGCCGGCCGCGCCGCCTATGAGGCCGGGCTGATGGACGCGCGCGATTTCGCCTCCCCCTCCACCCCTGTCATCGGGACTCCGTTCTGGCATGCCGTATCCTGATCCATTTTACCCCGTCGTCGACAGCGTCGCCTGGGTCGAGCGGCTGACGAAGCTCGGCGTCGGCACGATCCAGCTCCGCGCCAAGGATCTGAACGACGCCGAAGCGCTGCAGATCGTCACCGATGCGCTCGCGGTGACCAGGGGCACGCCGACAAAGCTGGTCGTCAACGACTACTGGCGCGCGGCGATCGTGGCCGGCGCCGAGCATCTGCATCTCGGCCAGGAGGATCTCGCCGACGCCGACCTCGCCGAGATCCGCAACGCCAGGCTGACGCTCGGCATCTCCACCCATGACGACGAGGAGCTTGCCACGGCGCTGAAGGCCGAGCCGGATTACATCGCACTCGGCCCGATCTTCCCGACAACACTGAAATCGATGCGCTTCGCGCCGCAGGGCATTCCGAAGATCACCGAGTGGAAGAAGCGCATCGGCGACATCCCGCTGGTTGCGATCGGCGGCATCAAGTTCGAGCAGGCCGCGGAAATCTTCGCCGCCGGCGCCGACTCGATTGCCGTCGTCTCCGACATCACCCAGAACGCCGACCCCGATGCGCGGGTCAGACAATGGCTTGGCGCTTCAGCCAAAGCCGCCTGAAGTAAGAAGTTTAAGGAGGAACTCCATGAACATCCGTTCCAACCCCGACACCACCATTCCCGCCGTCACCACAGGGCCACTACCGTCCTCGCGCAAGATTTTCTCGACCCCCGACACGGCGCCTGATGTGCGGGTGCCGCTGCGCGAGATCATCCTGAGCGAAGGCGCCGGCGAGCCCAATCTTCCCGTCTATGACACCTCGGGCCCGTACACCGATCCGTCCATCGTGATCGACGTCAATGCCGGCCTGCCGCGCAATCGTCTCGCCTGGGTCAAGGAACGCGGCGGCGTCGAGGAATATGAGGGGCGCACGATCAAGCCGGAAGACAACGGCAACCTCTCCACTGACAAGGCGGCGCGCGCCTTCACCGCGCATCACCGGCCGCTGCGCGGCCTCGACGGCCACAAGGTCACCCAGCTCGAATTCGCCCGCGCCGGCATCATCACCAAGGAGATGATCTACGTCGCCGAGCGCGAAAACCTCGGCCGCAAGCAACAGCTCGAGCGCGCGGAAGCCGCGCTCGCCGACGGCGAAAGCTTTGGCGCCTCGGTGCCGGCCTTCATCACGCCGGAATTCGTACGCTCAGAGATCGCGCGCGGCCGCGCCATCATTCCGAGCAACATCAACCATGCCGAGCTCGAGCCGATGATCATCGGCCGCAACTTCCTGACCAAGATCAACGCCAATATCGGCAACTCCGCCGTGACGTCGTCGGTCGAGGAAGAAGTCGAGAAGATGGTGTGGGCGATCCGCTGGGGCGCCGACACCGTGATGGACCTCTCGACGGGGCGCAACATCCACACCACCCGCGAATGGATTTTGCGCAACTCGCCGGTGCCGATCGGCACCGTGCCGATCTACCAGGCGCTGGAGAAATGCAACGGCGATCCGGTCAAGCTGACCTGGGAATTGTACAAGGACACGCTGATCGAGCAGTGCGAACAGGGCGTCGACTATTTCACCATCCACGCCGGCGTGCGCCTGCCCTACATCCATCTCACCGCCAACCGCGTCACCGGCATCGTGTCGCGCGGCGGCTCGATCATGGCGAAGTGGTGCCTGGCGCATCACAAGGAGAGCTTCCTCTACACGCATTTCGACGAGATCTGCGACCTCATGCGCAAGTATGACGTCTCGTTCTCGCTCGGCGACGGCCTGCGTCCCGGCTCGATCGCCGACGCCAACGACCGCGCGCAGTTCGCCGAACTGGAGACACTCGGCGAACTGACAAAAATCGCGTGGGACAAGGGCTGCCAGGTCATGATCGAAGGCCCCGGCCACGTGCCGATGCACAAGATCAAGATCAACATGGACAAGCAGCTCAAGGAATGCGGCGAAGCCCCGTTCTACACGCTTGGGCCGCTGACCACGGACATCGCGCCGGGCTACGACCACATCACGTCAGGCATCGGCGCCGCCATGATCGGCTGGTTCGGCTGCGCCATGCTCTGCTACGTCACGCCGAAGGAGCATCTCGGCCTCCCCGATCGTAACGACGTCAAGACCGGCGTCATCACCTACAAGATCGCCGCCCACGCCGCCGACCTCGCCAAGGGTCACCCCGCCGCCCAGCTCCGCGACGACGCACTGTCCCGCGCAAGGTTCGACTTCCGCTGGACCGACCAGTTCAACCTCGGCCTCGACCCCGAGACCGCGAAGAACTTCCACGACGAAACCCTGCCGAAGGAAGCCCACAAGGTCGCCCATTTCTGCTCGATGTGCGGCCCAAAGTTCTGCTCGATGAAGATCACCCAGGACGTCCGGGATTACGCGGCAACGCTGAACGATCCGGCGAGCGTCGGGATGTCGATGCAGGGGACCATCGAAGACGGCATGGCCGCGATGAGTGCCAAGTTCAAGGAGATGGGCGGGGATGTGTATCTTGACGCGGAGAAGGTGAAGGAGAGCAATCAGGCGCTCTGAGAGTAGCCGATGCGCAAGGGTTTGACCCGCGGACTATTGCCTCTGTTCGTCACTGTTTGGCTTCCCGTCAGCGTAACCGTTTCATGGGCGCAGGGACTGCCACACGTGGCGAGCAGCGGCCTCACTGCACCTAGCGAGGTCATTCTTTATATCCATTCGGATTTGAAGAGCGTCGATTTCGTTCAGCCGCTGGTTTGCGCTCTCCAACGAGTGCTATCTGCACCCGTTTCAACGCAAACATTGAACCTTCAACTCGGCCCTGAATTGCTCGCAACCCCGACCCAGTTCGACGTGGACAAGGTTGGAGATCAGTTCATCCGGGCAACTGCTGCGGATGGGGGACCGCGGTCATTCAAATACTTGCTCGTTCCGTTCGATCTCAAGGCATCCCCTTGGCGCTATGTTTTCTCGACGAGTTTCGGCAATGAGACTACTCCTTATCACGTCGGCGTGGTTTCAACGGCTCGGCTCGACGTCGCGGACCCAAAGCAGCAGCACCGCGGAGGTGCCGAGATCACCGCGAGGCGCGCATACAAGCTAATCCTCAAGTCAATTGCACGGGTCGCTGGCCTACGAAGCCCCGATGCCTGTATTCTTTCATTTCCGAGAAGCCTCGAAGAGTTGGATCGTAAGTCATCAGAGTTTTGTTCTGATGACCGTGCCATGTTAGTTGCCGCCCACATCCTTCAACCTGTGGAAGGACAAGGACACACCGATTGCTCGGTCATTTCCCGGCAGCAGGGCGTCAACGACGTGCGCGTGGCCCGAGCGGCAGAATAGCCAAGCCGCATTCAAAGGTGAGGGCGGGCCTCCGAATCCAGCACCTAGTCTGAACATTCACAGTGGCGAGAACCGCCGGACACTTGCCCGGTCGTTCTGTTGCAGCGTGGCGCGCCCGAGAAATGTTCGAACCTGAAGGGGTCCCCTAACGACAAACTTTCGGATGCCGTTGCCAGCCATTTTGGTAGCTAGTCAGATTCTCCAGACATCCTAGAAACACGCGCAGGTCTCAATTGGTGGACATGGGGACAACGACATGCGATCGAATAGCGCCTTCCGCGCCAAAGCAAGAGCTGCATTTCGCCGTCGGATTGCGGATCGAGCCGAGAGCGGCGGCTCGCACCTCGCGAACAGAGCAGCCGGAACGCAACCTCGCCTCGACTGCGATGAGTCCAGGAAGTCATCTGCCGTTAACGATCTGCCGGACCACATCCGCAGGTTCTGCGAGCGATTTTTCTCCGACAACAGAAGCCTCCTCTAGTTCTTCTCATCATCGCAGACTGGCACCATCAACGCTCCTTGATCTGGGCTGTGTCGTCGGTCGGACGATCTTTGCAGTTCTGCCCTGAGGAGCTGGCTGCCTGGATCGGGCGGGCACGTCCCGCATATTGAGAAGCCTATTCATCACGTGCATTCGCGCGATCGGTTGGCTCATATCGGCCACTGATCTATCCTGCATCCCATCTGTCCAACGACGAGGATGCATGCATGTCCATAAAGCACTTCCCTCCCCCGCCCGGCGTCAAGGCGCCGCCGCTCTCGTTCGGCGCCCGCGTCGGCGATCTCCTCTTCATCTCCGGCATCCCCGGCTTCGACGCCAATGGCGGGCTGCCTGACACCTTCGAGACACAGTTCGCCAACGTCATCACCAACTTCAAGCGCGTGCTGGATGAGGCCGGCGCGACGGTGCGCGATCTCGTCAAGGTCAACGTACTGCTGACGCGCGCCTCCGACGTCGCCACGATGAACAGGCTCTATGCCGAGGCGTTCGGCCCGGCGCCCTATCCTGCGCGCACCACCTGCGTGGTGGTGGCGCTGCCCGATCCGAAGATGCTGATCGAGATCGAGGGCGTCGCAAGCCTTCGCGCTGCATGAGCGGCGCGCCCGCTCCGCACGAGCGGCTGCCCGACCAGCTTGCCGTCAATCTGCGCATGGTCTTCGTCGGCACCGCCGCGAGCCAGCGGTCAGCCGACCTCGGCCATTACTACGCGCATCCCGGCAATCGCTTCTGGCGCGCGCTCCATGAGGTCGGCATCACGCCGCGCCGCTTCGAGCCGCATGAATTTCCGGCGCTGCTCGAGCTCGGCATCGGCTTCACCGACATGTGCAAGACCGGCGCGGGCATGGACCACCAGGCGCTGGCCTTCCCTATCGATGTGCCAGCGTTCCGGGACAAGATGCTGCGCTATCGGCCGAAGACCATCGCGTTCACCAGCAAGAAGGCGGCATCCCTGTTCTACGGACGACCGACGTCGACGATCGCGCTCGGTCGGCAAGCTGCGCTTCCGGATTTTCCGGATATCTTCGTGCTGGCGTCGCCATCGGGCGCGGCTTCGGGAAGCTGGTCGTTGCAGCCGTGGCAGGAACTGGCGGATTGGCTGCGGGCTGGCGAACGAGTGGAGGATCAACATACCGTCGCTCGAAGCCGCCGGTGAACTGCTGTTGATGAAATCATTGCAGCCTCCCGATTTCGAGGGAGCAGGCTCTTGCCGTACCAATACCGCCACAAACGATCACAAAAGATCGGCGGCGCCTCGGCCAATCGCGGAGGCAGCCAAATAACAATTCGACAGGAGATACGTCATGCGTCGCGCTACCGCCCTCTGCCTCGCCACCTGCTCCGCTGTCGCGGCCTTCGCCGCCAGGCCCGCAGAGGCCGGCTATTACGTGATCCGCTGGGAGAACACCGGCATCTGCCAGATCTGGAACGAGGACCTGCAGCAGAAACCGATGCAGTGGCCCTCGACCTACCAGGTCGTCAGCAAGCCAGTCCCGACCTTCACCGCCGCGATGGCCGAGCAGCAACAGATGCGGACACAGCGCCGCTGCACGTTGTGAGTTGTGGAATCGCAATACGCGTAGGGTGGGCGAAGGCGCGTCTATCGCGCCGTGCCCACCTTTCTTGCACCAACCGTGGATGGTGGGCACGCTTCGCTTTGCCCACCCTACGCGGGCACTTCGCACCTCAGGAGAAAGACTTCAACACCGGCTGATACTGCTTCAAGGCGGCGTCATGTCCGGTCTGCCAGGGGAAGTATCCCTCGCGATCTGGCCACACGATCTGCAGGCATGGAAACGGGCGCCGGCATTTGCGATAGAACCAAATCGCCGTTCCCAGATACGCGTCATACGCCTGCAGCGGCACCTCTGCGAATGCGACTTGACGGTCCGTCAAGATATCATCGCAGATATCCCCGGCGGCGTAGTTCCGTCCTGCAGCCGCCCGGTCGCGAATATCATTGATGATCGAGGCAGAGTCGGAGGCCCGCAGGCCGAAGATCACCACCTCGGCGTGGCCATAGTTGAGAAACAGGCCAACCGAGAACGCATATGCCGGATTACCGTCCAAGATGCCCACGATATGGCATCCGTGCTTGCGAATATTGCGAATGATCGCCTTGTCCGCCTCGCCTTCGATGTCAGGCCATTTGAAGTCATCAAGCATCGGCATCTCTCGTTGAGAGGCTGTAAGGTGAAGGCGCATCTATCGCGTCGTGCCACCATCAAAGACTCCGCTCGCAATGGTGGGCACACTGCGCTTTGCCTACGCTACATCGGTCACGACCAGCGCGATGCGCTGCGCGCCGGATTCTTCTCGAAGTCGGGGCGCGCTTTTGCCCGCTACGGCAACTCCTCTTCGTACAAACA
Source organism: Bradyrhizobium sp. LeoB3 (assembly GCF_055456055.1). Lineage (NCBI taxonomy): Bacteria > Pseudomonadati > Pseudomonadota > Alphaproteobacteria > Hyphomicrobiales > Nitrobacteraceae > Bradyrhizobium > Bradyrhizobium sp. LeoB3. Next base: position 15,959 of record NZ_JBVBEF010000132.1, read on the forward strand.
AACAATGATCAATTGAATGCAGCATCATAATACAATTTATAATTGTTAACAAGCTCCCTAACACGCGAGCCATTGCAGAAGCCGGACGAGCCTTGAAGGCGGAGGAACCGTAGAGCCTGAGAACCAATTCGGTTTTCGGGTAGACGGCATCCGAAGTAGCGGATGTTGAAGACCTCGACGGTGG
>NZ_JBVBEF010000133.1:0-15722 GCF_055456055.1 Bradyrhizobium sp. LeoB3
ACAATAGCGATTTGACCTGAGAATGGTTCAGAAGCTTGGTCATGAACTTCGTGAACACATCGCCGTTCTGCAGCCGCGCCTACTGGGAGCTTATTAATGCGTTCAAGAGGCGGACGGGCATCCCAGTTCTGCTCAACACGTCCTTTAGCAACAATGCCGAGCCGATCGTGGATTCGGTTGCAGACGCGATTGCCGCGTTTCTGACGACAGAGCTGGATGGACTTGTAGTCGGGCCGTTCCTCGTCAAAAAGCGGGCTGCAATGCTGAAGGATTGGACTAGGCTCGCGGTTTCATTGCCGCCTTATGCACGCCTCTATCGAGTCCGCGCTTACACCGCGCTAGATCGCCAAGAGACGGTGTGCGAGATCCGTACGGGGCCCTCCAGCCGTGACGGTGTGCGTATTTCACATGATGTGTTCGATCTACTGATGCGGATCGAGGGCGAAGCCGTGCTCGGGGATCTCCTTGATACAACTACGTTCGATCAGGCTAGGCGTGAAGCTCTCGTGAAGGAACTCCGGGGATTATGGGAGCAGCGCCGCCTTAAGCTGCATCCTTCACATGCTGCTCTCGCGCATCAAGGTTGCGATCAATGCTGGAGAAAGCATAACAGGCACTCATGAATATGGCCGTGTGCATGTCCCCAAATACAGGGGCAGCTGGGCCCCAGAGGCGGGCTTATCCGGTAGCTGGGTCATGGTTGTAGTCTTGGGCGCTGCGCCACAGCAGCAGCTCTGGACGACGAGCGACCGAGCACGAGAAGTTCCATTCGACATGGTTGGTTCAATTATACGGAGATAAGCGGGTGATATAAAAGGGGTTGGAACAGCTATACGGAGGTTTATCGGTAGTAAGCGCCTACGCGACGTGCGAACCGCTTGTCGCGTCGAGCCGGCGCGACGCAGCTTGCGTAGCCCGCCGAAGAACGTGGCCGCAATGGACATGCGCCTCGGTTGATGCTCGGCGTGCACCTGAGAATTCTTCTCAAAGCCAGGCAAAGATCGATAGCCATCCTGGTATGCCTGAATTCATTTCTCCAACTGGCTTTTTGCTTGCCGTCATTCCTAGAATTGGTAAAAGTGATTGTTTTGATCGAATGCATCCACCGTCTGGATAAGTCCAGATCATGCGTTCAGGGCCTCGATGATCTAAATCTGCTCGTCGTGCTCGACGCTCGGGTGACCGAACGTAACCTTACCGCTGCGGCACGAGCATCAACCTGAGCTAGCCGACCATGAGCGCCGCCGTCGCCTGGCTACGCGCGCCTAACTCCGCGATGTGTAGAGTCGGGGAAGCCCGAGTTGGTCGAACAGTGGTTGCACAGGGCTTTCTGGATCGCCGGGTGTCCTGACATACGCCAGAACCCCGTCGATGAACCGGCCGCAGTCGCTGCACTATTTACGGTGAGAGGCCGAACTTGTCGCAACATCGCGCGCGGAAGGGCTCGCCGCCCCAAGTGGCTCTGCCGCACATCCAGCTCTCCATTATTTCCCGGGAGTGTTCAACCCAGCCTTGAAGCCGTCCGCGAGGGCCTCTCGAAGGAGGCTGCCGACAATATCGCCACGCTCAAGAAGACTGCGATGGCGGAGGCCGCCGAGAAACGCTGCAGGTTGAGGGTTCGCTGCCGCCGATCCTGAGACCCAGTTCGATCACGGAATGATGAATGGAATGACGTGGCCGGTAACCTGGTTCTCAGGAGGGGCGGATTGCTCAACAGCAACACGTCGTTCCCCCGCATCGAATGGTGTGAGAGCCAACGAATTCGCCAGCGGTTCTGATATCCGCGCAATTTACGGACCTCGACCGACCGCATTGACAACATTTGCGGCAAAGCCAGCGCGCATTAGGGCCGTGGAGCAAGAGCCGAGCCAAATGGGCAGTGCCGTGCACGTCTTGCGGGACTTGAAAATCGGCTTGGTGTGCACCAGCGTTTGCTGCTGGCCGAAAGCAAACGCGCCCGATGTCCCGAACCCGCCAACCTGTTGCGAACACGACATTGGGCCGCAAAAGGTGCGAGCATTCCTCTGCATCGCACTGGCCCAAATCCTGCACCGCGTTGGCGGGCGAGGGCAAGATGGGAGGTGCGTTTTGAGTCTCGATCTGAGAAACGACGATGCGGTCGCCGGTCCACGGTCGGCGACCGACGTGAGCTGTCCGTTTCACACCGATAGAGCCGGCATCCAGCAGGGAGAACGGAAGACGTTGGTGCTGACCGGGGCGTCGCGCGGCATCGGTCACGCCACCGGAAAGCTGTTTTCGGAAGCGGGCTGGCGCATCATCTCTTGCGCGCGCCAACCGTTCGATGGCGGGCGCTGCCCGTGGGAGTCAGGGGCCGACAACCATGTCCAGGTCGACCTCAGCAACCATCGGATGCTGCCGCGCGCCATCGCCGAGGTCAAGGAGCGCCTCGCGGGCGCGCCATTGCACGCATTGATCAACAATGCCGGAATTTCGCCGAAGACGCCGAACGGTGCACGACTGACGTCCTTGACGACGTCAGTCGAAACCTGGATGAGGGTGTTCCACCTCAATCTGGTGGCGCCGATCCTGCTCGCGCAAGGCCTGTTTGAGGAGTTGAGAGCAGCGTCGGGATCAATTGTCAACGTGACCTCAATCGCAGGCTCGCGGGTGCACCCGTTTGCCGGCAGCGCCTATGCAACATCGAAAGCTGCGCTCGCGTGTCTCACGCGCGAAAAGGCGCACGACTATGCACCGCATGGCATTCGCGTGAACGCGATCGCGCCCGGCGAGATCAAAACAGACATTTTGTCGCCGAACACGGAAGCGCGTCTTGTGCCAAATATTCCGCTGCGCCGGGTGGGCACACCCGAAGAAGTCGCGAAGGTCATCTTCTTCCTATGCTCGGATGCGGCAAGCTATGTCACGGGCACCGAGGTGCCGATCGATGGTGGCCAACACCTGTGATCGACCCCCTACCTGCAACAAAAAATCGCAGCTGATTTGAGTTACATCAATGGAACTCGTGTTTCCACGGAATCCGCGCGACGAGTTCGGAAGAGCAGAGAATAAGCAAATCAAAGCATTGTAAGTTTACCGTCATGCCACGATGAAGGCGCTGTAAGTTTTACCATCGTGCCATAATAAGGGGTTATCTCTTGCGGTCATTCCCTGTAGGGCGAGATCGAGGATGACATGCAACACAATATTCGCAAATCCGAACAGAGCGACAGGGAGGATGGTCATGACAACGGAGACGTCGTCATGCTGCATATCCCTTCCGTACGCGAAAGGCTTAACTCAAACTCCGAGACGGACCACACGGTCCCTATTGTGCCGTCGCATGAGAGCGCGATTATCGGGATCTTCGAAATATCGAAAGTACTCACCGCGCCCTGCCGGCTCGAAGTCACGCTGGCCAACGTTGTTGATCTTCTGCAATCGTTTGTACAGATGCGGCACGGTATCGTCTCTCTATTCCACGATGATGGCGTGCCGGACATTACCGTGGGCGCCGGCTGGAGCGAAGGCAGCGACGAGCGCTACCGGATGCGCCTGCCGCAGAAGGCACTGCAGGAGATCGTGACGTCGGACATGCCGCTCGTCGCCGAAAACGTAGCGGTGCATTCGGCCTTCAGTGCTGCGGACATGGAGGTACTCGGGGCCTCCGACGAGATGCCAGTGTCGTTCCTCGGCGTTCCCATCCGCATCGATGCGAATGTCGTCGGCACGCTGACGATCGACCGAATGCTGGACGAGGCCTCGAGCGTCCGGCTCGACTACGACGCACGGCTGCTCACCATGATCGCCAACCTTGTAGGGCAGACGGTGAAGCTGCATCGGCTGTTCGCGTGTGACCGCGAGCGACTGATGGTGGAGAAGGACCGCCTGCAAAAGCAATTGTGTGAGCTCAAGCAGCCTTCACGGGAGCGCAAGAAGGTCCATGTCGAGGGGATCATCGGGGACAGCCCGGCGCTGCGGGCGCTGCTCGAGAAGATCGCGGTGGTGGCCAAATCAAACAGCACGGTGCTGTTGCGCGGCGAGTCCGGTACCGGAAAAGAGCTGGTCGCCAAGGCGATTCACGAGCGGTCGGCGCGCGCCAAGCGTCCGCTCATAAAACTCAACTGCGCGGCGCTGCCTGAAACGGTACTGGAATCCGAATTGTTCGGTCACGAGAAGGGTGCCTTTACCAGCGCGTTCAGCTCCCGCAAGGGCCGCTTCGAGCTCGCCGACAAGGGGACGCTATTTCTGGACGAGATCGGCGAGATTTCGGCTTCGTTCCAGGCAAAGCTACTGCGCGTCCTGCAGGAGCAGGAATTCGAGCGCGTCGGCGGCAACCAGACCGTTAAGGTCGATGTTCGCGTGATTGCCGCCACCAATAAGAACCTGGAAGAGGCGGTGGCAAGCAACGAGTTCCGCGCCGACCTCTATTATCGGATCAGCGTGGTTCCCTTGCTGCTGCCGCCGTTGCGCGAAAGGCGCGGTGATATTCCGCTCCTCGCCACCGAGTTCCTCAGAAATTTCAACAGCGAGAACGGCCGTACGCTCGACTTCGATAGCAGTGCGATTGAAGTACTGATGAACTGCGGTTTTCCCGGAAATGTGCGCGAGCTTGAGAATTGCGTGCAGCGGACCGCGACCCTTGCACCTGGACCATCGATCGTAAGAGACGACTTTGCCTGCTGCCACGGCCAGTGCCTTTCCGCGATGCTGTGGAAAACCGGATCGGACGAGGTGGCGCTGCAGCCGCGGCCGATCGTATCAGTGCCGATTATGCCCGCCATGCCGCCGGCTGAGGCGGCTATGCCGGTCCCGCCTTTCGGCGGCGACCTGGCTCCGTTGGCACCAGCCGGCGCATCCCTCGTAGGTGGTGCGAAGATCACAGATCGCGAGCGTGTCATCGCGGCCATGGAAAGGTCCGGCTGGGTGCAGGCGAAGGCGGCGCGCCTGCTTGGGCTGACACCGCGCCAGATTGGCTACGCCTTGAGGAAATACGGTGTCGAGATCAAGCGTTTCTGAAAGGATTTGGCGCGCGTCGGGGCCGTGACCATCGGCGGCGCGGGCGCTGCCATCGCCACTGCCTGGGTAATGTCGCAATCGACCATCAGCTCACGCCGGATTTCAGTCGGCGAGATCATCGTCTGCTGGTTGACCGCGTTCAATTCTAAGCCCGCGTCCGCTCATGTGGAGCAACCGCCGCGCGCTGCGGGACTACGAAGGTATCGCCGTGTGCCTCGTGGCCGCAGGCGCCGCAAGCTCGTTGCGACGCGGCGCTTGCTCCTGGTGATGCGAAGCCTCGTCGGTTGCAAATGAGCTCAAGGCTTAGGCTTCCTCATGAGCGCAGCGGGTGCTGCGGTTTCCCGAGGAAGCGAATCCGTTTTGGGCCACCCGCTTTGACCCAGATCAACGATAAATTAAGCCGCGCGAGCCGAGCTGTCGTAGTCAGGACCAATGTCGCAATTCCGTCGCCGGCAAACGTCAGGCTAGGGTGAGATGACGTTTCCAAAAAGCATTGTATCGCTGCTGATTTTGAAATTCGCGCAGTGGTACGAAACTTGCTGTTCTCTTCGCCAGCCATTGCAATGTCTGGAGAAACATATGCACAACGTCGTCTGCATCAAGCAGGTTCCCGACTCGGCGCAAATCCGCGTGCACCCCGTGACTAACACGATCATGCGTCAGGGCGTGCCGACCATCATCAATCCATACGACCTCTTCGCGCTCGAGGCCGCGCTGGAGCTGCGCGATAAATTCGGCGGCGAGATCACCGTCCTTACGATGGGGCCGCCGTCGGCCGAGGACTCGTTACGCAAAGCGCTCACCTTTGGCGCCGATCGCGCCGTACTGCTCACCGATCGCTGCTTCGCGGGCGCCGATACGCTGGCGACGAGTTACGCACTTGCGACCGCCATCCGCAAAATCGGCAAGGAATATGGCCCGCCGGACCTCATCTTCACCGGTAAGCAGACCATCGACGGTGACACCGCCCAAGTTGGGCCCGGCGTCGCGAAGCGGCTAGGTGTGCTGCAGCTCACCTACGTCGCCAAGATCAGTGCCTTGGATCTTGCCGCACGCACAGTTGAAGCGGAACGGCGCTCCGAAGGCGGCGTGCAGGTGCTCCGCACCCGGCTGCCGTGTCTCATCACCATGCTGGAGGCAACCAACCAGATTCGCCGCGGCGCCATGGCGGATGCGTTGCGTGCCGCCCGGGCGCCGATCGTGAAGTGGAACGCGCAGCAGGCCGGCGTCGAGGACATCTCCAAATGCGGTCTCAAGGGCTCGCCGACCGTCGTTAAGCGTGTATTCGCGCCGTCCGCGCGCGCTGAGAAGGCGGTGCTGGTAGAAGCCGCCGAGCAGCCGGCGCAAGCATTGATCGACGCGATCTTCAAGCACCAGCCCAAGCTTGAGACCGATCTTGCGGCGCTGGCCCGCGATGCCTGATCCGAAGAGTCTTGATGATGAGCGATCTGACAGGAGCTCGCGCGTCTCCTGAAGGGCGCGCCGGCAAGAAGGCGCTCGCGGTGAATTTCAACGCAGTATGTCTGGGTCTTTATCGAACAGGAGCGCGGCCAGTGCAATCAGTCTCCTTGGAGCTGAAGCTGAAAGTTGATCTCGCGGAGGTCGTGATCGGTCCGGAGACAAAGGCGACGCGCAGCGCCCGCGGTCGAACTCTGCCACGGCGCCGACCTTCTATCTGGTTGCCGACAACATGCTTGCAGATTGCCGCAACGTGTCCGACACCAAGGCCTTGACCGGCCTTGTCAACACCTCAGAGCCGGAGATCCTGTTGTTGGGAAGCACGATCTTGGGTCGTGATCTCGCCGCCTCCGCCGTCGCCCTATGCAGGCGACCGCGTTGCAAGCGAGGGTAGGTTTGAGAACATGCGCCACTGAACAAAGGAGAGGCCCATGATCGAAGAGAGGTTCGATGCGATCGTTGTTGGCGCCGGAATGGCCGGCAACGCGGCCGCGCTGAGCATGGCCAAGCGCGGCATGAAGGTGCTGCAGCTCGAGCGCGGCGAATATTCCGGATCAAAGAACGTGCAGGGGGCAGTCCTCGATGCGGACATCTTGGAGCAGCTGACGCCAGATTTCCGCGAGAATGCCCCCTCGAGCGCCGCCTTGTCGAGCAGCGCTTTTGGATAGTGGAGAGCCGTTCCCATATCGGGCTGCGCTACCGCTTCAACGATTGCAATCACCAGCGACCGAACCGGTACATCGTCATCCGCCCCGAATTCGACAAATGGTTCTCCTGCAAGGTGAAGGAGGCCGGCGCCACCCTCTTGTGCCAGACTACCGTTACCGAGCTGGCGCAGAACCGCCGTGGCCGCGTCATTGGTGTGCGTACTGACCGACAGGACGGCATAATCCACGCCGACGTAGTGGTGCTCGCCGAGGGCGTCAATGGCTTGCTCGGGACGTGTGCGGGCTTGCGCGAGCGGCCGACGCCCGACCAGGTTGCGCTGGAGGTCGAGGAAATGCACCTTTTGCCGCGCGAGACCATCGAAAACCGCTTCAATCTCAAGCGCGACGAAGGGGTCGTGATCGAGGCCGCCGGCACCATCTCGCGCGGGATGACCGGCATGGGTTTCATCTATGCGAACAAGGAGTGCATCTCACTCGGCATCGGCTGCCTCGTCTCCGATCTCCAGCGAACGGGCGAAACGCCTTACGGGCTGCTCGACCGCTTCAAGCGTCATCCGTCGGTGGTGCCACTAATCGACGGCTCAGAGCTCAAGGAATATTCCGCGCACCTCATCCCGAAAAGCGGCTACAACACCATACCCCAGCTCTACGGCGATGGCTGGGTGGTAATCGGCGATGCCGCCGAACTCGACAGCACCAGCTATCGCGGGCGTTTGAACGTTGCGATGATCTCTGGGAAAATTGCCCCGGAGGCGATCTTCCGTGTGAAGTCGCGCGGCGGCCGCTGCACGTCGAATAGCTTATCATTGTACAAGAAGATGCTGAATGAGTCGTATGAGGATTTAAAAAAGAAGGATATGCCGGCGCTGATGCACACCCAGCCGGACAACTTTCTCCTCACCTATCCGCAGCTCGTCTCCAAAGCGATCCAGAACTTCGCTCGCATTGCCGGCAGGCCGGTGGCGGGGGAAAAGGACGCGGACTCAAAATCCTCTGGCGATGTGTGGTCATGGACCGGACTCTTCGGTGATGGGTTCCGCTTCCCGCGCGCCTGGCGTTGAAAGAGTATGAGGGTTCAGACTCAATTGATCCAATAGGCGACGATGGCCGCGAGGTAGACGGCAGCATTAGAAGTTCCTGGCGAGTTTGTCGTAGCGAATTGCAACACGCCTGAAATCCTTCTGCCGGCGGAAACAGCGCCTATAACGTTGCGCTTTTTGTCGACGCGTTTGCTGAATCTGTGGAGGATCACCCTGTTGGATTTTGTTTGGAATGACGGGCTTCGCGCCGCGATTGACTATTTCGGCGCGAAAGCCGTCGCCATCGTAGCCTTTGTCCCCAATGAGGGTAGACATGGGAGGTGCGAGTGTCAAAACGGCCGGCCCTGCGGAGACCGTTGGTGCGTACGGGATGAATGTTTGTGACACTGTGAGTTTCCTCCCCGTCTGAGATGGCCGGTTGCGGAAAACCCTCACGCCAGCCTCGCTGTAATTTCGGGCCGGGAATCTGCCGTCATAGACAGTTCCGACCAACCCGTAAGTGCCCTATCTTTTCCGCATATTTTCGGCGACTGCTGTACGGTTGCACAAATTTTCAGGATTTGTCGTTCAGCGAGAAGCCAATCGCAGATTAAGCGGAACTGTGTTCGATCTTCTGCGACAGCGCCCATCCACCGTCAGCGAAATGTTCAGGGCAGCACCGGTAGGGAAGGAGAAAAGAATCGAAAGCAACATTTGCGGCACCTTGCCGGGTCAGGAACAACCGCCGACTGCCGAAATCGCGACGGTCATCGAAGTCTGCAGCACACAAGTTTTTCGGGTGCTGTTACTATGTCATCCGTTGTCCTCAGAGAAGCGTGAGATGAGGTAAGGTGAGTTCACCTTTGCCTTCGGCAACAGAGGTGTGTAATTTTTGCGCGGCGGCAGTCAGAACCGGCACTGCTATTGCGGTTTCGCCTGCTAACCGCACGGCGCAATCAATATCCTTTGCGGCATTGGTAATGGATATCGCCAAAACATCCGGTCTTTCGCCCAACATAAAGGCTGCGAAATTTTGGAATATTCCGCTGTTGGTCGCGCCGCGACTGACTAACGAGCGTAAGGTTGCAAGATCAACGCCAAGGCCATCGGCAAACCGGCAAGTTTCAGCAGCTACCGCCGCTATGCCCATCGTCATGCCGTTATAGACCAGCTGGAGCTTATGGCCTTGCCCGACATCGCCGACAGGGACGATGTTCTCGCAAAACGCAGCAAGAATATCGGCAGCGATACGGAAACTTTTCCCATCCGATCCAACAACGGCGTTGAGACGTCCTTGCTCTGCATGTTCAGGGCTTCGCGTTACGGGGGCATCTATAAAGGCTAAGCGATGCTTTTGGGCCTGTTCGGCCAAAACGAGCGTTGAAGCAGGATGAGACGTTGTGCAGTCAAGTATCAGACTCTGTCGGGGTAAATGCGCGAACAATCCGTGTTGCCCAAGACAGACTGCCTCAACCTCGCGGCTTGAAGGCAAGGACAAAACGACGACATTTACATGCCTGGCCAATTCAGCAATGGAAGCACGTTCACAAGCGCCCATGCCGATTAAACGTTCCGCACCCCTACGGTTCTTGTTGGCTTTGATATGCAATTCGGCGCCATGACGCAAAAGACTGATCCCTATGCCGGTTCCCATGCGTCCTGCGCCGATCAGGCCGATCTTTTGTCGCGCTGGCATAGGCGTTGCGGTCGATAATGGATTTTCAGTCATGCTCTCGCTCACTATGCATTTCGAAAAAAGCCGGTTTCTTGCAGAACGCGCAGCCGCTTATGATGGTTATCAATGAGGTAGTCCGGCTGCGCCGCGTGCAAACGCGACTCGGACACAAACCCGCCGGTAATGGCTACGCTGATCAAGCCAAGATGGCGTGCAATATCCGTTTCGACCGGCATGTCCCCGATGAAGACGGTTGACCCAGGGTTCAGATTGTGTGTTTGCATGTACAGCTGAAGCCGTTCGCCTTTGCTCATGCTTTTGTATTGAGTAGCGCGGCTTTCAAAGGCCAGAACCTCATCGACGCAATCGTCGATTCCAAGCCTTCGCAATTGGGTACGGAGGGGTTCGACTATATGGTTGCTCAGAATGATGGTGGAAACGGCCTGTTGACGCGCCGTTTCCAAAATGCGGCGGGCGCCGTCGCGCAGATCGGCTTTGCTCGCCAGCGGCTCGTAGGTGTCGTGAAAAATAGCGCTGCCATCGCTATCCACTGTTTCGACTTCGCGTTCCGACATTCCGAGATTGCGGTAAAGGACGGAAAGTGGAACGTCGCACTGGTCCAAAAAAGTTTGCATGTCGATGGCAGCGCGGCCGAACCGGCTCAGACTGGCGTTCGTCGTTTGCAGCAAGGCATCGGCATCGTCGAGCAGAGTGCCGTTCCAATCGAATACAAGAGCCGGCTTCATCGTGACCTCAGGCAGCGGATACTTTTGTGAAGGCGAGATCGGCGACCAATCTATTCAAGTTTTCGTTCGCGCGTTTTTGCCCCGCAGGAGTTGGCATCTCGACCGTAAACGGAGATAGATCGATTCCATCATGCCCCTGCGGCAGCAAGGATACGAGAGAATGAAAGGGCAGATAAGTGACGCTGGCAGCATTGATGGACAAAGCAATGTGCCTTTCGATCACCGTGAGCGTTTGCGACTCGATTTTATGGAAACGCAGACTGTTCTGTCGCGCTTCGGGTGGCAATGTTTTCCAGACTTTCCAGAACGCCAACTCATCAATCGTGTCGATACCCATGCCGTAGTAATTTGGCGCTACGATGGGCGGAGAACCGATTGCCCAATGCACAGCCTTGGCCCCGGCGGCAAGGAGCATTTCCGTCACTGCCCGGCTTGTATCGCCGCGAATAAGCGCCTCATCGGCTATAATTATGGTTCGGCCTGTAACGTCTTTGCTTGCGACCCGGTACTTTTGCGCGATAAGCGATTTGCGTTCGCCAGCGATGCCTATGAGCGTGCGCTCCGAACAGCATGTTGCGATCACTTCGTGCCTTTGAACGAGGGCACCCTGTTGTTCGGCCAGAGATGCGAATAGAACATCGGCATACGGCTTTCCCGTACGCGGCATGGAAGAAACGATGATGGGGGCGGAGCCCGTTTCGACCACTAAAGTCGGCGAGATAATTCGACCCAGGGTAACGCCTATATTGTGACGGGTGCTCAGATGAGAGTGGCCTCGTATCGACGTTTTCGTATTTCCTAGATAGAGCGTCTCATAGGCGCAAAGCTTTGGGCTGTGTCCAGCACGGCCAACAAAGCGAGTGATGCAATCTCCCGTTTGTCCGTCCACATACTTGATGTGACTTGGCAATATCTCGTCCGCTTGGCCTTGTAGTCCGGAGAAAGCGCAATTTTCGGAGGCAAAGAGTACAAAACCGTCTTCGGTTTTCATGAATTCCAAAGGCCGCAAATCACTACGATTGCGGAAAGCAGTTAGATTACCTTGACCATCCAATAAAAGTGCGATGACGGCCCCATCAATACGGACATCAATGTCACGAAAGACTTTCTCGTAATCAACCGGCAAAGCGTGCTGCCAATAGTCTTTTTGACAAATGCGCTCAATAAGCTTGAGCGGAAGCTCTGCATCCGTTCTGCTGCCAAACCGATAGCCTTGGGCAAGCAGTTCTTCCTTAAGTTCATCAGCGTTGGCCAAAGCGCCGTTCAAACAAACGGTCAAGTGGCGATGGCCGGCTTTATGGTTGTCAAGGGGCTGGACGTCGCCGTCACTGTTCTCCCGGGAAGATGGAGTACGAATATGTGCTATCGCTACATGTTGCCTGAAATTCGCACCCTGTTCATCATAATCAATCGTTGCGAAGTCGCGTGGTGGCCGACAGGACTTTGTATATTGAAAACCTTTTGCATGCATGAACGCGGCAACGCCGAACCCCGCCTGTCCACGGTTTTCAAGCTTCGGAACCATGTGCTTGAGCCGATCGTAAACCGTCTTTTGTGAACGGCTTGGCAACAGAAAAGCGCCTGCAATACCGGACATGCTTCTCTCCTTTGGACAACGACTGTTACCGTGTCATCGTTTGACGCTGCGTGTTGTTGTGTTCAACCGTGTCCGGTTGAAGACATCCATGTCCGGAGCCAGACACCAAGGCGGAAGGAATCCGGCGGCTCGGCGCGAAGCACATGGTCTTGCCCTTCATCAAGCAAGGCTCGTACCAGGGCTTTGTCGGCGCGCCTGAAGCTGCCTCTCACGACGCTGTCTCAGTCGCGGCAGGTTCGTCATGCAAATAGTCGCGACAATCTAGCTTTCGTAGGCAGGGGAAAGGCGAGAGTTATCCAGCATTCGCCGGCTTAGGAGCCGCAGTCTTGGCTTACGTCATGGTTGGTGCACTGCGCGCGGTGCATGCGAGTCGAATGCGGCGAACAGTATCAGGAACGATATGTGTGGGATCGAAAAGAACTGCACCGAATATGAAGGTAACTTCGAATGGACCCGAAGCGGCGGGCCCGGTACTGGTTGAATAGCGTGTGTAGAGGAGTTTCAGCTTATGCAGCAGAGGTGTGCGCAGCTGGGCTGCAGATGTGCTCAGCGGTGCACCTTCGCTGCAGGAATCCTACTATCGTTCAGAAGGCTCGGGTGATACGATCGCACACTGGGAAGCTTGACCAACCCGATGCTAACATGCGAACAACTCCGGAGCTGGCGCCGCCGAGACGGGGCCGGCGTGGGAAAAGGGCGAGGGCTGACGCTCCCGAGTGATCCGGCGAACGCGAACATTCAACCATAGCAGCATCCAAGCCTTCGCCATGCGCGGGCGCTCCAATCGTGATGCCATAGCCGACCGAACGGCGAACCGCGGCGCGGCATTTCATCTTCGAGATGAGCGATCGGCACGAATCGTATCTGGTCCTCAACAACCTCCGCCTCCCGGTGCCCACCCTCGTCGAGCGGCAGCCCGACGATGAACGTCTTTGTGAGATTCCAGCCGCCATTCTTGATATCGTACAACCGAGGAGCACGTTTGTTCTCAGCGGCAAGTTCTTATCGATCCGGTACATAAGCCGACTATCGAAAAATGAGATCGAGACTCGACGCCTTGGTACGACGGCTTACTGGCGCCAGATAAAGTGGGGAAGGAGCCGTATAACTGCACGAGATCAAAATTAAGACCGGAATTGTGCAACATGAACCGACAGGTTGCGACGTAGCCTGCAACTTCAGCCCCGGTGTGGCTCGCTCTGCTTGCTGATCCGCGTTTATTCTCCCCTTCTGCGGAAATGCCCGAAGTGTCCGACGTTACTCAATCTTACCCAACCTCGGTTGGAAAGCCCGCTTAAGACGAGAAAAATTACAGGTAGCCTGCTCGGCACTGCGGCCCTGGAAGAGGAGGGCGCGTGGGCTTACGGGCCAAAGAGCCCATTGGAGGGAAGCATGCCAAGGAAGCTCGCTGCTTTTTGCGGCCATTTGGCGAATTTTGCCAGAGGCGCTCTTATTTGCTCGACGCTTCTGACCGGAGCGGCCATTCCCCTTCAGCAAGCCAAAGCAGACGACGTCAACTGGAGGCAGTTCGAAGGTAGTTCGATCGTCTGGGCATACGACATTCATCCCTATGCTGACGCCGTCGCGGCTCAATTGCCGGAGTTCGAAAAGCTAACCGGTATCAAGGTGACGCCTGAGCTTTATCCGGACGACGCTTATTGGAATAAGCTAACGATCCAACTGAGCACAAAATCTCCGACTTGGGAAGTCGTGGGGACGGGGGTTCAGCTAGCCTGGGATCTTGCGCCAGGCCAGTTGCTCGAGCCGCTCGATCGGTATCTGACCGATCCGAAACTCACCGCATCAAACTATGACTACAAGGATTTCTTTCCCGCGCTGCGGGATGCGCTAACCTGGAAGGTGACAGATGGGGAGATCGAAGCGGGAAGCGGTCGGGTGTGGGCCGTTCCGCACGGCTTCGAGAACATCCAGCTATTCTACCGTAAGGACATCCTCGACAAATTCGGCATCAAGGTGCTGACGACTCCGCCGGAGATGTCCGCCGCATGCGCAAAGCTAAAAGCTGCGGATCCCGCACTCACGCCGTTGGGCGTCCGCGGCGTACGCTTTTGGAGCAGCATCCACACGGCTGCGATCTCGATTGCCAAATCTTACGGAGTGCATGATTTCGTCATTAAGGACGGCAAGCTGGACACGGGTCTCGACTCACCTGAGTCAATCGCCTTCCACAAGGACTATGTGGACATGATCAAGAAGTGCGCGGGTCCGTCCTTTGCTAACGACAACTGGTATCAAGTGGTCGATGGCATCAACTCAGGACGCACGGCGATGGCAATCGATTCCAACATGGTTGGCTTTTGGAACGACGTGGCCGGCAAGCCGGCCTCGGGTAAGATCGCATTCGCACCCCCCTTGCGCGCTCAAAACGGCAAAGACTTCGAATCCAACATCTGGATATGGTCGCTAGCGATGAACGCCGCTTCCAAGAAGAAGGGAGCAGCCTAGCTGTTCATCCAATGGGCAACCTCAAAGCAGGTTGATCTGAACGGCGCTGTTGCCGGCAAGCTCGTCAACTCCGCGCGCGGATCGACGTGGGCCGAAAAGACCTGGGTCGAATATGCAGCAAAGCCGGAGTTCAACAACTTCCTCGACACGTTTAAGAAAGTACAAGACAGGGCGGCATTGGCCTTCAACCTCAGCTGTTTTAGGCTCCGTGAAATCCGAACAGCCATCGGCGATCGCGCTCCCGACGCGCCTTGAACCGATCCAGACATTTCCTGGAGCACAGCGCAGTGCGCCACGAGTAATATCGGATCAGGCCAAACTTCCCGCCGCAGACGGCGCAGCACTTCGCTGCAGGTTGGTGAGAGCATTGGGAGCTATCGCCCATCTTTATCTCCTGTAGGTCTCGCGTCGGTGATAGCTTCCCGGGATTTCTGGTTCGCGGTCGCACCGCGCGCACAAATGAAGTGCGGCTGCGGGGTCATTGTGATCCGCGCGGTCATGCGGAAAATAGGGCAGCGGAAGCAGCGCTTCAGTCTCATATGCAGCCTCCCAGGGCAAAACAGCGGCTTCTTCTCTGTCGCGCGCGTTCCACGTGCGGACCGCTGGGATCGTCGCGATTGCGTCGATCTTCCCTGTAATCGCCGGGCAATCGACTTTTGCTGATTGGCCCAAGGCTAGGTCCATCGCAACTGAACGCTCAATTGTACGGGGGTAGGCGAGCGCCATGACAAGGGATGGAAGTGCCATACGAAGGTTTGTAGCTGCTCTCCCTTGCGCCATCGGCATTTGCGCCCCGCTCTTCGCGACGAGACGGCGTATTGACGGGGGGCTGCGCGGTGACCGCGCGTCCATCGTCCGGAGCCGGGTGCGCGTCGATCAGCGAACAGGCGCAGATTAGCAAACCTGTGACAGACGGGCGCCGGTCGCCAACTGAATTGCCCAAATTGCTCTACCTCGGGGCGTCAAAACCGATGCCTCCAAGCGCGCCAACCGGGCCTTGAAGATGCTCAGAACCTATCTCGGTCGCGTCATCCGTGATATTGCCCGCAAGATCGAAGGCCGCACCGGCTTGCTTGGCGAGATTGTCCTCGAACGCATGCTGGCGCTGGCGCGACG
>NZ_JBVBEF010000134.1:0-15657 GCF_055456055.1 Bradyrhizobium sp. LeoB3
GACGCAACCTCAGACCGGCCGACAGTCGGCGCTACGTCCGTCAAGCGAAAGTAACATCCTCAGATGAGGCAATACGGGGGGTCAATATTGCAGGCCGAATGACAGTCGTGGGTGATTCCGAGGCCCGATACTGGGGCGGGCGGGTTGACGAGCACTCGCTGGTGCCGTTGGGCGAGGCGCGCCTCGGCCGCATCGGTTTCGACGAATGGCTCCGCCGCTCACAGACAGCAGCCTGATCCCGCATCCGAGGTCCGCCCAGTCTGTCAGGAGCGGGTCCCAGGCAGCGAACGAAAGGGGCGATTATGATCAAACTCGTCGCGTTGGTTCTTCTGTGGCTCATGAGCGGCACGGCGGTGGCTCAGGAGCCCAAGGTCACCTCCCTTATGTCCAAGGATCTTCCGGAGAATCCCGGCGGGGAAGCTCTGATTATCACGGTCGAGCACGCGCCCGGCGGGTCGAGCGCCATCCACCGACACAATGCACATGCGTTTGTTTACGTGCTGGAGGGCTCCGTCGTGATGCAGCGGAAGGATGGACAACCAGGTGACACTGACACCAGGACAGAGCTTCTATGAAGGCCCTGATGACGTTCATGTCGTCGACCGGAACGCAAGCGGCAGCCAGCCGGCGAAATTCCTGGTGCTCTTGATCAAGGCCAAGGGCGCCCCGGCGCTCGTGCCCGCACAGTGACTGTTACGGCAACCCAGGTACTCGAACTGTCTCGGCTACCCATAGAGTGATCGGAAGCCCAGCTAGCGGCCTACCGGCCGGCCTGCCCTTTGTAGCCATGGAGCCGGATTAACGTGCGGCGGCCTACGGCTCGCGGCGTGGCGTGCCTTATCCTGGCTTACTCACGGACGGGGGCACCGGGAGCACGATCAAGTGGCGGGTGTGGACGGGCAAGCCCCGTCGTGCCTGGAGGTGCGTCGTTGGCGACATGCCGAGTGTTGACACGCTGCAGCGTCGTCACCGACGCAGCTATTATCGCAATAGCTAGCGCGACGGCGAACAAGATTAGTGCTGTTCGGTGCCTATCCACCCTGGTTACCGCTTGGCTCTGGAAGCACCGGCCGGCAAACGCTGCACTGCGCGCCGCTTAGGTCTGGCGTCTCCACTGACGCCAACGACAGCGCCGGATTCGTACGCCCGACGTTGGCTGTCATAGCTGGGTCGTGCTGGTCGAAGTGTAGCCCGGTTCGCATATCCACCTGGGCCACATTGACGCCTTCGGCTTTGGCCGAAGTGATGAGCATCGCTACGACTGCCATGGCAAATCCGATCTTCACCATGTGTCCTCCTGCGGCCGGACCAACAGCCATAACGGACCCGGACGCTGATGGTTCCCATTGAGGGGCCGAGGGCCAACCCAGGAGGCGTCCGCGTCTTTGAGGCAAATGGGGCCGCGACCGGGGGCAGTCGATGATTCATGCACCCTGACGGGGATTTGAAAAAACGTTTCACTTCAAACGGGAAAAGCTTTTTGGCAAAGATTGACGAAACCGCATACGACCACGCCGCCTGCTCACTTGAGCAAAGAAAGCGCGGCATGGTTCAAACGCACGGTCGCGCTCTTTGAGTTCGAAGAGCACCACATAAAATTGCCCGCGCGGGTCAGGCGCGCAAACTGATTGAAGCCGAAGGTCTCACATTCAAGGACCGGCACAATTCAATTAAGCCTCACGCTGCCGTGGCGATAGAGAAAGATTCACGCACCGCGTTCGCACGACTTGTCCGTGAGATCGGCTTGGACGTTGCTAGTCAGCCTAAGTCAAGCCCACCGGCATTGCCTGCAAATGGTCGGTAACGGCATTGGCACCACGCAAACGTAATCTATCGCGCCGCTGCTTCGCGCGACTCTGACGCACAAGCGTGGCTCCGTGGGGATAAATCGTATGGCTGGTTCCAGTTTAAGCACCCGGACGAGCTTGAGGACGTTGTGAAGCGAACACGCCGACGAAAGAACAATGTTCTGGCGCCATGGCATGTCGCCTCCCATCACTCGTGATGAACTACGAGAGTGCGAAGAGGCATGGCTAAACTCCGGAGACTCGGACGAATACGGCTCATGCAGCTACTTCGTCGACAAGCATTACAGCGACGCTGAAAAGCAAGACGTGTGGAACAAGGACGGTGATAAGAAGCGCTACCGGTGGCAGCCGGGAATTAGACGCCTGACGCAACCAACGCCTAGCGCTGATGTCCCAACGGGATACCCAGCGCCCTAGCCTTCTGCCGCAGCGAACCTTCCGTACGTTTTGTTAGCTTCGCGATTGCAGCGACAGGCGTTCTGGCTTTTGAGTGCGCCCGAAGTTCTTTGACATCGGACTTGGAATATTCGCGGCGTACAATCTTCTTTGTTTTTGCCTTCTTCGATTTCTTCGCCACGGTTGCTCCCCCTGGTGATGAAATTTCTAACCATACTTGTCGGCGCGATGAAGCAGAAGTAAGGCAGCGGCGCAACATCAACTCATTGTCACAGGCTCCCCTGAAGAGTCTCACGACGTTTTATCAAATCGATTGATAGCGCGATTACCGGCCACGATCAAGACGGTGCGGGATGCAAGAAGTAGTCGAAAGCTTTAGCGTGGAGGATGGGGCGGCTCTTCGTCGCTTCTTTCACTTCGGCTTCGACTGCTGCTAATGTTGCAGTTCGGCGAGCAACTGTTCAGTCTCGGAGACGCTCCTGCTCCCTCTCGATGGGATCACTCCTAAGCGACGTGCCCTCGCGGGATAAACATAGATCGTTTCAATCAACGACTCAGTCGTTTGCATCATCACGTCGATATCGCTCCTCTCTGGGACATAGGGGTTTGGACCAGTCCAAATCTGCAACGGCAGCGGCGGATGCTTCAGCTAGAGCGATTTTTTGGGAGCGCCTTCCTTCACTCTCCCCTTCGCGTCACTCGGCGAAGCAAGCAAATCAGGCTATCGCAATCGAATGAACCAAATCCGCCGCGATCACGGACATCGTGCGGTAGCTGGGCTGACGAAAGAACGGATGCCGCTGGCGACTAAGCCCGGCGCGAAACTCGACACGCTGAAGAGGTTTCGCATCCTAATCCGCCACGAACGACGATCTGAAGGGGCTCGCACTTGATCCGTCCGACGGGATCAAGCGCAGCAAATCGAAAGAAATCCGCGCGCCTGGACCGACGCCGAAATGGTCGCTTATGAAAAGCGCTGGCCCGTGGGGACGAAGCAGCGCGCAGCCTACGAGTTCATGCTGAACGTCAGCACGGCACGCGCTGATGCTCATCTCACGATTTGGGCGCAGGCGGATAATGATGATTTCGATAACACCAGCCGCAAGACCGGCTGCCCGTCGCCATAGCTATGGCTCAATCACTCAAGGCCACGCCCTTGACGCGCTACCGCGCAAGCACGTCTGCATCATCACCACCGAGTACGGAAAGCCCCTTTACGAATATCTGGACGCATAAAGCGAGATTGACACATGTGCAATCGAACTTCACGCACGAGAACCTAAGTGAAACTATGTTCTCGGCCGGAGAACCAAGAAATCAGTTGCCCGGCGACCTTTCTGGCTCCAGCTCTCCTTAATAGTGGTCCAGTGCTTGACGTGGGTAGCGTCGCACGACGCAATATCAGTGACAAGTTGAGTGTCGTGATCGCGCCGCAGCTTGTCGATGATGCCGATTTGCCGGGCGATGCTGCCAGGGATTCAGCTCCGATCTCTATCGCCCTCAACAGTGGCGAAGTGGCACCATATCGTTGCTTTGATACGTGCAACGTAGTTGCGGGCCGCCCTGCCCAACGCCCGTATGGTTCGCCAGGCGCCGGTGGCTTCTGACCACGCTTTGGCTTGCTGGAACCTCGCATAGGTCCAAGCAAACGCCGGGATCTTCATTAACTTGTCTCGGCTGAGTCTGAATAGACGCTCTACCAGCACGAGCTTTAACCGCACCTCAACTCCTCATACTCCGCGCATGCGGAGTACGCCGCGGCTTTTCAGCCAGATCGCCGGCGCCTCGGAGGAAGGCCGTCTAGTGCGAAAAATTCAGCGCGAGCAAATCTGGTCCGCTAATGCCTGCTAAACGGACCAATTGGAGGTGCCACCGCTTCGCGGATGGGCCAATAGCAAATATCGCGCGTACAGCGGACCAAAAGGAATGCGTAACAGTGGCCGCCATTTCTAGGATGTCGCGCTGCGCCGCAGTAGTTTGCTCCACATCTGCCTCCTCTCCTTTGTAAGTGCGATGCGCTGCATCGAGACGACTGTCTTCTTGTCGGGTGAAAAGCAACAAACTCTCGACAAAGCATACCGAGCGAAATGCGCGTTTCTTGCTGCGGTGCGCCTAAGCATTGCCTTACGTTGTAGCCCGAAAGTGTCAGAATTTACTCATCTTTTGCTGACGCGGGAATTTCTGCATGTGCAGGAACCCTGCCTCATGAGTTTGCATTGTCTATTTGTTTTCCATTTGTTGTGAGGCCGATCATGCGTCTCATTTTCAGAATGGTCGCGATTGCGGCCGCCCCGGCTTGGATGGGCATACACACGGACCCTGCTGCAGCACAGAACTTCGATGAGAGATGGTCCATCATTCCAAAGGCACACGCAGAGCCGGTACCCGAGGCACGCGACCAGTCTAAACAGGATTCGCAATCGCAACCTCCGGTCGGAGCACAGCCGACACGTGGTTCGGACGATCGCTCAGCGACTCGTTCTTCCAACCGAGTATTTTCCGGAAAGGCCTCCTACTATTCGTATCGGACAGGAAAGACAGCGAGCGGCTCTTCGTTCAACCGGAGCTTACTGACCGCAGCCCACCGCAGCCTGCCGTTCGGCACGCGAGTTCGCGTCACCGACCTTGAGAGCAATAGGTCGGTAGTCGTTCGTATCACCGACCGCGGACCGAGCGTTCATGGCCGCGTCCTCGACCTTTCGCTCGGCGCCGCGCGGACCTTGGGGATTACGGATCGTGGCGTGGCCCAAGTTCGCGCTGAGGTACTCTAGGCTTGTCCCTGCTAGGGAAAGTCTTCCAACCGCAGCAGGAAATGGAAAGACACAAGAATCAGGACATGAGAGGCGATAGCGTCGTCCTTCGACGCAGTCTCCAGCATCGAGCAAGGGCAGGTAAAACCAATTTGCAGCAGCATTCAAGGCCGAGCATGTCTCTTGAGGGTCACAAGCGGCGGTGGAGGCGAGCATGGACGGGCGTCCGGTCTGCCACTGACAGCCGACATGATAACCGTTTAAGCGTTGTTCTGTTTGGGGCCAATAGCGGTCATGCGTGGCACAACGATCAGAATATTGTGGCCGGTCCACAGTATGCGTGGTCACTAGCTATTGCGATTGATGAAATCGGCGATGGTGTCGACAGCCTTGGCTTCGATGCCGAAGTACCCATGCGCCGCCTTCGCCTCGCAGGGCGGTGACTCGGGGCGGATCGCCGCCGTCGAGCAACGCAATTTCGGCCTTGCTGGTCTTTGTCAGGCACTTCTTCAACATCTCAGCGTCGGCCTGCGGCGTGGCGCGGCAAGAGTCGTTTCGATGCGACATGATAAGGGTCGGAACCGTAATCAAGCTTGCGCCTGAACCGGATGGATCTCCCGCGCTGCAAGGGAATGGCGCGGCCATACCAGAGGCAGCGCGAAGAACGCGCCGACGACGGAGCGAAGTATTCTGGAAGAGGAAATTCTGATCATGCTACCAAAGGGCCGCGTACGATGACCATGTGCATCGGCGGCGCGTATCGCCCCTTCCGACATGACCCGCATTTCAGCGAGGCCTTGAGCTTCCACAGCGGGATTTCCCGCGGCCGGCGGAAGGCGTCCAGCGGGAGGATTTAACGTAGCCCTATAACGCGGACGCCCACCGCTCGCGTGTCAGGCAGCCTTATCTCGCAGGTGATAGGCTATGCGTACGTTCGATCGACAGAAGCGGTTTCTGATTCGGAGCTTGACGCGGCGAGAAAGCTCGCGCGAGCCTTTCGAAATCCTCCGGCGGAAGAGGCCGGCCAAACAAATAGCCTTGGTAATTGAGCCGCCCATACCGCGCTAAGAAGGTATATTGATCTTCCGTTTCCACGCCCTCGGCGATGACGGAAAGACCAAGAGTTCTGCTAAGTGCGATGATCATCTTGGCTATCGCGGCACTATTAGGATCGACTAAGACATCCTTGACAAAGCTGCGATCAATCTTGAGCTGATCGATAGGAAGACGCTTTAGGTATGAGAGGGACGAATAGCCCGTTCCGAAATCATCGAGGCTAAAGCTGATACCGATTGCTTTCAACTTATCCATCTTGGCTATTACGTCATCGACATTGCTGACTAGTGTGCTTTCGGTAAGTTCAACTTTTAGGCGACGAGGATTAGCACCGGTTTGCTCGATGATCGTGCGAATTTGATCGACGAAGTTCTTCTGGCGCATCTGCAGTGCGCTGACGGGGCGTGGGACCGGGAGCCGGCGGTGCCCAACGCCGTAGCGACAAGGGGCCTCCCGTACAGCCTGCTCGGCGTCGCGGCCGGTCCGCTGTCGCAGGAGCAGCAACTCAAGAGGTCGGTCGCCGAGCTGCTCGACGGTATGAAGCCCTGGCAGGGCGACCGGCGTTTCGTGAACAACCTCGCGCCGGATGAGGCGGCCGACGGCGCGGCGATTTACGGGCCCGGAGCGCTACGCGCGCTTGGCGTCCGTCAAGAAGACCTACGACCCGGCCATGTTCCGGCTCAACCACAACGTGATACCGGCCACCTGATTGGACAAAGCCGCCCGGCATCACGGTGAGCTGGCGATCTTGGCTGCTACTGAATAGGCGGTCACACGACTCTCAATTCGGTTGGCTCGATTTAATTCCGCGCGGCCGCCCAAGCCTTGCTGGTGCTGTATTGAAATCAATATATAGAGAGCCGAAGGCTGAGCGAATCGCTGGAGTTACGGGCGGGCGATTTTCTTTTCAGGCGGGGACCGAAGGCGCGCTCGAAGGAGCTCACCAAGCCGCGGGCGATGATCAAGCCGGTCATCCTGACGACGAACGCGAGCCATGCTGAAGGACCTAAAGCGACCGTGCGTCAGCGTTCGATTCTGCAATCCCGATTCTTCTTCGAAAGATGGTTGCTGGAGATTTCTTCATGCTCTCGCTATGCGAAAGAGCTTAGCATTTTAGCGGGAGACTATGTTGTGAAGGACGAGTTGAGACCATAGACGCAGAGCTAAGCTCCCCTGCCACCCTGTTTGCCGATCACGCAGCGCCATGCCGCAAGCCACTCAGCGGGATGCTGTGTCATCCACTCGGCAAGCTGCGGCGCGCCGATCAGGCAGGACTGCACAAACACGTCGGCGACGTCCGAGCTGGTCACCGTCTGCTCGTGACAATTTGCCGGCGAGGAGAGACTGCAGAGCACGGCGATGATCTTGATCACGACAGGAGACCCCCGTTGCGACGATGGGTATTGGCGCCGCTGGCCGCATGACTTACCGATGAGTCCCGCCGCTGCTCGCTGACTGGATCAGCCGGTGGAGAGATGCTGTCATATATCACGCGGGCCTGTCGAATTGGGTGGGCTCGTTCGCGCTCGATTTCGAGACCAATCGAATAACTTCGCCCATGTTTGCTCCACGCGTTGGCTAAAGAAGGGATCTACTTGTGAGCCACGTCTATTAAATGACTATCATCATTCATTGCAATGTAGGATGTCAGGCCGAACTTTGAAGCTCTGCAGGTGGTAACAAAGGAATAAAAAAGCCCGTGACTGGGTCGCGCACCGTTCATTCCAAGTGGCATCTGTTCCGCGGATTGATGTGCGAAGCTCCATCAGGTCATCTGGGCCACTCGCCTTAGCGTTGGGAACTGTTCGAGCGAATGCTTTGGCCGCATCAACTCGGCTCGCCGTTGATAGTCGTCGGCCAGCGCCCTAAGCTGCCTCGCAATCACTCCGTCAGCCATGGTTCAGGCAGCGCGGAGCAAAGTCTGTGCTGTTTCCAGGTATTCCCTGCCTCGTTGGGAGATCTGGAACGTCATAGCGACCTCGGGCGGCTCTCTGAAGCGTGGTCTAAGGCAGTTTGGAGCCAGGACAGCCAATTGCGGTCACTTGCCCAGCGAGCTCTGAAACGACCGAGGCACTTCTTCGAACAAAGGGGGGTTTGCCACGAGTAGTATCGGACGAGACGAAACTTGCCATCACAAACCGCGCATCGCGCAGATCTGCCGAATCTAAGACTCTCGGAGCTGTGGGACATTGTGGTCTCCTCTTGACCTCATCGTCTCTGTTAGTGATCTTTTTTTACCGACACACTTTGCGAACCTGTGCAATTCCTACGTATGCATCCTAAGACGATCGCGACCAGCGTCTCAATTGGACATAGGTAATCCGTCGGCCATCCAAAGGGGTCCAGGAATGATACGAAGGTTTAGGCTCGCGCGTGGGAGCCGACGACCTCCGCCCCGAGCCAAGCCGTGGGCGCATTTATGCAACCGTTTTTGGCTCGTCGCCTCCAGCGACGGTTTACAAGTGAACTGGATGGCTTGCGCGATGTTCTTTGGCGTGGTCCATCCCTGACGCCGCCCCCAGTGCGCGAATGTCGATTTGATGCCGGCAAATGCCGGCCTACCATGAGTCACGCTGCCGCTGTCTTTCGCCGGGTCGCGGCGACGGGCGATAAGCGGCGACCAGCCGGACTTGGGGGTTCTGGTTCAACCAACCCCGCCGGCGTTTGGCTCGATCTCGCCTGCCTGCGACAATCGCCGCGTGGCCTTCGTCATCGGGATGGTCCTCGAACAACGGATGCGGCAAGAATAGCAGCGCAAGTAGAAGCTTCGATACGCCATCGTTGGCGCCGAGGTCGGCCGGGCCAGCACTACACATTCCCAAATATCGCCACGGGCGGCCGGTCGTTGGACTATTCACTGGCTTTTTTGGCCATAGCCAAGAAGAACGCAGAAACTAAATGGGCTGTCGCTCGAGGATTGCACTACGAGTTGGGCATGTGCGTCAGATACTGGTAGATCGCTTCCAGCTCGTCATCATCCATTTTCCCGACCGAACGCCACGGCATTTGTTCGCTGATTTGATGGCCGTTGGGATCGATACCGGTGCGCATGGCCGCAGTGAAGCCGGCGAGCGTCCAGTCCTTGACCAGATTCAGGTCGGGTCCGAGCGGCGCCAACTGCCCGGGCACGCCGCCGGTCAACTTCTCGCCGTGGCACTCACGGCAGTCTTGATACGACAGGATGTATTCGCCAAATTCGGAGGTCGGCCCCTTCGACGGCCCCGAGACATGGCCAGTGATGACGGGCTTGGCAGGTGGCAACATGCCTGCACCAAGCATGAAAAGGCCGAGCATATTCATGCGATCGGGCGGATCCGGCGTCGGATTTCCTGCCGCAGGCACATTGCGAATATAAGCGATCACGGCTTTAATATCGTCGTCGCTCAACCGCCCGGCCCTGATGTAGGACATCATGGTCAGCCACCGGCCATCCGCATCGATGCCGTTACGAATGGCGCGGAAGATCTCGCCATCGGACCAGTGTTTCAATGGCCCGGCCGGAGTCAAGTTCGCAGCCACGAACGATCCAATTGGAAACTGGAGTTCAACAGCTAGATCGTAGCCGCCGGTGAGCGTCCCGGTTTGTGAATGGCAGGCCCCACAGAGACCGTCTGCGATGCCTTTGCCACGTGCAAGCAGTTCCGGCGTCGACCTAACCTTGACGTCCGGGATCGGGGCCGAGCGGCTATGCTGCTCGATCATCCCGAGCGACATGAGCGTGGCGACGGACAGCGCCGCAGCGGACAGCCCCCCTAACAGACCCGCACCGCCCCATTTGATGGCACGGGTTTCAGCATGCCAAGTGCGGAATCCAGACCAGGCCAATAACGCTGCAATGGCAATCAACGCCAGCAATTCAATAATGTTCTGCATGGTACTCCCGGATAAGTGGTGCGTGGGATAGATCGGAGCAGGATTACGTTTGCTGCTGGTTTACGCTGATGACAGCGCCACTACGTGTGGCCGCTGGGGCGAAGATGGCACAAAGAGTGATGATTCACGCTTCCGCACAGTTAGTTCTCTTGAAATCAACGCTGGACGGTTCTGAGCCAGGATCGCTACGGAACAATTGCGACCCGCGGAATCGAGTTACAGCCGTAATGTCGGAGCCCGTCCGCTCGAGCAGAGCAAGCTAACGCGGGTAAGCAGCTGCCGATGGCTTCAGTTGAAGCAAGCATTGACCTGGCAGACGTCAAACAGGAAGGCCGATGGATCCGACCAAGCCTTGCTTTTGGCACGGCCACAGACGCAAGCGCCCGGACGAGGGAGCGACGGGCTCCTCGTCGCAGGCGCGACTTCCTCAAGACCATTTACGCCGGGGCCATTTACGCGAAGATCATTCACTCCAACCATTCAGCTCGACCAGGCGGAGCCGAGGATGATGGAGCAAAAATTCCCGCGCACATAATTCATGTCCTTCAGCGCCAGGACGTCGGCCTTCACGTTCCCGAACGTCGTCTGCGGCTTCTTGATGATCCCGTTCGCGAAATGATCTATGATGTTCTCCTTGAAATTCTGCTCGCGCGGATGATGTGCGCAGATATGGCTCCGCTGCTCGTGAGTGAAATCATTGTAGGCGATCCCGAGCACGTCCATCTCCACCCCAGCGGTGACCAGCGCGATCGTCGGGCGCATATGCTCGGGGATGCCTGGCGTCGTGTGCAGCGCGATTGCAGTCCAGACTTCCTCGATGTCACGCTCGGGCACGCCGTAGCTTTTCATGAAGTCGCGTGCGGCATTGGCGCCGTCAACCTCGAAGCGCAGGTCGGGGCTCGAACATTTCTCGGTGAGGCCCATGTCGTGGAACATCGCGCCGAGGTAAAGCAACTCCGGATCGTACTTCAGCCCGCGGCGCTCGCCGCTCAGCGCGCCCCAGAGGAAGACGCGGCGACTATGGTTGTAGAGCAGGTCGTCTTCAGTATCGCGCACGAGCTGCGTGGCGGCGCGCGCGATAGCGCTGTCAGGCACGCGGATGCCGGCGATGATCTCAGACATCGAGCGATCTCCTTCGTAGATAATGGGCTGTCTGCTTGTCGCTATTAGGCAATAGAGCCCTGCTCCGAACAACGAATAGGATGCTGCGGATCAGGACAGCCGTACGTCGTTTGCTGACAAAAGGCCGTCGGAGCCTTCGCAGCAGCGGGAGGAAGCGGTTTCGTCGTCGGATAGCTCGCGATCTATTCCGAGTCCGGCCGCCGGAAGCTGGCGCGATATTGGACGGGGGTCACGCCGAGACGGGTGCTGAAGACGATCCTCATCCGGTCCGCCGACCCGAAGCCGCAATCGAAGGCGATGGTCTTCAGCGGCCGATCGCTTCCTTCCAGCATCATGCGCGCGGCATCAACGCGGGCGCGCTCGATGAACTCATGCGGCGTGGTCCCGGTCACCTGCACGAAATGCCGGGCCAGATTTCGTGCGCTCATGCCGACGATGGCGGCAAGCGACTCCAGCGTGTGGCGCTCCCCGATGTTGGCCATGACATGATCCTGGATGCGTGCAATTGGCGATTCCGGATCGGCGGGTGCTGTGAGATAGGGACTGAATTGCGACTGCCCCCCCTGGCGCTGGGCAACGACAACCAGCCGCTTGGCGACCTTGAGGGCGATTTCTCCGCCGTGCCGCTGCCCGACGAGCGCTAACCCCAGATCTATTCCCGCAGTCACCCCAGCCGCGGTAATCAGCCGTCCATCGCGCACATAGATCAAATCCGGCTCGACTTTTGCCTTCGGAAATCTCGCCGCCAGCGCCTGTGCATCCTGCCAATGGGTTGTGACTCGCCGATCGTCCAGGAGGCCGGCATAGCCAAGGACAAAAGCCCCCGTGCAGATCGATCCATAAACGCTCGAGCGCCACGGCAGCTCTTTGATCCACGCGGTTCGGGCTCCGCTTCTGGTGGCGTCCGAGCGCCGGCCACCAGAATGATGTCGAACCCGCCCACCGCCTCCTCGAAGGTTAGGTCGGCCACCAGCCGTATGCCGTTCGACGCGCGCAGCGGATTGCGGTGAGCGGCAACCAATACTGTTTCATAGCGGTTGGCACTGCCGAGAAATGTGTTCGCCTCGCTGAACACATCCATCGGCCCCGCCACGTCCAGGGCCTGGACCCCCTCATAGACGACAATCGCGACAGCTTGTACCGGCACGCCTTACGACCTCTCCAGTCTGGCTGCCTTATTATGCAGGTAGTCTGGCCACTGCAAAGGCCTGGCGCGATCTGGGACGCAACAGAACGAATAAGTGTATCTCCGTTTCGGGGACTATGGACTTCTATGTCGATCTTGCTCTCCCGGCCGGCAGCGAAGCGGCCCATGCAGGTCGGAAAAGATCGTCACGGCGATAGGCAAATTCGTCGCGCCATCATTGTGATCCCGGCGCCTTGTCCGGCGTCGTCAAAGGCTCGTCCTTGTAATCGACAACGAAGACTGCCAGTAAGCTGGCGGGCTCCGTCTCGCTCGCGTTCTTGCTGATGCTGTGATGTGAGCCCGGCATTTCGTAAAAGCCTTCACCTGCATGATAGACCTTCGCGGGGTCATTGCCGACTTGGCTGCGGACCGTCCCGGACAGCACGTAGGCGTAGATAAATGCCGAGGGTGCGTGGTGATGAGGGAGCGATTTGGCTCCGGGAGGATAAGTCACCGTCACAGCAACGATTCTCTTTCCTTCGACATTCGGCAGTGCGTGCTCGAAGGCTGCTCTCACCTGCTCCCGGTCCTGCGCGATCGCGGGCGAAGCTCCCAGAGCCATGACTGCCGCCATCAGCGGGACGGCGGCCGTTCGCATTGCTCTCCTCACTGCTTTTGCCGTCATACCTCCAGGGTTTGACAGCGCACCAATCCGATAGGCAAATCCACTGATCGACATCATCGCACCTCCTCTTCTAACAAGCTCACGCAAACTACTTAAAACCACCACGCAGAGCCGAGCTGATGGTCATGGTGAAGCTTCCGGTGTGAAGCCATCGCCGCGCCATCACCTTCGGCCTGATGTGCTGCTGCCGCTGAGCAGCACGGAGAGCAGCGCGGCCAGACCGAATGCCGCAGCCACCCAGCCGAGCCGCTCCGTCGCGCCATTGGCAATGACCACAGCGCCCGCGGCGGCACCCATTGCGCTGCCGAGATAGATCGCCGAGGAGTTCATCGAGAGACTGACCGGCGCGAGTGCCGGAGCCAACGCCACCAGCCGCGCTTGCTGCGCCGTTATCAGCCCCCAGCTTGCCGAACCCCAAAGCAGGATAGCCGGCAGCATGACCGGCATTGCCCGCGCCGGCCTGAGTGCCGCGCTGAGCGAGAAGGCAAGATATGCGAGCAAGGCAAGCCCCCCAGCAACGATGACGGTGCTGCGCGCGCCCCAACGGTCCGCCGCGCTGCCGCTGAGCTGGGTGCCGACCGCACTGGCAAGGCCAAAGCCCAGCAGTACCGGCGCCAGCGCCTGCGGCTCGAGGCCGGCGACGGCGGCTATGAAGACACCAAGATAAGTATATACGGTGAAGGTGCCGGCCACGGTCAGCACGCTCGTCACCAGCACGGCGAGGATATCGCGGCGCTTGGCCAGCGCCAGACGCTCACCCAAGCCGGCCGTGACGCCAGGCGGTTGGCGCGGCAGCCAGGCGAGAATCCCCAGCAGCGAGAACGCTGCCAGCCCCGCGACACCGAAGAAGGTGGCGCGCCAACCGAAGGCCTGACCCACCAGCACGCCCAAGGGCACGCCGGCGATGATGGCCAAGGTCAACCCGGTGGTGATCGTGGACAGAGCGCGACCACGCCGCTCCGGCCCGGCCAATGCGGCGGCGTATCCGCTGGCCGCCGGCATGAAGCTCGCAGCGGACAGTGCGAGCAGCAACCGGGCGGCCAACAGCCCGGCATAGTCAGGGGCCAGCGCGGCGAGCAGATTGCCCAGGGCGAAGCCGCTTATGGCGACAGCCAGCAGGCGACGCCGCTCCAGCCCTGCCGTGAATACGGCCATGACCGGCGCGCCAATGGCATAAGCGATGGAGAAGGCAGTGACCAGATGGCCGGCGGCGGGCAGATCGACGTTCAGGTCTCGCGCCAGGGCGGGCAGCAGCCCGGCGATCATGAACCCCTCAGTGCCGATAGCAAAAGCGCCGAGCGTCAGCCAGATGAGAGAGGTCAGCGAGTCGAGGCCAACAGCTCGCCCGCAATCGGGATTCAGCTGCTGCAGCCCAGGATACGTCCTTTTCATGATCTTGAGCCTTGTGACGGGGAATCCGGGAAGGGAGACGCGGCGATCAAGTCGCAGGCGTTGGGGCTCTTGAACCCCGGGATGAAACGTTCGCAGACGCCGGCGTTGACGGTGCCGTACGTTGTTGCGGGCTTGTGCGCAAAGCCGGCGAAATACTCCTGAATAAAGCCGTCCTTGAAATTGATGCGCGGGTACTTAGCGACGATTTCTTCGCGCAGCTCCGCGGGAAAGTGATCGAACCCCACCCCGATGACATCGAGAAGAACGCCTGAATTGAGGAGCGCCACTTCGGGACCCATGTGCTTCGGGATGCCTGAGGTGGTGTGCAGCGCGATTGCTTCCCAGACGGTCTGCACCTGACCTTCGGCAATGTTGTGGGCCTTGAGGAATTGTCGGGCGGCATTTGCGCCGTCGACCTCGAAGCGTTCGTCCGGGCTCGAGAACTTCTTGACGAGCCCGAGATCGTGAAACGCGGCGGCAACGTAAAGGAGCTCGGAGTCGAAGCGCAGTTTCCTCTGACGACCCTGCTCAGCCGCGAACAGGTAGACGCGGATCGAGTGATTAAAGAGCAGATCGGTGGAATGTTCGCGCAGGATATCTGTCGCCTCTTTCGCGAGCAACGAGTCGGGAATGACGAGGGCATTGGAGAGACTTGGCGTGGTCATTGTTGCGTCCTTTCACGAGTTACTGTGGGGTTCGGCGGCGCGCATCTAAGCTTGAAGTATCAGCAGCCTTGATCGATCAACTCGCTGCGACGGTGAGCACGATCTTCCCTTTCGGCTGAGGCCGCACGTGCTCTAGCATGAAATGAGCATCGCGCGCATCCGCGAGCGGTAAGACTGCCCCGACGTTTGTTCGCAGTTTCCCACCGTCGACGAGGCGAGTGATTTCCGTGAGATATCGGCTCGTGACGTCGACCAGAAAGAAGGTGGCTTCAACACCATGGCGTTTTGCAAGATCCTGATCCGGGCGGGACACTGCCGAAATCAGCTTGCCGCCGCGACGAAGGACCTGGAAGGAGCGGCTTTGTGTTTCGCCGCCAACCAGATCAATGACAGCGTCCGCGTCCCATACTTCTTCCTCAAAGCGCTGCGTCCGGTAATCAATCACGATGTTTGCGCCGAGATGGCTCACGGCGGAAATATCGCCCGCCGATACGGTCGCGATGGTTTGCACACTCGCCTGACGGGCCAGTTGAACCGCATAGGATCCCACGTTGCCGGCCGCTCCGTGAATGACCACCGTTTGACCTGCTTCGAGCTGGGCGTGATCAAACAATGCCTGCCATGCGGTGACGGCAACGACAGGAACAGAGGCGGCCGCAACGTGGGTTAGCGAGGTTGGCTTGTTCGAAACCATCCCTGCGGAAGCCACAGCATACTCGGCATAGGCCCCGATAAACCGCGGATTCGTAACACCATAAACTTGATCTCCCACACGCAGTTCGGA
>NZ_JBVBEF010000135.1:0-15478 GCF_055456055.1 Bradyrhizobium sp. LeoB3
CGACGCATGAACCTGAACGACGACGTCGTTTATCGCTGCCTGCGGCTCGGGCTGCTCCACCAGCTTCATCCCCGCCGCTCCCGCAGCCTGGTCCGTTACCACAATCGCTTTCATGTGAATTGTCTCCTCGGTTGTTTGCCTCTTTGCTGGATATGTTCCAGCGATAAGAGCCCGTTCGACATCTCATGCCAGCGGCATCCCTGTGTTGGTGAACCGGTAGCGTTTGTTGACCATTTCATTTGTCCAGCAGCGGATAGAATTGGGTCCAGACGTCGTCTTTCTTAGCGCTTGCCATGTGGCAGAACGCGCATTCGGACTTTGGCTGCAGCTCGGCTGTCGGTGCCTTCGGCTCGTGGTGATTGAAGTTGTAGTAACCCCAGCCTCCAGTGTCGGCGTAGCGCTTGCTATCCTTGACCGTAACGTCTGCGCCGTTCAGTTTTCCGGGGAAGAAGCCTCGCCCGGAGGCTTCGGTGCGCGATCCATCCGGGTTCTCGGCTGGGAGCGTCAGCTGCAGCTCCTTGAAGAAGATCGTTCCCTCCGGAAACTCACCTGTCTTCTTGTAGATCTCGTATGAGCCCGGCTCGATATAAACGTTGTGAAATTCAGGAAAGTTGGCCTTCCCGCCGTTCAGCGCGTTGGGAGTGAGCGGTGAGCCGACGAACACCCACTCATTGAAGTCCTTCGGCAGGATCAAGTCACCGGACGCGGTATATTCCGGGAGATAGCGCTTGCTCGTCGGTGCGTTGGCGTGATTGGATTCGGACTGCGCGAATACAGCTGTTATGGCAACTGCGCTGGAAACCGCTCCGGCGACCAGTGGGGTAAGGCGCCTACCTTTTTTCTCCACGACCATACTTTTTCCTACGCAATTGAGTAATATCCGTCCGAGACTACCCTGGGCGTTACTCGATGAAATCTGCGACAGTGCTAAGCATTGATCGCAGCGCGGGACGAAATTTTCCAATAGCCGGCATGTATAGTTTCCATAGCAGCGGAGAATGCTGCTGCGACGGCCCTCTCTGCTATTCGTAAATCAAGGCAAGTTGCGCAGACCGCGGCGGCCTCACGCCGCGCGGCGAGGCAATAACGATCGTCTATCGATTCCATGGCAAGAGGCGATTTCCCTCGCCGGGTGGCGACCGCCACGATGTAAGGCCGCTGTCAGAAGTACCTACAACCCAAAACGAGACCGCGAATGACCACTCCTACAAACCAGAGTTGGCGAGCTTGCCACCACGAGGCGCAGCCGTTTGTAGAGCAGTGCGGCCGTTGCGTTATCGATGCAGAACCCTGCCCGCGAGAGCTCGGGCGGGAAGCGCGGCCTCGGCGCCGGCGCATGGTGCTCGCGGCCTGTGTAATCGCGTCCTCGATGGCGTTCATCGATGCGACAGCGCTGCCCGTTGCGTTACCGAGATTGCGGGCTGACTTCGGAGCGGACCTCGCCTCCGTTCAATGGGTTCTCAACGGCTATATGCTGGCGCTCGCCTCGCTGACATTGATCGGCGGCGCGCTCGCGGATGTTTATGGGAAGGCGCGCATGCTCGGGCTCGGTTGCGTCCTATTTGGTCTGGCGTCCGCGGCTTGCGCACTGGCGCCTTCGCCGGCCTGGCTGATCGCTGCCCGCGTCGCGCAGGGAGCGGCCGCGGCGATTGTCACCCCCGCCAGCCTCGCCCTGATCGGCGCCACCTATCCGCGCGCTGAGCGGAACCGGGCGATCGGCGTATGGGCCGCCGCATCGGCTCTCACCACCGCCGGAGGTCCTGTCTTGGGCGGCTGGCTGACTGAGACCTTTGGCTGGCCATCCCTGTTCTGGATCAACCCGCCGCTCGCGCTCTTAGCAGTGGGAGTACTGCTGGTCTTCGCGCCCAAAGATGGCCGCATCCAGCGCCAGTTCGACGTGATTGGTGCCGCGATCCTAGCTTCGGCACTCGGCGCGCTTGCCTGGGCGCTCAGCCAAATCGGACCCAGTGAAGCTTGGGCGGCCGCGGGCGCTTCCGCCCGGACGACCACGGCGCTCACGATCGTCGCCGGGCTCGGCATTGTCGGGCTCGCCGTCTACGCGATCTGGGAGCGCGGAAGCGCACACCCGATGACGCCGCCCCGTCTGGTAGAGAACCGCGCTTTCCTCGGACTGAACGTCGCGACCCTGATGGTCTATACGGGGATTTCGATCATGTTCTTCCTGCTGCCTTTTGACCTCGTCGATCGCCGCGCCCTGTCGTCGACCGATGCCGGGCTGGCATTCCTGCCCTTCACGCTCGGCGTAGGGCTCTTGTCGAATGTCTTCGGTGGCTTGGCGGACAAGATTGGCGCGCGGACCATGCTCATCGCGGGACCGGCAGGTGCCGCACTGGCCTACGTCTGGATGGCGCTTGGTCAGAAAGAAGCCTTGATGCTCGGCGTGATCGTACCGATGGCGCTGCTTGGCCTGTCCTTCGCCGTGCTCGTGGCGCCGCTTACCGCGTCCGTCATGTCGAGTGTTGACCAGACGGACGAAGGGCTCGCCTCCGGCGTCAACAATGCCGCGAGCCGGATTGCGCAACTTGTCGGCGCGGCCCTGGCCGCCGGTGTCGCGTCTTTCGAGTCCGGTTACAAGGTCGGTCTCGTCGTAGCCGCTGCGACTTCGATCTGCGGCGCCATTATTGCTGCAACAACACCGACGCCAGCCGTGGCCATAGCGGGCGGCTCGGGAGAAGCTTAGAATGACAGATTACGTTCTGATCCACGGCGCGTTCCACGGCAGTTGGTGCTGGACTCGCGTGCGCCGCCTCCTGGCCTCAAAAGGCCACCGGGTGTTCACGCCGACGCTGACCGGTCTTGGAGAACGGTCGCATCTCCTGAGCCGTGAGGTCAGCCTCGGCACACACATCGCGGATGTCACCAACCTCATGGCTTGGGAAGAACTGCGCGACATCGTCCTGGTCGGACATTCCTATGCTGGATTTGTCGTGCGTCACGTCGCCGACCGGATGTCGGACCGGATTCGCTCGTTGATCTACCTCGATGCCTTTGTGCCAAACAACGGCAAAACTCTTTTCGACTACGTACCCGATAAGGGCAAGAATTTCCGAGAACTCGCCGCGGCGAACGGCGATGGCTGGAAGGTTCCGCCGCCTCCGGCATCGTTATTGGCAGTGAACGCGGCAGACGCCGATTGGGTTGACCGACAGTGCACGGCGCAGCCATTGTCCACTTTCGAAGCGCCGGCGCAGATCAGCGGCGCTTGTGACGCGATTCCAAACATCGGATACATCCGGGCGCGGAGCTATGACAGCCCTTATTTCGACAGCTTTTACGACCTCGCAGGAGAACGCCGCTGGTGGCGAGAGGAGTTTGCGTGCGGGCATGATGTGATGCTCGACATGCCAAACGAGCTGACGGCCCTGGTGCTGCAGCGGGGGTAGGGAGAGGCCGTATTCGATCCCATTCTAACGGAGGGAAACATTCGCCACGGGGCGGGGTGTTGGTGATCTCGGCCGCTAAGGGATAGGTGTTGTATGCTCTATGTACCGAAATCCCATGTCCGGACATGGCCACGCAACTTTCGACGAGGTGCTGGCGTCCCGCATTTTGACGCTATCTGAACCGACGGGCGCTGCTGGTAGCGGCTCCCATCAGAGCGAAGGCCATTCCGGCGACAAGACAAAAGACCTCGCCATGATCTCCGCCCAAGCCGAAGATCAGCGAGACCAAGGCGGAACCAAGTGACCATCCGACGTAGCGAGCCGCGGCATTCATCCCACTCGCCGCCCCGCTGCGCCCTATGGGTCCAGCCGTCATCATCGCAGTGTTGTTCGGGGTCTGGAAAAGGCCAAAGCCGATACCGCAAAGGGCGAGGCGCCAAACGACATCCCACTTCGCCGGAGTTGTCGGCAAGAAGACCGTCAGAAGCAAACCGGCCGCCAACAATGCCAAGCCAATGCTGCAAATCACCGAGGCGGGGTAGCGGATTGTCAAGCGGCCGGCGATTGGAGCCGTGATGGCAGTCATGACCGGCCAGGGCGTCAAGAGAAAGCCTGTTTCCACGGCCGAAAGATGCATCCCCGCCTCAAATAGAAACGGCAAGGAGACGTAAGCCAGGATTTGTGCGGCATAGGAGCAGACAGATGTCCACGCCGATAGTGTAAACAGAGGTATACGGAAAAGATCGAATGGCAGCATCGGCATAGGGTGCTGGAGCTGTTGTCGAACGAAGAGGCTGAAGCAGAAAAGACCTGCGACGATCTCTCCCATCGCAATGCGCCCATCGCCAATACCCAGCGTACCGACACCGACGACGAAAAGCCCGAACGCCAGCGCATTGAGAGCGGCCCCGATCAGATCGAGAGGGCGAGGAACCCGAACGTCTGATGGTGCAGCGGCAATAAATAGCGGTACCGCGAGTCCGAATGGCACATTCACCAGAAACAACCAGGGCCATTTTGCCACGGCAAGTATTGTCGCCGCGATGGTAGGCCCTAATGCTCCAGGTATCGCCACCGCTAATGCGACCATCGCGAGGCCCTTACTGACCATGCGGTGCGGATAGATCACGCGTACAAATGCAACGCCGGCCACAGAAACCCCGGCCGCTCCGATACCCTGAATCAAGCGCGCACTCACCAGCATCGGTAATGTTGGAGCGAAAGCGCAACCTAACGACGCGAGAACAAAAATAGCTAGACCCGCGGCATAAACGCGCTTCAGACCGAGTGACTCGACCAGACTTGCGACGGGCAACAAGCAGACTGTTGCCGAAAGCTGATAGGCATTCACGACCCAAACGGTCGCCGCGTCACCACTAGCGAATGAACGCGAGATATTGGGTAAGGCGATATTCACGATCGCGCTTCCGAGGGAACTTAGGCCAAGTCCAAGCAAGATGCAGAGCATTGCCCAGCGGCGCTGAGATGCCGTTAAACATTCGACGCCGCCCATCAGAATGCAATCTCTGACGCGGCCTTTCGGCCGCCGACTTTGCGCATACTCTCAGCTTTCGGCGGCAGTCGGTAAGTAGAGCTTTATGCATGTGCCCTGTTGCGGCATGCTGTGAACTTCAATGTGGCCGCGCGCCTGATCAACAAAATGGCGTATCATTGGAAGTCCAAGCCCGGTTCCGACGCCTTGTGGCTTCGTCGTAAAGAATGGTTCAAATACCTTTTCCAGGACGTCGGAGGTAATGCCACATCCAGAATCAGTGACGCATAGGGAAACATACTCTTGGCCATCGTCGCCTTTGGGCGAGTAAGTCTTCCTGGTCTCGATTGTAATGATACCTCCCTTGGGCATTGCGTCTCGGCTGTTTATCACAAGGTTTATAATCGCGCATTCGAGCAGGTGAGAATCACATCGGATCCGAGTTGCTGAATCCGATAAAGCCAAGCGTAGCACGATTCCTTCTCCGACGACGCAGCGCAGCAGATCACTCATTGAAAGGAGGGCATCGTTAAGGTGAAATAGATTGTCTGATTGACGAACCGTTTTACGCGCAACAGTCATAAGACGATGCGCGAGGTCGCTGGCGCTAACGAGTGACCGTTCCGCAACTTCTATGAGAGAACCGAGGTCAGACGTGCACCCGGCGGCAACGCGCACGCGTATCATGCTGAGGGCGCTGGCCATGCTCTGCAATCTATTATTAAAGTCGTGAGCAACCCCGCTTGCGAGCAGGTCGATCATATGCATGGCGTTGTCTCGCCGAAACGTCTCATGGAAACTCATGCAATTCGCGCCTCCAGCCCCGAAGTCCGCTTCGCTTTGCAGCGCGCCAATGACCTCTTGCAACTCGCTCACTATCGGCGTCCCCTGAACTTGCTTTCTTGTCTTGAAGGCCTCGGGCCATGCCCGGCGCCTCAAGCGCCTCTCACGAGTAGTCGCCGCCGCTCTGCTGAGTGTGGTTGCCGAGGTAGTCGCGTTTTCCGATCTTCGCTCCGAGGTGCCGAAGGATCGCGTGCGCAATCGAGATGTGGAAGAAGAAGTCGGGTAGCACCAAGTGCCTGATGTAGTCGTCGCCGCCGAACCACCCGCGCACGATAGGCGGCGTCAGCTCGTACGTGTGCGACCGCGCGCCGGCAATCTCGTCCGGCTGCACGTTTTGCAGAAGCCGAGGGTCTCGAGGGAGCCGCTCCCTCAATGCCGGGTACATCATGACGGTGTTGTGGGGTCCTGGCGCGTGTCGCGCTGCATCAGCTTCGCCATGTGCGCATCGACCTTATTGCAGCTTACGGAAAACTTTTCTCCGAAAGTCAGCATGTCGGACGCAAGCCGCTCGCCAAGGATCCTTCCAGGCTCAATCCCCTTGGTTCGCTCGAGCGCTTGGGCGTAGTCGAGATAGTCGTCCATCACGTTCAGTCCGTGCACCATGACAGGGACCGTGATGTCATAGACCGAGAAAGACACGTCGAACTCCATGCGCTCGTTTGTACTCTGAACGTCGGGTCGGACCGGAAAGGTCGATAACTGAAACGAATGGTCACAATAGGCTCTCCAATCTTCTTGCCGCACCAGCTTGTCGGCATGACCCCCGCGAAACCGCAGCAAGAGGAGAGCGTCCACGCATACGGTCGCCTAGTGACGCAGGGCGGGATATCCATTCACATAAATCCAGTCCGTGGCCTGGGCCGGCACGTGGCACCCCTGGCAATCGGAATGGTAGTCCGTCGAGGTGGTCTTGAGCGGCTTGTCCGCGTCGAACCACGACCATCCCCACCCGTCGCCCCACAAGGGGTTGCCGGGGTGCGTTCCCTTGCTGTCTCTCACCATGACGAACCAACCCTTGAGCTTGTCGGCGTGGCTTACCGTGCCGGTGGTCATCTCGTTCGTCGAAGTCTCGAAGACCTCTTTCACCAGCACAGCGCCGTCCGGGAAGTGCCCGGTCTTCCGGTAGGCGTCGATCGCCCCCGGGGATGCGTAGACGGCGTGGATTTCTTTCGAGCCCTGGACGTTGTCGGCGGCAATCGCCCAGCTCCCGAGCGCTTGGTAGAGGGTTCGGTAGTCCGCCGGCACGCGCAGGTGCCCGGCGGCGTCCACCACGTTCGCGGTCGGGCCGGCCGGAGCAGTTCCGCTGATCTGCGCGAGTGCTACCACGGTGCCGACGACCAGCGAGACGGCGACGGCCAAGCCGACGGTCCTCGATAATTTCATGGGGATCTCCTTTGCTACTCGCGCGCGGCACGATGACTCGGCGCAACGGCTTCAATCACTGTTTCAATCGCTGTGGAGGCGACCGCGTTTGCTCGGCCGGCCTAGCAGGCCCAACAATCGGACGCCGACGACGAAATTAGAAATTCCCTTTGGACATGCATTTTATAGGCGCGAGGTATCGTCATCCAAAATCGCTGTACACGCTGGCGTCCCGTCCGTCCGCGATCAGCCGTCGAGGAGGGTGCCGGGCGGCGTAGGAGGACATCAAGGGGCACTTCGCGATTACTCTTTTCCCGTCGCGTCGCAACGCTTCGAAAACGCCATGCGCCAGCCTCGATCCGTACCCCAGGCCGGATAGCTCTTGTGGCACCTCCGTGTGGAGCAGGACGACGCGACCGTCTTCGATCTTGTAGTAGGCGACTGCGAGCGCGCCGTCGCCGAGGAACATTTCAAACCGGGTCATCGCCGGATTGTCCCGGATGTCGCTTTCCACCTTCTGCCTCCCTCACTTGGACGTGAAAGCGGCCTGGCGCAGCGAGGCCAAGATTTGCGCCGGCTCCTCCCGTATCGTGAAGTCGGGCTCGACGAACGCGCTGCGGATCCGGCCTTCTGCGTCGATCACGTAGGTCGCGGGAATGGGCAACATCCACACCGGTGATCCGTGCCGGGCGCCGAAGTCGAACCCTAGCCCGGAATAGTGCGCCTTGATCTCGTCGGGCACCCGGAACAGCACGCCGTACGACATGGCAACGCCGTAGTCGACGTCGGAGAGTACCTTCAGGTCCAAGCCGAGACTCCGCTTGAGCTGCCGCGGGAAGTCCCTCGTCTCGGGTGTCACGACTGCGAGGGTCGCGCCGATGCTCTCGAACTCATCCTTCGCCGCCTGGAGGGCGCAGAGCTCCGCGCTGCAGAACGGACACCAGCCGCCTCGAAAGAAACTCAGGACGAGGGGGCCGTTGCGGCGCAGCTGTTCGGAGGAGTGGAGACGGCCGTCGGCGTCCGGCAGGAGGAATTCCGGCGCGTCGTCTCCGACCTTCAACGCGTGCGATGCCACGTCTGTATCGCGGAGCCAGGCCACGAGGTGGTTGTATAACTCCCAGTCCGCGGCACTGAACGTCGTCAGCAGCTCGGTGCGAATCCGGGTGAGTGTCTTGTCGGTCTGGTTTAGCATCGGTGGGGAGTCATCAGGCTGAGGATCGATTGGTTGGAAACAATTGGCCGCCGGCGCGCGTGTCGTGGTCATGCGGGCGCCCTCGCCACCTCCGGGACCGTCGCGTGCGGCACGTCCCGGTCGGCGACTTCGACCGACCAGTCGCGAAGCCGCGCGACCTTGACGAAAGCGTCCAGCGCCGGCGAGTAGCGGCGCCCCTGCACAGCCAGTAGCCGCACCTCCCGCGAAACCGGGTCGCCTTCGAGCGGAATGGTCTTAAGTGTCGGAAGGCGTGGCATGTGCTCGGGCGCGAGTATCACGCCGAAGCCAGCGGCGGCCATATGCTGCAGATGCAAGTCGTGACCGCTGCAGTGACCGAGTTGGGGCGGTTCCTCGGGGAAATATGATTGCTGGATCTTCGCGGCGACGTCGCAGTCGGCGCGTTCCAGCAAGATGGTCTCACGGAGGTCGTCGATGCCGATCGACCGACGATTTGCGAGCCGGTGTGTCGGCGCGAGAACCACGACATAGCGCTCCTCGAACAGCGACCAGTCGTCGATGCGGGCAGGCACGTCCTGCACGTCGCCGACCATTGCGGCGTTGATCTCCCCCTCAAGCAAGAGATCGACGAGCTTCTCCGCTGCGCCCTCGCGCAGCTCGACGTGAAGCCCAGGGACGAACTTTGCGATCTCCGCGATCGGATCGAGGACGAGCGACGCCGAGATGGATGGGGCGAGGCCGATCTTCAGTGGCGCGACGTCCTTGCGTTGGAACTCCTGTGCCCTCCGACGCACCGCCTCTGCCGAGGCCAGTGTGCGCTCCAGCATCGGAAGGACTTCCTTTCCAAGATCGGTGAGTTGGGTCAGCTGGCGTTCGCGGTAGATCAACTGGCCGCCGAGTTCCTGCTCGAGCTTCTGCACCCCCTTGGTCAGGGCGGGCTGCGTGACATTGCACTGCTCGGCCGCGCGGGTGAAGTTGAGTGTGGACGCGACGGCGAGGAAGTAGCGAACCTGATGAAGCTCCATGGGTTGTTCTCCGTCAAGGTGCGGCTGTCGATACTGACGAGCCTTTGCACTCGACGACGTGATGGGCACGTCGCAATCATGGGGCGTAGATGCTACTTGCATGCACACGTTGGAACGGCTCGGTCCATTGATTTGGACGCACGGACACGCTTTCCGGAACTTCTGAGAGCCGGCCAGTGCGCTGCGAGGTGTGCGAGAGTCGGACGGGCCGCCACGCCAAGTGTACGCGATCCCATGGCATGATCGTCAGCGCTGAGATCAATCGTTCGGCAACAAGCCGCAGCAAGCCTCAACGACAATTCGTCAACCGCCAATACGTCTGTTTCCCACGAAGTTTGGCGAAAGTGCGGGACTGGGTGGCAGGGCGAACGCAGACTCGAACTCGCGGCAGGCTGGCCTTTCCCGACGGAGCCGTGTCAGGCGCGGAGGGTCTCGCCGCCCTTGGCATCTGCGTAGTATTGAGGCGCCTCGCGACGGTCGTATTTCCCGTAGTGGCGGACGATCCTCACCCTCCGGATTCTTGCCTTGTCATTCGGCGCGAAAGCGTCCTCATAGGCCTGCGCTGCAGCGGCGTCCTTCCAGGATATGA
Source organism: Bradyrhizobium sp. LeoB3 (assembly GCF_055456055.1). Taxonomy (NCBI): domain Bacteria; kingdom Pseudomonadati; phylum Pseudomonadota; class Alphaproteobacteria; order Hyphomicrobiales; family Nitrobacteraceae; genus Bradyrhizobium; species Bradyrhizobium sp. LeoB3. The sequence continues at coordinate 9,887 of NZ_JBVBEF010000135.1, forward strand.
GCAGAATCAGGTCGCCGGGCGCGAGCACGGCGTCGAAGATGTCCCAGGACGTGCAGTCGGCGGCCCAAGGGTTCAGTCCGAGCCACTCGGCGCAGTCGTATGGGTTGTTGGTCTGCTTCCACTCCGCGGGGCGCGTCGCGTTGATCAGCGTGACCGTCGTTCCCTCCCCGACCTCGGTCTCGTCGAGCCGCTGCTCGTTGAGGGCGTACCCCGCGGGTATCTGATTGTCAGCTGTGATCTGGCCGACACGCAGGTGGTAGTCTGCGAGGATTTTGTCGCGGCCCTTCTGCTGAACCTCGTGATGGCTCATGCGGGTGCGCCAGCGGACGAGCGACTTCTCGTCGCGCCAGTTCGAAAGCGAAAGGATCCAGCCCTCGCGGGTCAGGCTCTTGTAGCGGATGTTGTCGACGAAGCCCTCGACCTGCTCCAACTCAGGGCGCAGCATCTTGGCGTTGTCGAGGTAGTCATCCCAGTTCTCTTTGTTGGGGAGGACTTCGAAAATCACTGAAAACATGGTCTTATTCCACTTCTAGAGTGCTGCGAGAAGTCGATCTCGATGTCGGAGTACCCGCGCCATGCGCGCCGACTTCGCAGCAGAAGATCTTTGAGTCGTCGAGATCGATCGTCTTGGACAGGATCCGCATAGCCCCCGTTTTGTTCACTGTTGCGTATCCTTCCATTCAGCGAAAATCATCCTCCCGCGGCGCGAGAGGGATCGTCTCTCAAGCGCCGTAGCGTTCGGTCTTGATCGCGCTGGGTTCCAGTCCCAAAGTGAGCGCGGCGTCCGCCGCGATGTCGACGAAGGCGTTCGCCCCGCACACGAAGGCGCAGCCGGGGGACACAGGCAGCCGCTCCGCGACGTCAGCGACCATCCTGCCGTCGATCCGCCTGCTGAAGTCGGTGCGGCGCATCGCAGGCTCGCGTGTCAGAGCGAAGGCCAGCACGAAATCGGGAAGCGACCTCTCGAGCTCGAGGAGTTCGTCCCTGAACAGCACGTCATCCCACGTCCTGGAGGAGAGCAACAGCGCGACAGGCACTGGCTCTCCGCTGGCCTTCCGATACCGGATCATCGCCATGAGCGGCACGACTCCGGAGCCGGCGCCGATCAAGAGCACTGGCTTGTTGGAAGGCCCCGGCCAGAGAAAGTGGCCGCCAAGCGGCCCGCGAAGCTCGATCGTGTCGCCTACTTGGACGACCTCGTGGAAGAACGGGGAGACCTCACCGTCCGGGAGGCGCTCGATCGCCAGCTCGATCACCTTGGAATCGCTCGGGGCCGAGGCGATCGAGTAGCTGCGCATGGCACTGTAGCCGTTGGGCGCAGTCAGCCGCACGTCAACGTGCTGTCCGGCCGTATAGTCGAACGGTTCGGAGAGGCGGAGAAAGAAGCTCTTGATAGCCGGCGTTCTCGTCGCGACCTCGACAATCGCACAGCTCTGCCATCGCGCGGTTGCGGCAATCGCCTCAGTCATTCGTGTATCGCTGCTCATTCCACGGATCGCCGTACATGTGGTACCCGCGCAGCTCCCAGAAGCCGGCCTCGTCGCGCTCCGTGAACTGAAGCCCGTTCACCCACTTCGCCGACTTCCAGAAGTAGAGATGCGGCACGAGCAGGCGCGCCGGCCCCCCATGGTCGCGCGGCAGCGGCTGGCCTTCGTACTTGAGCGCGACCATCGCCTTCCCCGTTGCGAGGTCGGCAAGCGGCACGTTGGTCGAGTATCCGTCATAGCAATGTGCGAGTGCAAACGGAGTGGGTGCGCTAAGGCCGGCGTCAGCGAGGATGTCGTCGACGGCCACACCTTCCCAGGCGGTGTTGAGCTTCGACCACGAGGTCACGCAGTGGATGTCCCGCGTCATCTTGGTTCGTGGGAGCGCGTTGAACTCCGACCAGTTCCACGCTTTGACCGGACGAGGTCCGACCTTGAGCGTGAAAGTCCAGTCCGCGGGCTCGATTCGCGGCGTGGGGCCGGCCGTAAGCACCGGGAAATTGTCGACGAGGTGCTGTCCCGGGGGAATCCGGTCCGATGGTTCTGATCCGGATTGGCGGCCTGTGAAACCACGAGTGACCATAGCGGATTTCCTCTCGGCGGGTGAAAGGAGCTTAGTCCCGCACAACAAGCTAAGCTGCTGTGCGCTAGATGAGCAAGGTACCGGCGAAGCATGGAATTCCGCTCGGGGAATGGGAAATGACGTCACGCCATGAAGTCGATAGCCGCGCGTTATGATGCCCGTAGGCACGTGAACACCGCTTCGCAGTCGCCGATGGGAAGCGCCGCACTCGCACCACAGCATGCCAAGCGTCTTTCTGCCATTCCGATAACGGTCGGCTATCGACTTCATGGCGAGAGATGATTTTCCTTTAGGCCGTCATAGACCCAATCTTCGAGCCATTGTCGCTCGCCTAGGCCGGCGCGTGGAATCAATCATTTGGCGCGGTCGCGCGCGGCCGGCACCCGGGCCCGAGCGGGCGCACGGTCGCGAACGCCGCGCCGCGGTCCCGCCTAGGGGAACGTCAGGCCGAAAGCAGCCGGATCGGGCTTCTCGCCTTTCCGGGGGACCAAGAAGCGCTCCAGCCCACCCGGCACGAAGCTGAGCAGCAGGGTCGCCTGGTCGCCGACGACCTCGATCGTATGCGGCACACCGCGGGGAAGAGCCGCGTAGGCGCCCGGCCCGACCTCGACGCGCGCATCGCCGACCCGCGCGATTAGCTGCCCCTGCACCACGTAGACCAGTTCGTCCTCGCGCGAGTGGGTGTGCAGCGGCGGCTCCTCCCCGGCCCGCACCGTCCACAGGACAGCGCCATATTCGCTTCCGGTCTGGCTGCTCTCCACTTTCATCTCGACGCTTGAGCCCCCGCTCGAGGTCACCGTCTCGCCGCCCTGGGGCGGCGTGAGAACCGGCTTCTTCACTGACATTTGTAGCCTCCTGATTGTGGACCCTTGTTCGGGTGTCGGAGTGGCGGCGAAAGGTTGCCGCTCACGCTCGTAAGCATGGGATTGCGCGCGGCGAATGGGAAATGACATCACGCCATGAAGTCGATAGCCGCGCGTTATGATGGCCGTAGGCACGTGAACATCTCTTCGCGGTCGGCCAGAGTTCCGCTCGGGCGAGTGCTCGCAGACGGAAGCGCCGCACTCCCTCCGCAGCGGCGCCAAGCGTCTCTCAGCCATTCCCGATAACTGTCGGCTATCGACTCCATGGCGAGAGATGATTTTCCTTTAGACCGTCATAGACTCAATCTTCGGGCTGTAGTCGCCCGCCCTCGTTTTGCGGGCCGAAGTCGGCGTTCCATTGAACGATCGCAAGCCAGGAGGTCCGACATGCAGATCAAAGAGACACCTCACGTTGCCTTCCCCCGCGTCGAGAGCCCTCCGCTGGAGGATGTCATCGTGCTCGCGGACAGCGCCGGCGTCGCGCTTGGAGTACAGCGCACATTCGGTGCGAGGGTGCGGAGCGTCCGCCACGACGGCAGCGGCCTCATCGCGTCCAGGTTCATGGAGATTCCGCTCGTCGGGCGTGGCGGCGAGATCTCCGGGGTCCTGTGCCGGACCGCCCCGCGGTCCGACACACGCGGCGTGTTCTCCTCCCGCAGGCCGGAGGAGGCGGGGGCGATCGGGGACGTAGCGCAGTTCGTGGTCCACGACGTCAACAACCTTCCCGCTGTGATCGGCAGCGGCCTGCGGCTGCTCGAGCGCCCGAGCGACGCCGCATACCGCAAGGCCAGTCAGCAAGATGCAGCACGCGATCACGCAAGCAGCGTTGCTCAGCCGTCAGTTCCTCGACGCTGCACGGCCACGCGCCGAGGCTCAGCGATGGAGCTCATAATCCCGCCCGGCCGCCTCGACCGTCCGGTCGACCACGAGACGGACCACGTGCTTGGCCCCACCGATGCCGAGATCACGCTCGTCGAGTACAGCAGCTACGCTTGCCCGCACTGCAGGGCTGCCGACGAGCCCATCGCGCAAGCGCGCGACCAACTTGGCGACCGCGTCTGCTACGCCTTCCGCCACAGGCCGCTCACGGACAACAGCCTTGCGTTTCGGGCCGCCGAGTTCGCTGAGCTTGCCCAGACGCCCGAGGCGTTCTGGTCCGCGCAAGCCGGCGGAGTACACGTGGCGGCAGTTGGCCGGGGCAGGAGCCCTCGCTGGCATCGGTTTCACGATGTCGCTCTTCATCACCGGGCAGGCGTTTCCAAGAGCCACCGACTTCTCAGCCGCCAAGATCGCCGTGTTCGCCGCGTCGATTCTTTCGGCCGTCGTTGGGACTGCCCCGCTCTGGGGAGCTTCGCGCCTGCAGCTTATCGAAAAGGCGCCGCAGAGCGCCGGCATGCAAGTATCATAACCGGCCGGCGTTATGCGGGATCGTGAACGGGAGGTCTTTCGATGATTCTACCTATCGGTACGACAGTCGCAGTCGCTGACGGCGGACGATCCGCCTGTTCCACAATACAGGCGTGAAACCTGGGATGCACTTGGTCGAGATCACGGCGGCTCCGCCTGCGCCCGCCCGCTCAGGCTCGGGTGCGCGCCATCACACCGGCTCTGCCAACCCCGATGGCAGGCGGCTTGTCGAAGACGACTTCGCGGCAGCGACGGCCGCGTTTCTGAACAAGCTAAGCCTGGACGGGACCATAGAACACCTGGTCGTTGTCTCCGATCCCAGGACCCTGGGCGAGATGCGCAAGCACTTCCACCGCGACCTGAGAGGCAAGATCATAGGCGAGTTCGCGAAGGACTTCAGCCGGCGTCCACTCGAGGACATCGCTTCACTGATCGCCAATGCCTGACGCGCGCCTCTGGAAACGGCTGCCGGGGCAAGCCTGTCTAGTCATAGCCTGCACGAATAGCGGCTGCTACCGACACTGAAGACAGCCCCGTTAGAGCGTTCAGGAAAAACCGACCGTTATCGTTTTCGAGCGAAGTGGACACCGGTTCGCAGAAAACGCGTCAAAACAAGAATCTAGTCACGTGAATCTAAAGTTCGCCACATAAAGTCTGCTGGGCTTTGTGGCAGAAGCGTTTGACAGAAGCCAAGATCTGGTCTGCGGACTTGGTCCATTTGAAGGGCTTCGGGTTGTTGTTGTGCCGTTCGATGAAGGTACGGATGTCGGCCTCGAGCTGTCTGACGGAGGTGTGAACACCTCGCTGGATTTGCTTTCTGGTGAGCTCAGCGAACCAGCGCTCGATCTGATTGATCCATGACGCAGAAGTCGGCGTGAAGTGAACATGATAGTGTGGCCGGCGAGCGAGCCACGCTTTGATCTTGGGCGTCTTGTGGGTGGCGTAGTTGTCCATGACGATATGGACAGCGAGCCCCTCAGGAATTCGAGCGTCGATCTCTTTGAGGAACTTCAAGAACTCGACCGCCCGATGGCGCTTGTAGCATTTGCCAATGACAAACCCGGAAGCGACGTCGAGCGCGGCAAAAAGCGTGGTCGTGCCATGCCGCACGTAGCTGTGCGTGCGACGTTCCGGTACGCCAGGCATCATCGGCAAGACCGGTTGCTCGCGATCGAGTGCTTGTATTTGACTCTTTTCATCAACGCTGAGGACAACGGCTCGGTTCGGTGGGGACAGGTAAAGCCCGACAATATCG
>NZ_JBVBEF010000136.1:0-15407 GCF_055456055.1 Bradyrhizobium sp. LeoB3
CTCGCATCAACTGCGAACCCTTCGCCGCCAACCAGGCGCTCCCGCATGCAGCGGCGCAAGACAGTCTCGAACACGCGACGGAAAAGATCGCTCTCTCGGAATCGGCCATGCCTGTTTTTGGAGAACGTCGAGTGATCAGGGACAGCACCGTCCAGACCCAGCCGGCAAAACCAGCGGTATGCCAGATTGAGGTGGACTTCGTCACAGAGGCGTCGTTCCGATCGTATGCCGAAGCAATAGCCGATTAGGAGCATCCTGATCATCAGCTCCGGATCGATCGATGGTCGTCCGATGTTGCTGTAGAACGGCGTCAGCTCCCGCCGCAGGTCTTCGAGCTCCACGAACCTATCGATCGACCGGAGCAGGTGGTCGGCCGGAATATGCCTTTCGAGTGAGAACTCATAGAACAGCGCAGCCTGTTCGACTTGCCGATGCCCCATCATGACCTTCAGTCCTGCCAATTAGACAGACTGAATCACTGATATCTCTGCGCCGCAACAGCCGCCTTTTTCAACGGAATCGGCCACAAACGGACATGCCTACGTGGCAACCGATGCGCGCCCACACCGCGCCGCCTTTCAGCGTTACCTATTCTGCCGCTACTTGAGCACCGTGTTCGTGTGTCCCTTCTCGACGATGTCGATAACGAGCAGCCTTGTCGGCTCCTCTCCTGCATTGGCGCCAGTGTGCCAACGCCCCACCGACTCCAACACAAAGTCTCCTGACCGATACGTCTTGCTTTGACCGGTTTCGGTGTCCGTCACGCGCAAACTTCCCGACAAGATGTAACCGTATCGTGGATACGGATGCTCGTGCTCTGGAAGGTTCGCCCCTCGGGGGATTTCGAAGATAGACGCTACCAGTTCCGCATCCTTTTGGGGCAATACGATCTTTTGCCCACCAGACGTAGTCGTCGTCGAGAGCAATTGCTTAATGGTGACGTCCGTTTGCTGCTGCGCACAGGCCGTTGAAGTAAACGATGCCAGCAATCCGACGGCCAGACATTGCAGGCTGCCGAACAGGGCAATTCTGCGCCACAGTCGGCGCGTCTTGGCGGAGATAACTCCGGAGAATCTAATCATTGTCAGCGGCTCTCAGTTTGGTGTGATAGCTCGGTAAATATTTGGGACATTGCCATCTCGGTAAGATGCGGATGCAGGTGCGGAAGCGCGCAATTACAGCGTTACGGAAGAGGTCCAACAATCTGTTGACCATTGCGCGCTGCGATCGTCGGCAGCATGTCCATATGCTGCTCGCGCGGATCCGGGATATTGTGGAGATCACGGAAGAACTCCTCGTGGCGGCGCGGCGAGGAGACCAGGATGTGCCTCGCGTCGGCCGCTCCCGCGTTGGTGAATCCGTGAACAACCCCTTTGGGCACGAGAACACGCGCACCGGGTGCCGCGACCTCAGTCTGATCTCCCACGAGGTACTTCAATTGGCCCTCCAGGACGATAAACAGCTTGTCTTCGCCCTCGGAGATGTGGGCCGGCGCGCCGAAGCCCGGCTTGATGGTCATATCCAGCACCGTGAACGAGCTTTCGTCCGGATTGACAATTTTGGTCGTGAGACCAGCAAATTCGGTCGTTTCGAAATTCGTCGTGATGGCACGCATTAATTAAGTCCTCGATTGGCTTCTGAGCTCAATAGATTTCATGAGGAATTGACGGGGGCGGGAAGATCCCGACCCTGTAGCGTTAGATGGCGGGGTGAAGGTTGCGGACGGGGCTCACTTCCTCGAGGAGCGAGGCAACCTTAAGCGCGGTCGATTCCGCGAACCAGGCGGAGGCGATTTGTACGCCGATCGGAAGACCGTCGTGGCTTGTTCCGAACCGCATCGACAGGGCCGGCATGCCGGTCAGGCTGAACGGTGATGTCGCGCTCATCACGTGGAACGGGGAAACCGTTTCGCCATCAATCACGAGGTCAGCGAGGCCATGCTTGGTCGCGGGGAACGGGGTCACCGGGCAGAGCAGCGCATCATATCGCTGGAAATAGTCGACGAAGCGGTCGCGGAGGCGCTCCACCGCCTGTTCGGCGGCGACGAAGTCGCCTATGGGCGTGTCAGGTGTGTCAAGGATCAATTTGGCATGCCTGAAGATCTGGGCCTCGTGGCCGGCGGTAACCTTCTCGAACTCAGGCCGGGCTTCCATCTGTTGGAGTTGCCAGAGGATGCTGTTGGCATCGGTCTGCTCCAGCACGGGCAACCGGACTTCCTCAACCTGGCAGCCGGCATTGCTCAGCGCATGAGCGGCTGCCTTCACGGTCGCGATAACCTCTGGATCGGTTGGTCCGAAGAAGCCCGGAGAGGCTAACCAGCCCACACGAACCTGATGGGGCGATGTCGTGCCCACCCCTGTATCGAAGCCGAGCGGGCTGATTGAGAAGCCGTCGGCACCGTCGGGTCCCGCCATCAAAGAATAAGCGAGCGCCACATCGCGAACCGAACGGGCCATCGGGCCGATGTGCCAGAAGCGACGTGGCACACGGGGCCAGTGACCTGTCATCGGCATTCGACCGTGAGTAGCTTTAAATCCAACGATACCGGTATGCGCCGCCGGGCCGCGCAATGAGATCGAGAGATCACTGCCCACGCCGAGTGGCGACATGCCAGCCGCGATGGCGGCGGATTCACCACCGCTCGATCCACCCGGGGTGCAGTCGAGGTTCCAGGGGTTGTTCGTTCGGCCCGTCAGGAAATTATCCGTTTCGATCGAGTAAGAAAATTCCGGCGGGTTCGTCTTTGCGATTAAGATGGCGCCGGCGGCCTTCAGCCTGGCTACGACGGTGGCATCGGTATCGGGCACACGCCCTTTGAAAATGGGCGAACCGCGCTGTGTCAGCACGCCCGCCGTGTCGATTCCATCTTTGACCGTGAACGGAACGCCATGGAGAGGACCCAATCGAGCGTCCGACTTGACCGCTGCCTCGGCTTTTCTTGCAGCGTCCAGTGCGCCATCAGCCATCGTCACAATGGCGTTTACCTTGGGATTGATCTCGGCAATACGATCGAGATGGGCCTTCATGACCTCCACCGGCGATAGCTCCCGATTGGCAACGAGTTCCGCAATGCGGCTGGCGTCTATCTGAATGATATTATCGGTCATCATCCTCTTCCTACGTTCACTCGGTTCACTCGATTCACTTGCCGGCTGCGTTCCGTCTCCCGGCTGGAACGCCGATGATCAATCGCCCGCCGGTTCGGGTTGGAAAGCCGCGACGACGCTCGCTACAGTGAGGATGCCGACGGACAACCAGAGACCGGCACGAACGCCGTTCGGTCCATCGGACAAAGCACCGCTGAGGAGTGGGCCGATGCATTGCCCAGTCCCGAACGCAATGGTCAGTGCTGCGATCGCTGCTGTCCAAGCGTGCGGTTTCGCCGCCTTCCGCACGAATGAGGTGACTGCGGCGATGACCGCGAGTACTGACCCTCCAAAAAGGATGGAGGAGAGATAGGCGCTTGCTGGTCCGTGCCAGATCAGCGGCAAGGCCGCCCCGGCCGCGACCGTCGCGATTGTTGCGCTTGCTCCCCAGCCACCTTTCAGGCGAGCGAGTATGGGGCCCCACGCGAACGCGGCGACAACGGCGGCTAGACCTAAGATCGCCCAGAATGCGGTAATCGATCCGCTATCGAAACCTTCATTGGTGCGCAAGTGCGCAATGATAAATGTGGCATAGGTGATGTATCCGGCGCCGAATAGCCCGTATGATAGTAGTTTGCGTGCCATGAAGCGGGCCGACCAGCCGCCAGGGGAGGTATGAACCTTATAGGAAGGTTCGGGTGTGCGACTTAGAACCAGTGACCCGCAAATGGTCGCAGCTAAGCCTAATGCGCCAAGAGCCAACCACCCGCCCCGCCAGCCTATGCCGGAAAGAAGCGGAGGGACTGCGAGGGCCGAGGCCGTAATGCCGATACCCGCCCCGGCAAAGTAGATGCCCAACATCGTCGGCGCGCGCGATCGAGACCCTCCTGAGGCTGCCGCAGATGTGAGTCCTGCGCCGGCGACAAAAGACACAGCTCCTGCAAGTCCAGAGGCGGCTCTCAAGAGAAGCAGGCTCGTAAAGTCAGCGGTGAGACCGGCCCCGGCTATGGCTGCGGATGTCAGGAAAAGGCCCAGGGAAAATGCGGCCTTGTCGCTCGTGCGACGACCAAAAGGGGCAGCTACGAGGGCCCCGATAAGATATCCAGCCGCGTTGGCGGTATTCATGGCGCCTGCGTCGGCAAAACTCCAGCCAAGATCAGCTTTCATCGATGGAAGCAACAGCGCGTAAGCGAACCGAGCGAGCCCAAGCGCAATCGCTGGGCCCATCGAAAGTCCGAAGATGACCCAGATTGGCGTCAAGAACTGCTTAGCTTCGTTATGCAGCGGCGCTTCCGAGCCACTGTGACCCATTATCAAGCCTTCTCGTACCCCACTGTCGGGCTCAAGAGGTTCATCGCCGTGCGGCTTCCGATGCGTATCCACGTCTCGGCTTCTTTCGGAAATTATGCTCTTACGCCTGTCACGGCTTCGCCGAGCGCCATCAATTTCGCATCAAGCTTATAAGCTGCATCTTGGACCGCCACGTTCCGAAGCCCGCTCATGAGGCTTGATGGCTTGTTGAGCACAAACCTCGTCTTCCCGTCAGAATGCTCATAGATCGCCAGTCTGACCGGCACATCGAGGCCCGCCTCGATGTCATGCCGCATCATTGTGATCGCGATCAGCGGGTTTCCGATCGTGTACATCAAAAACCAGGTCGGGCGCTCTTGCTTGCTGACCCACTCACCGTGATCGTTTGTCAGGAAACGTGTGAAGCCGCTGGGGCCCAGCACTTCACGAACTCGACGTTCGAAATCATCCTGATCACATGAAGCTGCAGGTATTGCTGGCCAACCTAATTCTTCAAGCGTTCCGACTTGTTCCTCGAAGGCACGAACAACGTCCTGGAAGCTCCGGTAGCTGACAAGGTGATATGCTCTACGGTGATCGGCTCGATCATGACTTTCTCCCGGATGCCATATTGATCTACTGAAAAGCTTCAGGAAGTTGCGCGCTCTCGGCGATGTCGCGCAGAGTCTTCCGCAAGCCAACCAATTGATTGTCCCCGAAGAAATGCTTGAAGTTTTCATGCGCGCCGGCCCAATAGCGCCGTCCGCGGACCACTTTATCTTTGCCGGCCTTCGTCAACTTGATGGGCCGACGGCGCCCATCCCGCTCGTCTTGGCCCAAGTCGATGAAACCGTCGCGTACAAGCGGTCGAAGTGTTTGACCGAGCGCGGACCGCTCCATGGTCAGGATCTCAGCCAGGTCACCAACGGTTGGTGGATCAGCTGATCGTCGTTCAAGCTCCGAGAGAACGTGAAATTGAGTGACGCGCAAGCCAGTTGGCGCCATCGCTTCATCATACAGCTGCGTCAGTCGGCGAGTGGCTGCACGCATCGCGGCCACGATGCACGGGCTTTCCGAGCGAAATGAGCGTTTCACGTATCGTTCTCCATCATGCACGCCCGGTTTACTTGAGCCGGCTCGCCGATTTGCCCTCAGTTATGGTTTACGGGGATATCCCCATATCGCGTTTGAGGGCATTTAGAGGGGATATCCCCTTATTTCAAGTCAACAATGATTGAACCCGGCGTGACCAACCCTTTGGCTTCCATCCTCCGCAGCAATGGTGCGGTATGACGCCAGCCCACGCCGGCGAGGTCAGCTTAGATTTCCGGACGGAGAAGCGATCCGAGGTCGAGCCTGTGAAGGTCATGAAAATTTACCTTTAAAATCAATTGGACAATAATCGGTCCGCACTGAAACAGCGCTAGGATATGCCGACAGCATGTCCGTTCAGGGTCACGAGCCGCAAAACTCCAATTGAGCAGAACAGGACCGCTCGTCACCCGGTAACCGACGTGACAGCGGACATGCCGCGACTTCGCGTGCGCGCCATCAACGGACTAAGTGCATCAGTTCTGTTTCAGGAATTCCAGGAGCGCATTGTTTACTTCTTTGGCGCGCTCTTGCTGAGTCCAATGACCGCAACCTTTCAAGACTATTGTCTCGCGAAGCAAGGGCACGAACTGTTTCAGGCTAGGGATGAGATGGTTCCAATTCGGCGATCTGTAAACCCCGTCTCGATCGCCAACGACATAGAGTGCCGGGACCTGAACCTTTGCGCCAGACCATGGTGCGAGCAGTTCCCAATTTCGATCAATGTTGCGATACCAATTCAGACCTCCTCCAAAGCTGGTGCGCTTGAACTCCTCGACGTAAAATTCGATGTCTTTGTCCGTGAGCCACGTCGGCAATGATTGGGTTGTAGGCTTACCATCAAGCCAACCCCCCTCACTAGGAAGCATCGCGAGCGACGCAGGATCTTCAACCGGCGCATCGCCGGATAGAGCAAACAATGTTGTCTTGATTGCGTTGTGGACGTCTTTTTCGAGTTCTGCCTCGGCAACGCCCGGCGCCTGGAAATACAGTTGATAGAAGCGTTGCTTTTCGGTCCGCGGCATGACGGTGCTTGGTCGGTTGGGACCACGCACCTGAAACGGCACGCTCAAGCCAACGACGGCCCTAAATCGATCCGGTCTGAACAGCGCGCAGCGCCAAGCGACCGGCGCTCCCCAATCATGTCCGACAACGACTGCTTGATCCGTGCCGATCGCGTCGAGTAGTCCGACCATGTCTCCGGTCAAATGCAATAGAGTGTATTGATCGATCGCATCCGGTTTGTCCGTCTGCCCGTAACCACGCATGTCGGGCGCGATGGCGCGATATCCGGCGGCGGCGAGCGCTTCCAATTGGTGCCGCCACGAATACCAGCACTCCGGAAAGCCATGGCAGAGAAGCACGGCGGGGCCGCTCCCTGCTTCGGCCAGGTGCATTCGAATGCCATTTGTCTCGATAAATCGATGCGAGATCGTCATTGCCAATCTCCGTGAGATCATTGATCTGACAGCTAATCAGTCACATTGTGAGCTCCAGCCACAGCCGAAGTGGCTCCGCCAACACCCAGTCGAACGGCGGACCGCCAAAACGACATGCTCTATGAATTTATTTTCGAGCCCGCACCGCGCCTCCGGCAGCATCGGAGCACGGCCGGACCGTTCCATTAGCCGAAGTTCCGACCAGTGTAGATGTCTACACGTCCGTCGTTGACATTGATCCCGTCACCCGGCCGATGAATGCGTCTATAATCTCGTTGACTGTATCGGCGTGCGTCAACGGACCCATATGGCCTGCACCTTCGATCTCGGCATACGCCGCTCTTGGCCACAGGCCGCGCAGCACGTCTATGACGGCCCGTGCGGCGGGTGTCGTCTGTGAACCGCCGATCAATTGGATAGGCATCTTCAATCCAGAGAGTGCCTCGACCGTTGCTCCGTATGGCTCGAATCCCGTCGGCCATTCGACGGGAAGCTTGGCTATACTTGCCCTCACCGCCTCGCGCTGCCTAGCGTCCATCGCGTCATACGCACCGAGGCCAACCCAATACTCGATGAAGCTACGCGCGGCTTCGTCAGCATCGTTCTCACCAATGTGGCGAAGTACGCGATCTGCAATAGCCTTGATTTCGGCATGCTCGGATAGCCTTCCTGCCGCGGCCAGCAGGTAGAAGAGGCTTGGCTCGACCAGTGTTAGGCTTCGCACCTGTTCCGGCATTCGGACGGCTACCCGGGCTAGAACGGAGGCTCCGAACGAGTGACCGACCATATGAACCGGCTGCGAGATCAGGCGCACGAGCGCTTCCACGATCGCAATCTCGTGCTTCATTAGTGGAATGTCGCCCGAGTACGCCGCTGTACGTCCGTATCCGATGTGATCAGGCGCGACCAAGCGATGGCGGCCCGACATTCGCTTGATGAGGGCTCGCCATTGTCCGCTTGAGGCAGCGGAGCCATGCCCGAGCACCACCGGGACGCCCGTACCTTCATCGCGATAATAGGCGTCGAGGCCATTCACAGAAATCTGCGGCATCGAGGCAGCCCCTCAGGGCGGCCCAGTATAAGTGCTATTTAGCAACAATGTAAGTGCGGTTGAGAGTCCGGACTTGTCCCCTTTGCGACCTGCCGGTCCGGCCGGATGTCCGGTCTACCCGAAGACAGTTCGCGTTCGACCAGGTCGCGCAACCCGGGACTCTGAAACGAACAAAGGCCCGGCCACTCCTTTCTGGAGCAGCCGGGCCAACGTTTTCCTGCAGATAACCGCGGGGAGATTCGCGGGTTCGACCCACCGCTGACGAGCAGCGGTTCTTATGGCGCGGGCATGCGCCGAATTGCAATTTGCTGGAAGCTTTGCCGACGCGCGCCGCGTACGGGTGAAGTCGCCACTAGGTTGGTCAGAACCTCGTCGATCGTAAGGTGGTTCGGAATGACCGAATTGGACGGTTCCAGTGCGTTCCCGTTGTGGCAGCAGGATTGCGCCGTGAGACTTACGCTGCGACTGAAGTCTCAGCGGTATGGCCTAGTCGGCCCGCGATGGGTTCGACGCCGCGGCGACAGCGTAAGCATCACTGGCGTGCCGCCCGCCCAGTTGGCAGAAGCGAGATTGGCGGAATGCGCCGGCAACACAGAACTGCAACTCCGCTGTGAGGCGGGGAGGGCCGGACGCGTTCACGTCCTCGCGCGCCATTACAGTCGTAACCAATCCCTTCACCTCCGAAATGCTGAGGTAGCGAAGCCGGCCGAGATTGGCGATCTCGTCCACGCGATGCGGCCGGTCAAGGGCTACCCACTACCACCACCTCGCCCCGGCCTGGGAGTGGTCTGGCAATGAAGGAGACGATGCACCGTGTCGTATGATTTTCTTCTGGTATCGTGGGGTACTTCCGGCAATCTCAATCCCCTGCTGACCGCCGGTCGTCAGTTGCGGCAGTGCGGACATAACGTCAGGGTGATGGCGGACCCGGCGATGCGTGACGAAGTCTTGGCCGCTGACTTCGACTTTGTCACCTGGCGCCGTGCGCCGACCGGACGAGCCGCGGACCCCGCGGACGTCTCCGGCCTGCGTGATATGTTTCGCCGCACCATGGCGGATCCAGCGCACGACTATGCGGCTGACATCAAGGACGAAATAAGCAGAGCCGCGACAGATGCCGTGCTCAGCATTGATTTGTTGCTTGGCGCAGTGCTCGGCGCAGAAGCCGCGGGCGTGCCCATCGCCCTGCTCTCGCCGCATGTCAGCCTTCGGCCGCTCGCCGGGGTGCCGCCCGCCGCCAGTGGCCTCGCGGCGCCGCAGACGGAGCAGCAGCGAGCTGACGTCGACGCCGCCGCTCAGGAGATGATGGCGCTTTTCGACAGCTTCCTGCCGAGCTTCAACGCCGCCTGTGCGCGGATGGGCGTGCCAGGCCTTTCCCATGTCCTCGACCTATTCGACAGGGCGACGCGCGTGTTGCTCGCGATCAGCCGTGCATTCGATTTCCAGGCCGACTGGTTGCCCGCCAATCTGCGCTACGTCGGTCCGCTGCTCGATCAGCCGAGTTGGTGCGGGTCGTGGCGCGCGCCCTGGTCGACGGATCGGCCGCGTGTGCTGATCACCGGCAGCACCGGCGCTCAGGGACAGGGCGAGCTGGTGCAGAAGATCATTCATGCGATGGGTCAGCTTGACGTCGAGGCCGTTGCGACTGCCGGTCCGAACCTGGACGTCAATAGCCTTGAGACCCCGGAGAATGTGCATTTGCTTCGAAGTGCACCGCACGATGCGGTAATGCAGGAAGTTTCGCTCGTCATCAGCCAGGGAGGTCACGGCACTGTCAACCGCGCGCTCGTCAACGGCGTTCCTCTGCTGGTGCTCCCGATGGGTCGCGATCAGGGCGACAATGCCGTCCGCGTGGAGGCCAAGGGCGCTGGCCTACGGCTGCCCCCGGCTGCTTCGGCAGAGGAGATCGCTTCGGCAGCTGCGCGGCTGATACTGGAGCCAGATTTTCGGCTAGCTGCGCGCCGGCTCGGTGACGCTATCGCAGCTGACATCCGCAGCTCGGGACTAGTCGGAGAGATGGAGGCTATTGCCGCAATGCAGAAGCGCCATCGCGCAGCGTAACCCCACTTATCGATCGCTCCGGCTCCCGAAAGCGCGTCGTCCTCACGAATAGGAGAAGAAAGCGGTGATCGCCGCCAATCGCACGCGCTTCCATTTGCCCGACGGGCCGCTAACGCCGGGGCGTCGCTCCCTCTCCGCCGAGCCGGGGCTGGGGACGTAGGCGATCGGCTATAGGTTGCATTTCTCCTGTAGAGCACGCTCCGACTGATAACAGTGCACATAGTGCCGCGCCATCTTTGACAAGCCAGGAACGAAACCTGTCGCTATCATCCAATCTTGGCCTCCGGTCCGACTGCCCCTAAGCCCCCGGCCCGAGGAAACCAGCCGTGTGGTTGGCGGCCCCAGCTGTCACAAGCTGGGGCCGTTTCCGTTGAGCCGTACAGCGCTACTCGACTTCGCCTTTGGGATTAGCCAGCAGCATGGACTAACGTAGATCAATGAAGCTTGGTGGCCGTGGGACTAAACCACGGGGCATGAAACGCAAACGCAATCGAGCCAAGCAAACCACTTCACTCCAGGCGCGGCTGGTCAGCTTAGCCCAGAAGCTACTCAGGCAAGCGGCCCAAGCGGAACAGGCTGCCGAGTTAAACGAGGCCCTCAGTTTGGGCCCGCCGAAATGAGCTTTGACCGATGAAAGACATGCAGGCGCACTTGGAGAAGCTTCGAAATGAAGCCGAAGAGTGCGAATTGATTAGCAAGCTAGCGACCAATGGGACCAAGAAGGCGCTGTTTGCCAGGCTCGCCGAACATCACCGAGCCTTGGTCAAGGAAGTCGAGGAAGCCATAGTGGCGTCCTCGCTAAGCACAAGCGATTGAACTACCCTTCGATAAAGATTGCTCGGCCTCGCCGCCACTGGTGGCCTCACTGCCCCTCTAGCTTCTTTTCGATGTAGGCGTTGACTGCATCGGCTCAGCTTCGCTGACTGCCTAACACAGCATCGCGCTGTTTCAGAACGTCTTGCTGGAGACACTGGAGATCGCTTTTCCTGGCCGGAGCGGGTGTCGCGTCCCAAATTCATTGATGGCCCTTTCGGCCAACGGAATGCCGCTGACGTCTCCCTTGGCTATCAAGCGACGCAAGATAGCCAGACAAGCATCAATGTGTCCCATGTTGCGAATATGCGCTCCACATCGGCCTCTTTGTCATGGGCCAAACCACCCATCGCGATAGCCTATCGAGGCTTCTTGCCCGACTTTTGTTTCGTGCTCGCCTTTTCCTTGGCCTTGAGCACGTCGGCCTGACTGCGGTACCCCTTGGCAAGATTGAGGAAGGTTTCTGAGATTTCGGCATCCGAGAGCGACAGCGCGATCCGCTTAGCCCTTTTTGCCTGTTTTCGGAACTGCTTGGCTTCCTTCACTTTCCGCACTCCCGAGCCGAGCACAAGTCCCGCCCGCACCACACCGGGCGGGAAGAGTTTCAATCTCGGCGGTCGTCGAGAACCGACTTCGCGGAAAACATAGCATTAGTGCGAACCAGAGAGGAAGGCGGTCGGCCGAGACCAGCCGTGTGCAGGCATCGAACTCCGTGCGTACTTTGAGTCGAAAGCTTTCTTCAAACACATCTTTTGGTTGGATCAGTTTCGGCCTAACGTGGCTTGGCCTGCTGATTTTGAGAACGCACAGATGAAATACAGGTTGATGGCATTCGCTGCCGTACTTGCTAGCAGCACCTTCGCCTTTGCTGACACTCCAGTGACGCCGGCGGAGGCCGACAAAATCAAAGCTACCTTGGAGGCGCTTGGCTGCACGGGCGGCAAGATGGAGAAGGAAACCGAGGGCAGTGGCTACTTTGAAATCGATGTCGCCAAGTGCAAGGACGGACAGTACGACATCAAGCTCGATCGGGAATTCAAGGTGATCGCGATGGCCCGCGATTAGGACCGGTCAATAAGCCGGTCTGCCTATAAACTGATGTGGCCTACTTCCCTGGCGGCCGCAGTCCCGGCGAGTTAATCCACTCGTAGATATGGGCAGCCACAGCAGCTTGGCGCTCTTGCCGCTCCAAATCAGGCGCCCGCCTTCGGCCCAAGAACGTGTCTGGGCTAGGTTGGCGAAGAATTCTGCCGACGTCCGCACAAGCTCGCGCGTCTAAGCAATTATTTGGCTGAGTGACAGATGTTCGTTTGGATGGGTATCTAGCATGCTTTTCTCCCGTTGCTTATGCAGGCGGGAGCGCTATTGGTTTCTCAGCCACCGACGCCTACGGACGAGCCTTGGCCGGTGATGTAAACACCATAAGCCGCTTGCCGCACTGTTCGAAGGCAATTGGTGTGCATGCGACAGTGGAGCCAAATACGACAAACTCCCTGACCCATCGACAGACTCGCACAGCGGCTGTTCCCTCGTCCGATACGATCGTCTGTTCGCGCAGCTCGGCAGTCACTTCGTGAGTATAGGCGATCAGGCCGTCTTTGCGCAGCCATGTGAGCGCTTGCGTGCTCGAGATTGAGCACGGCCGGGATGACCGAGGTTCGAGGGAGGCCCTAAGATTTTGCAGGACGGAGGCGCGCTCGCTCGTCCAACTCTTGGATTTCCGCTTCAATCTCGGTGGCCAATTCGCTGATGTTTTTGAGCGTTTCTGGGCCTCGAAACTCGTCAGAGAGCGCGCGACACCTCGCGAGCTTAACTTCGAGCTCCCGTCTTTTTGTTAAGAGGTCCATGCGCCGCTCTGCTGTCATGAAACATCGGAAGCTTATAGTTTCTGCTGTGCTTCGCCAATCAGGTTCCTCTGTGCAGAATAGCCGTAAGAACAACCATGCCCTCGGCTCCGTGTTGGCCCGGCCATGGCTATCGGCCCTTCGGGTCATTCGCGTCGATTTTGCAGCGCCTCGTCAATGGCGGTTTACCACTGACAGCTGACGTAGATAAGCACCGGGGTTGCTCGTGATGGGCCCGGAGCGGATATAGCCCTGCTACTCGATCATCTCGTCGGCGGCGCGAGCAGCAAGACCAGAAGACAGCTACACAATTAGATCGTGCGTAAAATGGTGCTCGGCTCCTCTTGCGCCATCAACGACGTTTTCCCGCGCGAGTGAAATATCAATCAGGGCCGCATCCTGGATCGGCGCCGGTCCATCGTGTCCGGCAACGTGCTGGCTAAGTGTTATCGAATCCGGTT
Organism: Bradyrhizobium sp. LeoB3; assembly: GCF_055456055.1. Lineage (NCBI taxonomy): Bacteria > Pseudomonadati > Pseudomonadota > Alphaproteobacteria > Hyphomicrobiales > Nitrobacteraceae > Bradyrhizobium > Bradyrhizobium sp. LeoB3. The sequence continues at coordinate 13,138 of NZ_JBVBEF010000136.1, forward strand.
CGTGGCGCACATGTACTTCAAAGATATCTGAAGCTTTGGAAGCTGCCATCTCATTCTTGAAATGAAACGAATCTCCGAGCTCTGGGGCAGCTGCCGGTTCTGCGTGCCCGGCGTCGTCGATAGAAACCTGGTTCTTGCCTCCACCGTTCTGGCTCGCTTCCGAATGCGGGTTGTTGGAGGCGTTTACCGGCGCCGCGTGCAAATCACGCTGCGATTCGCCGGGATTGGTAGCGTTCAGTGGTGAGGCGCCATGCTTGGCGTGCGGCTCGGCAGCCGCGGAGCCGTCTTCAGAAGCGTGCAAATCGCGATTCGATTGCCCATGATTGGAATCGTCTCCCGGTGCGTCATGCTTGGCATGCTGCTTGGCGGCTGCGGAGCCGCCTTCAGAAGCGTGCAAATCGCGATTCGATTGCCCATGATTGGAATCGTCTCCCGGTGCGTCATGTTTGGCTTGCTGCTGAGCGGCTGCGGAGCCATTTTCAGAAGCGTGCAGACCGCGCTGCGATTGACCACGATTGGAATCGTCCCCCGCACTTGGCGGTGTTGTGCCATGCTCGGCATGCTGCGACGCCTCGGTTGCGGTCTCGCCGAAACCGCCGTGATCGGTAGTGCCCCCGGCGCGGACGTTGACGGGCGCGGAACCTTCGTAGATCGTGTCACCGCGATTGATAGCATCATCTGATTTTGCGTGAAGAGAGCTATCTTCGCCGTGGCGGCTCCCGCTATCCTCCCTTGCTTCTGCCCCGAGAATCTGAGGTTCATCGCCGTCTATGGCGATGGTATCGCTTCGGGGAGTTTCGAAGGCAAATGACCGATCGTATATTCCGGGATTTAGCCAAGCCAGGTTATCGAAACCATCGAGGTTCGCATCGGTGCTGCTGGAGCTATCGAGGCTTACCAATTCCTTGGTGCCGTCTGCGGTAGCTGACCCGAAGACATCGGCAAGGTTATTGCCAAGATCGAACGCTTGCGCGGGGCTGCAGACGATGTCGAGCTCGTAAATCAAGACTGCGGCCGCCGCCATCATGAAAGCGCTATAACTGCCCGAGCTCGGCCTTGGAGAGTTGAGTGCCGCCAACGCACTCGTGCTGGCGGCAATATCGGCGCTGGAATCGACGAGTTTGCCGGTCGGTGTCGGCGTGCCCGCTGCGGAATTCTCGGCTCGGCCGGCCTTGCTCATGGTTCCAGCCGTGGTGCTCGAAGCACCGGCAGATTTTTTGGGATTGATAACGATGGTTACGACCTCGGCGGTGCCGTCTGCGGCCATTACCGTGAAAGTATCGGTAAACGTATGGCCGACTGCGTTCGGATGCGCGGCGTGAACGTCGTCTAGCGCTGCGAAAATCAGGGCTGCAAGCGCGCCGATTCCGCCGGAAAGGCGCGATAGGGCGAGCGCTGCGAGCTCCGTCCGGTTGTTGATCTGAAGCTTCTGAAATATGCGATCGAGGTCCGCCTTGATGGTGCCAGGCGAGACATTGAGTTGGCGCGCAATTTCTTTGTTCGACAAGCCGTAGGCGACCAGACGCATGATCTTCCGCTCTTCGACCGTCAAGACTGCCAGCACATCTTCACCAAACGTCCCATTTTCTGCCTGCGCCCGGTCGGGCCGCGGCGCCACTAGCCTCAGGGACTGCAGCACGGTTTCGGGCTTCGCGCGCATCGAAATCGCGTTGCAAGCACCGGCCGCGATTGCGGCGGCGAGGTCGCCACGTGCGACGGATGCGGTGTAGAAGACAAGCCGGGTAGGAAGGTTTTCGGCATTGACAACGGCGAGCATTTCAGATGCCGTCACGTCAGAAAATCCGTCCTCTACAAGCACAACATCGGGTGCTAGATTCCGAACTGCTTCGAGGCAGCTGGCTCCATCGAGACAGGACGCAACGAGCTCGAAGTCGGGCTCCGCCGCAAACAGCGACGCAAAACCCTGCAGAACGACAGGGCGTCGATCTGCTATGACCAGTCGGATCCGACGCATTAGCGCTTCCCTCGCCGGCATCTCGCTGTAACCGCGCCCAAGGAAATGCATCCTAGGGAATGGACGTGCACTTCAAAAGCAGCGCGGCAACGCACGATACCGCGCATGGTTCCCGGATCATTGCTACGCCGTTCCTACTCGCCATTGAAGGCGTGGCCCGCATCCGGCCAAATGCCTAATTAGGGTCAAATGCCGATTTCAACTCGGAGTCACGTCCGCTAGACTGTATGTCCCCTCCACAAAATGAGGCGACTCACCCTCAATGTTGCGACGAGGGTTGCCTGGATGGACCGGG
>NZ_JBVBEF010000137.1:0-15404 GCF_055456055.1 Bradyrhizobium sp. LeoB3
AGGACAATGGAATTTCCTCTTTACGTGTCACGATCAAAACAAGACGCCGCCTCCCTCCGGAGGCGGCGTTTTTGTTTCGAGCTCGCGGTCGCTTGGGATCGTCACAGAAGGGTACGCCTCCGGTGAAGGCCGCCTTGCCGAATGCGGCGTGTTGTTGAGAACTGTGCCTATGGACAGTGATAGGCGCAGTGCCCAAGTCGAACGGCTTGAGGTGGTAGAGACCGGTCGGCGGCGGCGCTGGTCCGAGAACGAGAAGCTCAAGATCGTCCTGGAGAGCTTACAGGCGCCACGCCAAGTCGCGGCAACTGCGCGGCGGTATGTCTTCCAGTCAGTGACGGATGACATACGCCGTCTGCTCCCGTCGAGCGAAGAGGCGGCCGATGCCGGTTGCTATTTCGGTTCGGCCAACTCGCTGGCTAGTGGCTGCAATGCCCTCGTCATATCGTCGAGGCGCTTTTGCCATTCGGCGCCGGGCATGAAAGCGAGCACCGGAGCATCCCCGGGTGAGCTCTTTACGTAGTCCGGATCACCGAGGCTCTCGCCAATCGCGGCCTCCAGCTTTTTCGCGATATCATCGGGAGCCCCCTTTGGCAGCGCAAAGCCGCGTTCCGCGGTCATGATGACAGGGACGCCGGCTTCCTCGGCTGTCGGAACACCCGGCAATGAGGGAGAGCGGGCCCTCGACAGGATTGCGACGGCTCTGAGTTCTCCGTTGTTGGTGCCGTGCAGTTCGGTAACTTCGCTCAGGCTAACCATTCCGATATCCAGATGGCCACCCAGGACGTCGGTCCTCTGCGCCGCCGTGCCGCGATAGGAAATCTCGTTCGGCTCTACGCCGGCGGCCTTCGCGAGCATGCGGATGGCCAAATGGCCGTTCGTGCCGGCGCCATTATGACCGAAGGTGACGGAACCGGGCTTCTTGCGCAACGCGTCGAGCACGCTTGCGAGGGTGGTGAACGGGCTGTCATTGCGAACGACAATCACGCTGGGATCGTCGACCACGCGCGCGACCAGGCGGATTTCGTCCATGCTGTACTGGGTCTTCCTCGTCATCGGCAGGAAGTTGTAGCCGGGCACGTTGACTACACCCATCGCGTAGGCGTCGGGAGCGGCGCGCGCAATCGCGGCGAACGCGATCTCTCCGCCTGCACCGGGCTTGTTGAGAACGACAAACCTCGCGTTCCCGCCGAGTCTCTTTTCGACGAAGGGAAGCAGCTTGCGGGCCATCACGTCGGTTCCGCCACCAGCGGCGAAGCCAACGACAACCTCGACGGGCTTGTCGTCGGGCCATGCTGCCCACGCCGCTCCCGAAGCGGTCAAGCCAATCATCAGTATTGTGGTTCGAACCTTCCTGAACATGAAGGCTATCCTCTCGTTCCTCGTAGCAAACAATTTGCGGCTATCCTGCTGTGACCCACGGGGTGTCGGCCCTCGGCAATCCCTCCCCATACTATCGATGCGAGGCCATAGCTCGTCCCGCGACAATCAATCCATTGATCAGGCCATGCGATCTAGATTGCTACGGGTACAGACGATGAGATGCCACGCCTGACGCACGATGAAGGCTGCCATCAGACAGACTTGCGTATTGAGGGCGGCGAGAGAAGGGGTTAGGTCGCGGAAGCTCCGAGCGGCGGTTTTGCAGCTGCCGCTTGGAACGTGGCTCTTTCCACGACGTCGAGAGGTCAGGACTTCTTCATCAGCGAACACTTGCTTTGTTCGCGAGGAATGTTGGCGTCCTCGGCCGGGATGGTTGCGACGACGTCATAAAAGTCCCACGGTCCCCTGGACTGTTCCACAGTCTTTGCTCGCAGCAGATAGTAATCATGGATGTGCATGCCGTCCTCGCGAACATACCCCTTCTCCGAGAAGAAATCATTCACAGGCAACGAACGGAATTTTGCGAGCACGGCGGCTGTCTCGAGCGTTCCGGCGGCTTCGACGGTCTTCAGGTAGTGCATGGTTGCCGAGTACATTCCGGCCTGAACCATGGTCGGCATACGCCCAATCTTGTCGAAGAACCGCTTCCCGAAGGCGCGCGACGCGTCATTCCGATTCCAGTAGAATGCCTCTGACGTGTACAGACCCTGCATGTTGGGAAGACCGACCGCCTTGGCATCCGTGATCTGGAACAGCAAGGCAGCGACCCGCATCTTGCTTTTCAGGCCGAGCAGGCCGAACTCGTGAGCCTGCATGAGCGAGTTGGTGGTATCACCGCTGGCGTTGGCGAGAGCCAGCACGTTGGCGCTCGAGTTCTGGGCCTGGAGCAGGAACGAAGAGAAGTCGCTGGTGTTGAACGGGTGCCGCACTGACCCGACGACTTTTCCGCCGGACTCCTTGAGCACGGCAGACGCATCGGCTTCGAAGGCTTGTCCGAAGGCATAGTCGGCCGTCAGGAAGAACCATTCGTTTCCGCCCTGTCCCATCAATGCCTTCGCGGTGCTGCGCGCCAGTGTGTAGGTATTGTAGGTCCACTGGAAGGTGTTAGGAGAGCATTTCTCGTTTGTGATGGCGGATGCGCCGGCCGACGATACGATCATCATCTTGTTCTTGTCCCGAACCAGATCGGCGAGAGCCAGCGCGACCGCAGAGTTTCCGATATCGAGAATGACGTCGACATTTTCCGTGTCGAACCACCGCCTGGCGATGCCCGACGCGATGTCCGTCTTGTTCTGATGATCGGCGAAAACCAGTTCGATCGGCCGTCCGAGCAACTTGCCGCCGAAGTCGGCGATCGCCATTTTGACGACTTCAACGGCCGCAGGCCCCGCGGCGTCAGCATATTGGCCCGACTGATCGTTGAGCACGCCTAGCTTGACCGGCTTCGAGGCAGGCGCCTGCGCATGAGCCGAAGCAAGGCCTAGAAAAACCACCAGCGATGCCAGCACATGTCTCATTTTTTTCTCCCTTTGGAATTTTTGATTGCTTGAAGTCTCGATTGGTTTGGCGAGGCTATCCGCGCGACGGAAGTTCTATTCGGCCGCCTCGCGATATCGCTCCAACCCGTCCAGGCTTTCTCCATTGGCGCGAAGGGCTCCACCCCACTTGGCAAGCCACCATGCATATTGTTCGGGCCATTTCTCGAAATTGCCGGTCAACCCGAAATGTTCTGCGGCGTGGAGAGCCCAGAACGGATTGAACAGCATCTGGCGGGCAATGAAGATGAGGTCGGCACGACCATCCTGCAGAATCTTCTCCGCAAAATCTGGAGTTCGGATCATGCCGACCGCGCCGGTCGCAATACCGGCGTCGTGGCGAATCCGTTCGGCAAACGGCACCTGGTAGCCTGGACCGCGACCGAGATTGGCGTTGGTCGATCCGGCTCGAAGATTGCCGCCCGTCGAACAGTCGACCAGATCGACGCCCAATTCCTTCAATTTGCAGGAGAAGATGACGCTGTCGTCGATTTCCCAGCCACCGTCGATCCAGTCCGTGGCAGAGATACGCACGAAGAGAGGTGTTGCCGAGGGGAGCGCGGCCCTCACGGCGCGCGTTACTTCGAGCGGAAACCGCATACGGTTTTCGAGGCTGCCGCCATATTCGTCGGTGCGGAAATTGGCGAGCGGCGACAGGAACGATTGCAACAGATAGCCGTGAGCCATGTGAAGCTCGATGACGTCGAACCCCGCCAGTAGGGCCCGGCGAGCCGTCGCGACGAATGCATCGCGGACGCCGGCGAGACCTTCCTTCGTGAGGGGAACAGGGGTCTGGAAGCCATCAGAGAATGGGACATCCGATGGGCCCGTGGGCACCCAGGTTTCCTCTCCCATTTCGATGTCGCGGTCGGTCAAATGGCTGTTGCCCCGGAACGCGCGCTGCTGGCTGGATTTTCGTCCGCCGTGATTGATCTGGATTGCTGCTTTTGCGCCATGCGATTTGATGACGTGAACAATCTGGCGCATGCCGTCGATCTGGCCGTCCTCCCACAGCCCGGGATCACCGTTGGTGATGCGCCCCTTCCGGCTGACCGAAGTCTGCTCGACGAAGACGAGCCCGGCTCCCCCCATGGCGAACTTGCCATAGTGAACCAGATGGAAGGGTGTGATGTAGCCGTTTTCGGCCGAATACATCCCCATCGGCGAGACGACGATCCGGTTGCTGAGCTCGACGCCACGGAATGCAGTGCTTTCAAACAGCTTGATCATCTTGATCTTCCTCTGAACTAGCGGACCGGGAAATTCGCGCCACGATGTTCGTCTTTGCCGCGCATGGAGTGCTCGTCGTCACGCTTGTGCAATGGCGCCGGAGTCGCGCAACGCATCGATCTCGCTGCTGGACAGGCCGAGATATTCCGACAGGACCTCGCCGTTGTGCTGACCGAGACGCGCGGATGGGATGTATTGCGGCACTGCCGTATCGTGGAGCACCAGCGGGCTGCGATGAACGAGAATGTCGCCGTATTCCGGATGCTCGATTTCGCGCAACATGCCCCGGGCGTGGAGGTGATTGTCCTCGGTCACCTCACGCAAGTCACGAACCGCGGCGCATGGCACCCTGTTGGCACGGCAAAGCTCGGTGATCTCATTGCGCGTGAGCCGCGTGGACCACTCGGACACGATCTGGTCCGTAAGATCGATGTGCTTCAGGCGGTCGAGCACCGTCTTGAAACGCGCATCATCGGCGAGCTCCGGCCGTCCCATCGCGCGCGTCAACCCGATCCAATGAGATTCGTTGACACTGATGATGGCGACATGCCCATCGGACGCTGGATAAACATTGTAGGGCGCCTCCGCGAGTCCTCCGTGACGGTTGCCAGTGCGAGGGGCGGCCGCCTTGCGGTTAAAGACATCGGCCAGATTCGAGGCCATCGCCGGATAGACGGTCTCGACCATCGCGATCTCGACCAGCCGACCGCGGCCGCTTTTTTCCCGATCGTAAAGCGCGGTGAGGATGCCGGCGTACAGGTGAACACCGCTGATGAAGTCGGTGATGGCCGGACCCGCCTTGACCGGGGGACCATCGGCAAAGCCGGTCACGCTCATGATGCCTGATACCGCCTGGACAGTCAGGTCCATCGCCAGATTATCCCGATCGGGACCCGACAAGCCGTAGCCGGTGGCCGAGCCGTAGATCAGCCGCGGATTGATGGCGCTTAGAGCGGAATAGCCGACGCCCAATCGATCGAGCACCCCCGGCGCGTAGTTCTCGATCAGCACGTCGGCCTTTGCCGCGAGCTCCTTCAGGACCCTGACCCCGGCCGGCGACTTCAGGTTCAGACTGATGTTACGCTTGTTGGCATTGAGCATCGCGAACGGGACGGCGTTGCCCTTGCTGATGCGGGCGCGATGACGCACCGGCTCGCCGTTCGGCGGTTCGACCTTGATGACGGTCGCTCCGGCCTGCGCCATCAGGAAGCCGGCGTACGGACCCTGATACACCTGACCGAGGTCGATGACGATCACGCCGTCGAGCGGCAACTTTTTGTTGTTGTCCAAGGCTTCCTCGGGTGTTGTCAGAAGTTGTAGAGCCGCGACGGATTGGCGATCAGGATCTTTCGACGGGTGGCTTCATCGGGGACGCATTCGTGCAGCAGTCGAAGCAGATCCTGAAGATCGGGAAGCGTTTCGGCGCTGTGGCCCACATGGGGCCAATCGCTGCCCCACACGACCTGATCGGGCGCGGCCTGAACGATGGCGCGCATGAAGGGCGCCGTGTCCGCATAGGGACGGCCGATACGCGTGTTGCGGTCTGCACCCGAAATCTTGGTCCAGTAGCGGCCGGTCTTCAGCCGTTCGGTGAAGGCGCGAAAGTCGGGGTGCTCGTGCCCCTTGTCGGCCATGGTCCGCGACATGTGGTCGATCACATAGTTGAGCGGCAGCTTCTCAAGCTCGGGTGCGGCGGCGGCCAGATCCGAGCTCTCGATCCAAAGCTGGGCGTGCCAGCCTCGTTCCGCTATACGAGGGGCGAGCTTGCCCAGATCGTCGTAGCTCGTGCCGAGTGTCGAGACCGGCTTGCCGTCCTGCCGGATCATGGTGACGCGCACCGCCTTGAAGCCGGCGTCGGTGAGTTCATCAAGCCGCCGATCCGAGACGTCGGGCCGCAAGATCGCCACGGCACGAAGCCTGTCAGGGTAGCGACGCAGCGCGTCATAAGTGACGGCGTTGTCCTCTCCCGAACCCACTGCATGGACGATGACGCCACGCGTGATGCCGAGTTTGTTCCAGATGGCAAAAGCGTCTTCGATCGTGAACGGCTGCGCGGCGGTAAAGCGTCCCTCGTTGCCGGGCGGAAAGCGATCGAAGGGGCCGTAGATGTGAAAGTGACAATCGCAGCTGCCTTCGGGCAATCGATAGTCCATTTAAGCATATCCCTGTTCGGTCTTGGAGGTGAGAGCCCGGGGCAGGTGCGCCAACCTCGTTGCCGATGGTGGGCTTGGCCAACATCCCCAGTCAGACGTGAACGCGATGGTTGATCTTCAAGAGAATGGTCGCCAGGAGGTTCGTCTTGGCGGCGGGAAGCCCGAGCAGCGACCGGTCGAACCGGACGACATCAGTTGATCACGGCAGACAAATTTATTCGCGGCTTCATGACGCCTCCCTGCAAGCGCGCTCCACCTGGGTGGGGCGTTTTTCTTTTTTTGAACGGCTGTGACGCCGCGGCCTTGGCGGCCGCGGAGAACACTAGGGGCCGCGCGTCGCCGAGTCCACTGGGTTACATATATGTGGTTCTATTTCTATATATATGGAAAAAGGTTGCGGCTGAGGTCCAGAGGCACTAGATTGCTGAACGCTTCGAATTTGAATTCAGGCCTACTAAGGTGCCAATGAATCGGATTTTTCTCCACGTATGTGTAAATGACAAATTCCAGCATAAAGTCGGCCAAGCGGATATTCGAAGTCCTTGAGTACTTCGAGGACGTGAAACGACCGATCTCGCTGAAGGAAGTCGCGACGAAGTGCGACTATCCAACATCCAGTGCCGCAGCCTTGCTGAAGAGCATGGCGATGCTGGGATATCTGTTCTACGACAGTTACAATCGCACCTACATGCCGACGATGCGCATCGCCCAGATGGGCCGGTGGCTGGACACCGGGCTGTTCGGCGACAGCGCCATCCTTGCGTTGGTCGACTTTGTCCATGAGAAACTGGACGAGCTGGTCAGCATCAGCACGCAGTCCGATTTGCATGCTCAATACATTCACAGTCTGCAAACCAGCAAGCGCCTGCGGTTCGAAGTCAAGCCCGGCGACGTCCGACCGCTTGCGATCAGCGGAATTGGGCGCACGTTGCTCAGCGGTCATACCGACGTCGAGATTGCCCGGCTGCTGCGCCGCATAAATGCCGTTTGCCCTCCGGAAGAACACTTCGAACTGAATGCGCTGATGAAGATCATCAACGGCATTAGGCGCGACGGCTACATGTTTTCCAAACACATCATCGTTCAGGACGCCGGGGTGATTGCCGTCCTGTTGCCGAAGCGCGACTTCGGGCGCCACCTGGTCCTTGGCGTCGGCGGGCCGGTATCACGTCTCGAAGAGCGGCAGGACGAAATCCTGGCCTGTATTCGCGAAGGCATCGCGCGGTTTCTGACGTAACGTCTGTCGTTCGTTCTACTCCCCAAGTCGGCGAAAGGGACCTTTAGCGGTACTCGGGCCATCAACCAGTATTTTCCTGATCGCAGACGATATCTGAAGCACCGCACCAGTGCGCGGGATCGAACAGAAGGGAGGGGCGTTCAATGCTCTAGCTTCGCACGCCCGACATCAATTCCCCGTCCTACTGACTATCGGCAGTGTCGGGCGGAGAATAGGTGAGAGCCAAAAGAAGGCCGTTTCGATTTAGTATACGTCTGCTCAGTTGATTGATTCCGATACTTGTCCGAACGTGTCGAACGCAAGCTGGACCTGTTCGGAACGTGGTCGCCTATCTATTCCGCACAGCCTTCCGAAAGTCCGGCTTTCGTTTCTGCAAGAATGCATCGACTCCTTCGGCAAATTCGCGGCTGCCGAACGCTACTCCTTGTGCGAAGGCTTCTGCGCTGAAAAACTCCTCGACTGTTCCATAGGCACCGTTCAGCAACGTCTTGGTCAAGCCGAGGGACGTCGCTGGGCCGGCTGCCAGATCATTGGCAAGCGATATCGCATCTTCCATCAGGTTCGCGGCTGGTGCCACCCGCTTGGCGATACCTATCGATACAGCTTCGGTAGGCTCGACGCGACGGTTCGTCAGAAGGATGTCCTTTGCCCGAGAAGATCCGATTGCTCGTGGCAGCGTCAATGCAAGACCGAGATCGGGGGCTGCGCCAAGACCGGGGAAGGCCGCCCGAAAATAGCTCTTATCGGAAACGAGAACGATGTCGCAGAGTAATGCGAGCGAAAAGCCTGCGCCTGCAGCTGCGCCGTTGACGGCAGCCACAATCGGCTTTTCTGCCGTCAGGAGCCGCTTGGCCCAAGAATGGGTGATCTGCATCCGCTTTCGGACACTGGGAGCTTCGCGTTCGCCCATGTTGTTGATGTCTCCGCCCGCGCAGAAGGCATCGCCGGTGCCCGTGATGACCAGGCAGCGGATAGTCTCGTCGCCGAGCAGTTCGGGAATTCCGGTTTCCAGCTTCTGTTTGACGCGGGGCTCGAGCGCATTCCGTGTGGCGGGACTGTTGAGCCGCACCACGACAACGTCGTCGTGACGTTCGAATATGACGGCTTCTCCGTCCTGCGTCTGATTGGACATCTTCCGGTCTCCATCCCTATCGCAATCATCTTGTCTTCTATAGCATCCCTCCAGATTTGCGAAATTCATTTTCGCAGTGATATGATCCCAACGACAGGGAACGGAGAAGAACAATGAATCTTACGGCGGGTCTCCGCAAATCGGCGTCTTTCAGGGGCGGACAGACGGCGCTGGTTTCTGGGGAGCTTTGCCTGACCCACGCCGAGGTGGTGGACCGAATTTCCCGGCTGTCGGCCTCGTTTCGCAAGCTCGGTGTCAAACCTGAAGAGCGCGTCGCGATCCTCGCCACCAATGGCAATCATTATATCGAATGCTATTTCGCGGCATTGTGGGCGGGAGGCATCGCCGTGCCGGTCAACTCGCGCTTTTCCATTGCCGAGATGGTCGAGCAGGTCAGGGACGCAGAACCGTTGCTGCTTGTCTGTGACGGCGTGTTCCTTGAGCATGCGGCGCAGCTTAAGGAGGCCTGTCCGTCCTTGCGCGGGCTCGTGGTGGCGTCCGGAGCGAGCGGCTTGCCGCGTGCATATGATTACGAAGCGCTGATCGCGGAATCCGCGCCTTGCGAGGATGCGCTCAGAGGCGGTGACGATCTGGCCTGCATTTTCTATACGGGCGGAACCACCGGCAAGGCCAAGGGCGTCATGCTGAGCCACCGTAATCTCTGGGTCAATGCCATCGTGACCTCGATGAGTTTCGGCTTTGATGAGACGACCGTCGCCCTTCACTCAGGGCCGCTGTTTCATCTGGGCGCCGGGGCGCGGGTCTACACGACGTCGCTGATGGGTGGAAAACATGTCGTTATTCCCCGCTTCACGCCATCCGACGTGCTGGAGGCCATCGCCCGGAACAAGGTGACCGTCGCGACATTCGTTCCAACCATGCTCGGTATGATCCTGCAATTGCCCGATCTCGACAGATACGACCTGTCCAGCCTGAAGCTGATCACCTACGGCGCTTCGCCGATGCCCGAGGCTGTGCTCAGCGAGTGTCTTCGCCGCTTTCCGGGAATTCGCTTCGCGCAGTCATACGGGATGACGGAACTGTCGCCGGTTGCGACAATCCTCCAGCCTGAAGATCATCTGCCGTCTGCGCCACGGCGCCGCCTGCGGTCGGCCGGTCGGCCCATCGTCTCTGCGGAGGTGCGTATCGCGGATGCGGACGATCGGGACATGAAGCCCGGCGAGGTTGGAGAGATCCAGGTGCGCGGTCCCATGGTCATGATGGGCTACTGGCGCCAGCCGGAGCTCACGGTAAAAGCGTTGAAGGGCGGCTGGATGCACACCGGAGATTCCGGCTATTTCGACGAGGACGGCTATCTCTACGTCTCGGATCGCATCAAGGATATGATTATCACGGGTGGTGAGAACGTCTACTCGATCGAGGTCGAGAATGCCGTCGGGTCGCACCCCGGGGTCCTGCAATGTGCCGTCGTCGGCATTCCGCATCCGAAATGGGGGGAGGCCGTGCACGCCGTTGTCGTCTTGCGTCCGGGAACGTCACTGTCGGCCGCCGAGATCAGCGCGCATTGCCGAACGATCATTGCGGACTACAAATGTCCGCGTAGCGTCGAATTCCGGGACGATCCGCTGCCACTATCGAGCGCCAACAAGGTCAACAAGGAAGTGTTGCGCAAGCCGTACTGGGAGGGGCACGCACGTCGCGTAAGTTGACGACGCGTCGTGCCTGCGAAGTCTCAGGCGCCGAGCGAGGCGCTGATCTTTCTCGCCGCACCGGCGATGGCAGGGCCATATTCATGGTCGAGCTGGTCGTGTGAGACCAGATAGGCTGGTCCGCCGAAGCTCAACGCATAGACGGTTCCGCCGCCCGGTGGAATGATAGCTGCCCCGACCGCATTGATGTCCTTACGCCACTCGCCAGCCGACGTGCAGAAACCCCGTTCGTCAATTTCGCGGATTGAGCGTTCGATCGAATTCTCAATGCTTCGCCACTCGCTTCCGTGTTGCTTGCGAATCTCGGACAGGATCTTGCCGCGCTCTTCATCCTTGATGGCCGCGAGGTAGGCCTTTCCTATCGCGGTGATCGCCATTGGTACGCGCGACCCCGACGGCAATCGCAGGCCAACCAAGCCGTGCCCCTCGCAGGTCTCGACGTTCAGGATCATCAGCTGGTCGCGCGTGCCGAGCGCCACATGTAGATTGTTGGTCTCCGCCAGCTCCGTCATGATGGGCCGCGCGATATTGCGAACATCCAAATTCGCTAGTGCAGCATAGCTCAGCGATATGGCACGACCGCCCAGTTGATAGGTCGTTGATCGCGCGTCGTAGGCGAGATAGCCGAGCTGCGTCAATGTGTGCGTGATCCGGGAGATGGTCGGCTTCGGAAGGCCGGTCCGTTCCGCAAGTTCCTGGTTGCCGAGCGCCCGATCGCCGGCGCGAAACGCACTGAGGACGTCGAGACCGCGCGCAAGCGCGGACACGAAGAGCCGGCCGCCGGCATCGTCAGCTTCGGATTCAGTGGATCGTGGACGTCTGGTCGCGCGCTGCAATTGCTGCTTGGCCATGCGCTGTCTGGCCTTGGCGTCGCCACCTGACGGCTTGCCTGCCGCCTTTGTCGATCCAGCCGGGCTGGCGCTACCAGTCCGGGGGTCTCGTTTCTTGCTCGTCATTTTCAACTCCAGCGGCACATCACCGTCGAATGTGCCTTGTCCCGAATGGCTTGTTCTGCAAACCGTTCGCTTCGTCAACTCCGCAAATGCGAAAATCGATTTCGCATATTGTCTTCGTTGGACGTCGATGGCAAGTTCGTCGCAAGCCAACAGGAAACGCCGACCATGACAATTGACCCCCAAGCACTGCGCAACTGGCCCATTCCCACCATCGAGCAGACCTACACGGAGCGCGATACGATGCTCTATGCCCTGGGTGTCGGTCTGGGCTCGGATCCGCTCGATGCGCGTCAGTTGCAGTATGTCTATGAGGATGGCCTCAAGGTTTTGCCGTCGATGGCCGTGGTGCTGGGATATCCTGGCTTCTGGATCGGAGATTCCAGAACCGGTGCCGACTGGCGCAAGGTGCTGCATGGTGAGCAGGGCTTTGAGATATTCAAGCCTTTGCCCGCGAAGGGCTCGGTGATCGGGCGTTCGCGCGTGACCGGCCTCGTCGACAAGGGGGCCGACAAGGGCGCGGTGCTGCTGTCCGAGCGCGATGTGCTCGATCAGGCATCCGGCGAACTGCTGTGTCGGCTGACGTCCACGACGATGCTCCGCGGCGACGGCGGCTTCGGCGGGCCATCAGCTCCGTTGCCGGCGCCGCATCCCGTGCCGGAACGGGCCGCAGACATTGTGTCCAGCATCAAGACGCTGCCGCAGGCCGCCCTGATCTATCGTCTGTCGGGCGACTATAACCCTCTCCATGCGGATCCGTCGGTCGCGAAACGGGGCGGCTTCGAAAAGCCGATCCTGCACGGCCTTTGCACATTCGGGGTGGTGTGCCGTGCACTGGCTGACATGGTCTGCGATGGCGAGCCGACACGGTTGACGAAGATGCAGGTTCGCTTCAGCTCACCGGTCTATCCCGGCGAGACGATCGTCACCGAAGCCTGGAATGACGGCGTTGGCGAGGTCTCGTTCCGCGCCAAGGTCGCCGAGCGTAACATCGTCGTCATCAACAATGGCCGTGCAGGTGTCGCTCCGGCATAAGCAGTTCAGATGCTCCGGCCTGATTTCTGCCAATAGGGGTCGCGCAGCCTCCGCTTGAAGATCTTGCCGGAGTCCTCGCGTGGGAGCGAGGACATGATCTCGAAATATTTGGGCACCTTGTAGTTCGAGAGCATGGATCTCAGGCCGGCGCGGATTTCATTCAGGTCGGGAGTCGTGTCGGCGATGGGCTGAATGACCGCCATAAGCGCCTCGCCGAATTCGTCGTCCGGAATACCAAACACGGCGCAATCGTGGACGCCTCGGAGCGACTGCAATGCAGCTTCGATTTCGGCAGGATAGATGTTGACGCCGCCGGAAATCACCATGTCGCGCTTGCGATCGGAGATAAAGACGTAGCCATCCTGATCGATATAGCCGACGTCACCGCTGGTGATGAGGCCGTCGCGTTCGATCTCGCGGCGGCGTTCGGGCTGATTCTGATAAGTGAAATCGGGATTATAGCTGGTTCTGCTGTAGATTTCGCCGACTTCGCCGGCGGACAGCCATCCGTCCTTGCCGTTCGAAAATCTCAATTCGCATCCGTCGAGAACGCGGCCGACTGTACCGGGCTTGCGCCGGGCCTCATCGGGCGTCGCGAAGGTAACAGCGCCGGATTCGGTGCTACCGTAATATTCGTAGATCACCGGTCCCCACCAGTCGAGCATCTGTCGCTTCACGTCGGGCGGGCAGGGGGCTGCCGCGTGAACGACGTGACGTAGCGAAGACAGGTCGTATTTGGCGCGCACGGACTGAGGCAGCCGCAATAGTCGCACGAACATCGTCGGCACCATCAGCGCGCAGTCGATCCGCTCTTTTTCGATCAATGCGAGCATTGATTCGGCCTCGAAGCGCGGCATCAGCACCAGTGCGCCGCCAAGACGCCCGGCGCGGAGCGCGAATGCGTTCGGGGCAGAATGATAAAGCGGGCCCGGGAGGAGGGCGCGAGTACCCGGCCTCAGCCCATAGACAGTCTCACGTACCCGCTCGTTCGTCTTGACCTGGTCCGGAGACGGCGGATCGCGTCGAACGCCTTTGGGATGTCCTGTCGTGCCCGACGTGTAGATCATGCTGGCAGGAGCCGGCATCGACGGCCCGTCATAGGGCTTCTGCTCGGCAAGCCAGACCTCGAAGTCCTCGCCCGCCGACGACGTGGTCTCGACGCCGAAACTGGTCGCGATCTCCTGCGGCACATCGACACGGAACTGGCGCACACGATAGGGAATAGCGTCGCCCAACGCCTGCAGCAGATCCGCATGCCCTACCAGGACGCCGGCTCCGGTGTCGCCAACAACGTAAGCAACTTCTTCCGGCTTGAAACGCCAGTTAATCGGCACCGCATACCCGCCGATCAGCATGACGGCGTAAGTGACTTCAATAAAAACCGGATCGTTGCGCATCAGAATGCAGACGCAATCGCCAGGCCGGATGCCCAGTCTGTGCAGGCCGCCGGCGATACGCCGTACTCGTTCCCCGACGACGTCGAACTGGCGTGAGCGCGTGCCGCTGATCAGGCCGTCTGTCGTGCCCATCCTCGTTACCTCCCCAATGCTTGGCTTCACGAGGCCGGTTGCAGCGACCTTGCGACGAGTTCGCGCATGATCTCATTGGAGCCGCCGTAGATCCGCCGAACCCTCGCATCTGCGTAGGCGCGCGTAATCGGATACTCCAGCATGTAGCCGTAGCCGCCATGCATCTGGACGCATTGGTCCACCACGCGGCATTCCAGTTCGGTCGACCAGTATTTGCACATCGCCGCAGCCTCGATGCTCAGACTGCTCTGCAGATGCAGTTCCATGCATTTGTCGAGAAAGACACGGCCGATCTGAACTTCCGTCTTCATTTCGGCGAGCCGGAACCGGTTGTGCTGGAAGTCCGCCAATGGTTTGCCGAACGCCTCGCGGCGGTGGGTATAATCGATCGTCGATTCAATCGCCGCTTCCGCTCCCGCGATCGCCGTGATTGCGACCAGCAGGCGCTCCTGGGGAAGCTCGCTCATGAGATAGCGGAAGCCACGCCCTTCCTCGCCGAGCAGGTTTTCCGCGGGCACCTGGACGTTGTCGAAGAACAATTCGGACGTATCCTGCGCCTTCATACCCAGCTTTTCGAGGTTTCGTCCGCGCGAAAAGCCGACGCTGTTGCCTTCAACCAGAAGCAGGCTGATGCCTTTGGATCCGCCGCGCGGGTCGGTCTTGCAGGCGAGGATGACGAGGTCGGCGAGCTGGCCGTTGGTGATGAAGGTCTTCGAACCGTTCACCACGAAGCCGCTGCCATCGCGAATCGCCGTGGTGCGAATGGCCTGAAGGTCGCTTCCCGCGCCGGGCTCGGTCATTGCGATTGCCGCAACGGTCTCTCCCGACGCCATGCGAGGCAGCCACTTCTGGCGTTGCGCTTCGCTGCCGTGATGAAGAATGTAGAAGGCCGCAATGTCCGAGTGGACGCGAAAGCCCGGACCATTGAAGACGGCGCGCGAAAGCTCCTCGGTCACGATCGCGCTATGCAGGAAGTCGCCATCGCCGCCGCCATACTGCGCGGGGATCGAGGTGCAGAGCAGGCCGGCCTCGCCGGCGCGACGCCACAGGTTGCGGTCGACGACACCGTCCTTTTCCCATTGCGCGTGAAACGGCGCGATCTCGCGCTCGATGAACTTTTTTACCGTGGCGCGGAAAAGCTGATGGTCCGGCGTGTAGATCGTCTGCGGAATAGTCATTTCGACCTTGCGTCTCATTTGCGAAATTGATTTTCGCAAAATTGACATTTGCGGTCCTGCATGGCAAGCCCATTGCAAGCAGGAAATCCGAAGAGCGATTTTTTGCAACAAGGAGGATACGAATGCCGGAGTCTATGCGCGCACGCCCGAAGCCGACGCCGGAGACCCAGCATTTCTGGGATGGCGCCAAGGCGGGCGAACTCCGCTTGCAGCGCTGCGATGCCTGCGCGCATGTCTATTTCCCGCCGCGCCCGTTCTGCCCGTCCTGCGCCTCGCGCAAGGTCAGCGTGTTCAGGGCGAGCGGCAAGGGCACACTCTACAGCTACGTCATCAATCACCGTCCCGCTGCGCCCGGCTTCACGCCGCCTTACG
>NZ_JBVBEF010000138.1:0-15330 GCF_055456055.1 Bradyrhizobium sp. LeoB3
TCTCTTCTCACCCGAGGAGTGCGCCAACTATCTCAAAAACTCAGGATATGTTTCCGTATAAAAACATCACGCTCTAAGGGGAGGTGAGGAAGAAGCGGCGCTCACGCATATTGCTTGTCTTGCTGACGGCTCTCCACCACGGGATTGAGCTCGTTCAGGATGACACCGACCAGCTTGCGCTCCGCTCCACCCAGCGCGCTGAGGATGTCTTCCATGCAGTCGTTGATATCGAGATGGACCGGCAGCACCGCGAGGAGGCCATCGGCGAGCTCGAGGAGCTTGCGATCCGCAGCGCTCCACGGCATCGCCGGCCCGTCGAGAATGATGAGATCGTAACCGCCAACGGATCGCGCCTGCGTGACCGACTTGCGGATGGCTTCCGCGGCCCTGGCGTCGCCGCCCTCGATAACGGGCAGGATGGAAATTCCGTTCGCCGTGTTGATGGCACGCGTTGCCTTGCTGCCGATGCTGAGCCAGCCGAGGCGGCCGGCCTCGCGCTTGCCGAGCCTGGTAACCTTGCCCGACAATTCGCGTTTCCGATGATCGGCATCAATTATCAGCACCTTGGCGCCGTCGCGCGCTGCCGAGAGCGCGACGTTCAGCGCCACCACGCTGCGGTCGACGGATGATCCCGCGCCGATCACCGCCATGACCGGCACGCCGCTCGCGGATGCGCGCTTCTTGAGGGTCGCGGACATGTCGCGGATGGCGCCGAGGAAGGTCATCAGCGGAAAGCCCGCGCGCAATGTCGGCCAGCCCAGCCGTGTGACGTCGGCGATCTGGCCGCCCGTGAGGATGCCACCCAGCGTGCGCATCACGTCGGATTCCTGCAGCCGGGCGATCACCGGCTTCTCGATGACGCTGACCGCCGCCTGCGGCGCCGGCTTGCTGAGGACCGGCTGTTTCGCGGGCACCGCCGTCGCCTGTTTCTCGGGCGAGGTCGACTTGCTCGGCCGCAGCGGGTCGGCGCCGGGCGCAAGCTGGTCGACCGCGATGATCCAGGCAGCGGCCGCGAGCCCGCCGAGCACGAAGCCGATCATGGCAAGCAGGCTCATAGCCGGTGGAAAGGTACGCCGCTGCGGCACGGTGGCTTCGCCGATGACACGTGCGCTCGAGGTGTTCAGGCTTTCCTGTTCCTCCGTCTCGCGCGAACGCTTGAGGAAGGACTGGTAGACGTCGCGACTCGCCTCGACGTCGCGCTCGAGCTCGCGTAGGCGCACCGAGGCCTGGCTCATCTGCACGCTCTGGCGCTTCTGCGCGTCGAGCGCCTTGTTCAGCGATGCCTCATAGTCGCGAGCGCGTGTCAAATCGTTCTTCGCGGCCTGCGCGAAGCGGTCGACCTCTTCCCTGATGGTACGGCGGAGATCCTCGACCTGCTGCTCGACCTGCCGGAGCGCCGGATGCCGCGGGCCGAGTTCGCTCTGCAGCTCGGCCTGCCGCTTCTTGGCATCGGCGTATTGCGCGCGCAGGTTCGCGATGGTCGGCGATTGCAGCGCCTCGGGGATCGCGCCGGGGTCGCTCGCATTGCGCCGGCTGGCCTCGATCTGGTCGTACTTCGCCTGCGCATCGAGCGTCAGTGCGCGCGCGGCGGCGAGCCGCTGGTTGCTGGCGGAAAGCTGCTGGTCGGCGATCAGCGTGTCCTGGGTGCCGACGAAATTGTTCTGCGCCTTGTAGACCGCAAGCACGTTCTCGGCGTTGCGCAGCCGTTCCTGCAGTTCCTTCAGCCGCCCCGAGAGATCTCTGGTGGCGCGCCGGGCGGCGGCGGCCTGCGATTGCTTGGATTCGGCGAGATAGGCCGTAGAAAGCGCGTTGGCGAGCATCGCCGCCTTGACCGGCTCATAGGACCAGACGTCGATGTCGACGACGAAGGTGCGGTCGGTCTTGCGCACATTGATATGACGACTGAGGGCGTCCAGCGCGCTCATCGTCGCCTGGTGCTGCTGTTCCACCGTCGGACGCTGCTCGATCCCGACCAGGCCGAGCAGCGCGCCGAGGAGGCTCTTGCCGTCGCCGCCGCCGCCGAATTCCGGGTCCTTGTCGAGATTGGTGTTCTTGATGACCTGCAACAGCACGCTGTTGGAGGTGATCACCCGCGCCTCGCTGTCGACCACCATTGCGAGACCCGAAACGTCCTGCGCGCGCGGAGTCAACTCTCGCTCGACGAGCTGCAATTCGCGCGGGTCGACATAGAGCTGCGCGGTCGCGGTGTACTTCGGAGTGAGGCTCTTGCCGATCCCAACCGCGATGCAGGCGCAGAGCAACGCGGCAGCCGCGATCGCGGCCTTGCGCCGCCACAGCAGCATGACCAGGTCGATCACGTCGAAGCCCTGGCTTCGGCGTGGCTCGCCGGCATCCCGGCTTTTGGCCTGGCTGTTTATCGGCTGGTCGTAATCAAGCATCGACCCCAGCTTCCATTCCAAACGCCGTACGCATCGGCTGAGGGGTTACTCTTCGGGCTGCGCGATGCGCGAGAGCGGACCGCGCGGCAACAACGCAGCAGGAAAAATTAACCATAGTCTTTGAGAGACTATTCACTGAAAAGGCAAACAAAGCGTTTAAGCGCTCGCGCATCGGAACGCCTCTGCCATGGTGAGCGCCGGAATATTCCGCTTCGCCGCCGTTTCCAGCGCGTGATTCAGCAGTTCCGGCGAGCAGCCATACAGGCTGGGCCGCGTGGCAACGTCGTGACTGTAGAAAATTAACCAACCGTTATGGATTTGCGCCTCGTCGAAGGCGCGCTCGAGTGCATCGCGATCCATTCGGCGATCGATCAGCGGCATCGCGCGCAGGAACTGCAGGTCGACATTGCCGAAGTTCACGCCCTCCACGATCGAGCGGCAGGTCGCAAATCTGGACTTGAGCAGATATTTGTGCGCGAACGAGCCATAGCCGAACGGATAGGCAAAGGTTTCGATCTGCATCGACGGATCGAGCAAGTCGAAGTAGCGGCGGTTGCAGGCGATGTCGCAGGCAAGCGAGGTCTCATCGAGATCGCAGGCGCGCCGGTGCGAGAAGGTGTGGCAGCCGATCTCGTGGCCGCGGCGATGCAGCGACAGCACGTCGTCATCATCGCCGGAGCTCCAGTCCGCCGTATCGACGCCGACCAGCCCGCCCGACACATAGAAGGTGCCGCGGGCGCCATGTGTCTCCAGCAAGTCGGCGCCTGATGTCACCGCGCTCTTCGGCAGGTCGTCGAAGGTGAAGCTGACTATCGGCGTGGCGTTGCGCAGCCGGACCCGATCGACCGGCAGATGCATCGCCAGCCGGTGGCTGACCTTCACGACCGCTTCGGACCACAACCCGCGCATTCTCTCACAGCTTCCGCAGGATCACGTGGTAGTCGCCGTGCCGCACGTCGGTCCTGCCGGGGAGAAAGAAGTTCATCGCTTTCGCGGCGGCATCGACCAGCGCGGCGAGCAGGGGCTTGCGCAGGCGCATCTCCGGATAGCGCGGGCTCTCATAGACCTTGCGGTAGATCACTTGCAGGCCATGTGCCCTGGCGAAGGCTTCGAGCTTGCCCAGCGTGACCAGCGGATGGAAATGGGTCGGGAACGGCGCCTCGCCCGGCAGGCCGGCCTTCTTGTCGCCGCGGACATAGCGATAGAACCAGACGTGAAACCAATGCGGCGAATACTTCGTCACCACGCCCGATAGCGATTTCGGATTGGGGGCGCCGATCAGGATCAAGCCGTTCGGCTTGATCGCCTCGCAGAAACCGCTGAGCGCAGCCTCGACATCGGGCACGTGCTCGATGACGTTGTAGCAGACGATGAAATCGAAGCTTTTCGGCGCGAAACGATAGGTCTGGATGTCGCCCAGGATCGTTGCCTGTGCGTACTGGTTGTTCTTGACCTGATCTTCGTCGATGTCGACGACGGTAATATGGCTGCGGCGCAACACCTTGAGCGGCAGGAAGCTGGTCGAGCCGCCGCCGGCCTCGTAGATCGCGAGCAGGCCCGCCGGCAGCGCCGCCTCCAGGATGCTGTGCACGGTGAGGAGACTCTGCCGCGCTTCGCCCGGCGGCAGGTCGAGCAGCGACTGTGGATGCGCGGCCGGCCCAGCCGCGTCGACCACGGGGAGCGTTGCATGAATGCGATCAAAGGTAAGGGTATCGGTCATTGCCTCTTATCCAATGTTGCTGTTTGCGAATTTTGCTCTGAATGCCATGAGGCCATGCTTCAGTCGGCCGCGAATGCGTGCGATGTCGAACAGCCAGGCCAGGACGGCGTAGGTGAGGATGCCAACCACCGCCAGCACGATGCAGGCGGCGAGATCCGGAATGCGCAGGATGCGATCGAGCGCCGCGACCGTCAGCGCCATCGCGAGCGCGGCGATCAGGACCAGCGCCAGCCGGCCGAGCGGCAGCGGAACGCGGAAGGCATAGCGGGTAAGCACCAGCGCACAGGCAAAGCCGATGATGTCCGCGCCGAGCCGCGCCCAGGCCGCGCCGACAGTGCCGTAGTGGCTGACCAAAAGATAGGACAGGATCACATTGGCCGCGATCAGCGAGGCGGTGTTGACGAGATAGAAGCCGTTGCGGCCCGACAGCAGGAAGCTCGCATGCAGATATTGCTGCGTCAGGACCTGGAACACCACGGCGATAGCGATCACCGGCATGATCTCGGCCGCGAGCGCACGAAAATCAGCGCCAAGGATGATGTTGGCGAGATGGGTGGAGATCACTGCAAAACCGAGCGAGGCCGGCAGCGTGATGGACAACAGCAACTCGAGACATTCGGCGAGATGCGAGCGCACCGCGCCGTCACCCTGCTTGGCGTGGATCTGGACGGCGAGCGGAAAAAACGCTGCCGCCATGCTCATCGCCGGCATCATCAGCGTCTGCCGGACCAGGTCGAGCGAGGC
The DNA here is from genome assembly GCF_055456055.1 of Bradyrhizobium sp. LeoB3. Taxonomy (NCBI): domain Bacteria; kingdom Pseudomonadati; phylum Pseudomonadota; class Alphaproteobacteria; order Hyphomicrobiales; family Nitrobacteraceae; genus Bradyrhizobium; species Bradyrhizobium sp. LeoB3. The sequence goes on from NZ_JBVBEF010000138.1 coordinate 4,864, forward strand.
GACATAGCGGCCGGCATCGGCCGCACCGACCAGGTTGGCGATCATGAAACGGTCGGTGACGCTGGCGATCGCAAGCAGGGTCAGCGAGAGCGTCAGCGGCAGGCCGGTCCTGGCCACGGCCATGAGCGAGGTGCGATCGAAGCTGATATGCGTGCCGCGCCAGGCGGTGCGCGACTGCACGAGCACGGCGAGCAGATAGGCGAGGGCAGAAGAGAGCAACAGCCAGAAGCCGTTTGGGCTGACCAGCGCGACGACAATGCCGAGTGCGAGCACGGACACAGCGCGCACCAGCGTCGCCTTCATCACCGAAAGCGCCATCAGCCGCGCGCGAACCAGGTCCTGCGTCAGTTCGAACAGGCCGATCGCGACCGAGAGCACAACTGTAGCAAACGCCGCAGTGCCGTCGAGGCCCGCGAGCCGGGCGAGCACATAGGCGATCGGCGCCGTCAGGCAGCAGATCATATAGCCTGACAGCACAAGGCCGCGGACGTCGGTGCCGTCGTTGCGGGCGTGCTCGCTCAGGATCAGATTTCGGAACCAGCCGACCAGGAACACGCTGATCACGGAGGCGAAGCCGATGCCGAGCAGATAGACGCCGTAATCATGCGGCGAGAACAGCCGCGTGAAAACGAACACGCTGAGCAGCCCCAGCAGCGCCGAGAGGATGTTAGCGGTCAGGTTGATGCTGGCTTGACCGATCAGCATAACGCCGCAAACTCCGTGCATTCTCCGCTGCTGGTGAGCGAGAGGATCTCGTTGCTGTCGGCGATCGCGGCGCGGATGGTCTCGACTGGCGTTCCGGAGAAGGATGCGATCGAGAACGCGACGTCGTCCTTGCTGGCGCGGCGCAAGAGATCCTGCAGCTCGCCTTTGTTGAGCCGCGGATCGTCCCAATAGCTGACGCAGGGCGTGCTCGGGACCGTGGTATGCCGCAGCGAGGCCGCGGCATCGTTCTGTACGAAATAGCCGTACAGCATGTATTCGGAGAACTCGCGGGTCTTGCACAGCGCCTCGATCCAGTCGAGACCGGTGACGGCCTCGATGCGCTCGGCCAGCGCTCGGGTGGTCTGCTTGTCCCAGAAGATGATGTGCCCGATGAAATCGTCGGCCGGGAACGGCGGCGTCGGCAGCCCCAGCAGTTCATGGCTGGTCACAAGCCAGCGCGAATGCCGCGGCTGGTCTGCGGTCACCACATCAGACATGGTCAGCATCGGGATCGCGTTCGGATATTCGAACCGCGTCAGGTCGAAGTCGCGGAAGAACACAATGTCGGAATCCAGGATGCAAAAGCGCTGGTGAGGCAGTGCGATGGTGGCGGCGATCTTCAGGATCTGCTGCACGTGCCAGCCGTTCACCGGCTTGGCCCGCAGCGACCACCAGAACTGGCGCCGGCGGCGCTGGATCATGCGCGGCAGCGGCCGCAGCCAGTCGGGCAGGAAGGCCGAGGCCGGGATGATGACGCGATGCTCGCTGGCGAGCGGCGCGAACAGCGGCAGGTCGCAATCGGGAACCAGGAGATAATGCTTGGAGAACGAGGTGACGTGCCGGTCCACGCTCTCGCAAAGCAAGGTACAGATTTCCAGGTCGCGCCCGTAAGTCGGGGTTAACAACGCAACTGGGTCCATCTCGTAGATCTCTCTGGCGATCACGTTCACGGTTGTCGCTTTCCAAGCCGCGGTTCTTCTCGGTGAGCCTTTCAGCAAGATCGATGCCGAATCGGCGCATCGGCCGCGGCCGGGATCGCCGTTGGTTAATTTTGTTTGCGTTGATGATCGCCGCGCCGTTAAGGGCGCGAAGTAACCATAAGAAGGCGTGCTCCGTGTGCGTCGGCGCGGCTTGCCCGTATATTGCAGAGCGTGACCCGCGAATCGCCGATGCCGTTCGGAGCGGGTATGCGTGCATGTGGGACTACGGGATTTCTGCGCGGGCTCTCGCCGCGGGTGATGCGAAGACTGTGCGATCAGTTCGTTTCGGCACAGCCGTTCCGTCGGCGGTGTCCGCTTTTGAAACGGTGGGCAAGAGGTTGACGCCATTGTTTCGCAAGCTCGCGAGGACAGCACATGGCTGGAATTGAACGATTGAGCCGGCGGCGGTTCGTCGGCGGGCTGCTGACGGCCTCGGTCGGCGCAGTTCTCGGCGACGTCGCCACTGCGCGCGACGCAGCCGGCGCAACCTCCCGCCTCGGTGCCGATCCTGCGCGGTTTGCCGGCGCCTTCGTGAACTGGGAGGCTGATGGCCGTGAGCATGCGTTGCAGGCCTGGGAGAAATGGCTGAAGCAGAAGCCCTCATCTGTGCTGGGTATGGATTTCTACGGCCAATCGACCTGGGAAGATTTTCGCAAAGTGGATTGGGTGCCGGGCATCTGGAGACGGCTTAATCCGAAACGGAACGTGGTCTGGTCGATGCCGCTGACGATCACGGGAACGCCGCTGGTCGATGTCGCGGACGGCCTGCACGACTCCGAGTTCGAGGCGGCGGCACGCGCGATCTCCGATGCGCAGCCGCGCGCGATCATCCGGCTCGGCTGGGAGATGAACCTTTCGCAGATGGGCTGGTTCGCCAAGGGCCAGGAAGCCGATTATATCAGGGCGTTCCGGCGCGTTGCGGAGATCTTCCGCCGCGCGTCCAGCGAGTTCAAGTTTGATTGGTGTCCCGGCTGGGGGGCGCAGGAGATGCCGGCCGACCTGGCCTATCCCGGCGACGACGTCGTCGACTATATCGGGCTCGACGTCTACGACTTCAAATCGGAAGGCTCGGTGGAGGAGCGCTGGCAGACGCTTTACCTCAAGGCGCCGTTCGGTCTCGAATGGCATCGCGATTTCGCCGCGCGCCACGGCAAGCGCATCAGCTTTCCGGAGTGGGGCGTCGGCCATGCCGGCGACAATCCTTACTTCATCCAGAAAATGCACGACTGGTTCGTCGAGAACAGCGACAGCATCGCCTATGCGGCCTACTTCAACGTCGATGGCCTATGGCCGACACAGATCGACACCGGCCGCTTCCCGGAGTCGGAAAAGCTGTTCCGAAAGCTGTTCGGAGGTAGGTGACCTCGTAGCCCGGGTGGAGCGCAGCGCAACCCGGGATATCTCCAGCAACGTTTACCGGCGGTCCCGGGTTACGCTGCCGCTTCACCCGGGGTGCGATTGCTGTTGATTTCGTTCGCCTGGGCCTTTGTTCCGGTCAACAGGGTCAGGCCCATCTTGAGCTTGTCCTGCAGCGTGCGCTGGGCAAGGCAGGTGAAGAGGCAGAGCTTGTCGCAGGCCACGGTTTCCTTGCGGCGCATACGCGCTTCCTCGCTGTACCAGATCTCGCGCGCGGTCTGCGTGCGGACGTTGCCGATCGGCTTGAAGAACCAGCAGACCTCGAGGCGACCGTCGGAGCGGATGAAATAGTTGCGCATGCCGACCCTGCAGGGCATGACCTCGGGCGGGGCCTTCTCGCGGCGAAAATGATTGGGCCAGGCGTTCAGCACCGCCTCGCCGTTGAGGATCGGCGCGCCCTGGCGCTTCAGCCGCAGCAGCTCGTCGCGGACGGCGATCAGATCGTCCATCTCCCGTTCGCCGATCCACAATTCGTCCTCGACCTCCTGCGTGCCCATCTCGACCGGCTGGAAGCTCAGCGCGGTGGCGCCGATCTGCTGGATCCAGTCGACCATCTGCGGGAGATGGCGGAAGTTCAGCCGGTGCACGACCGGCTTGATGATGATTGGAAAATCCAATCCTTCGGCGCGGCGCTTCTCGGACACATTCCGAATGCCCTGCACGATGTCGTTCAGCGAATTCTCGACACCGCGCGAATAGTTGTGGATGTTCGGATCCCGCGAGTCGATCGAGATATTGATGTTGAAGGGATGCGCCTCGACCGTCTGCGCGACGATCTTCTTGTTAAGATAGGCGCCGCCATTGGTGGTCACGCCCCAATGGATGTCGTTGTCGCGGCAGAACCGGACGAGGTCGAGGAAGCCCTTCTTGATATAGGGCTCACCGCCGGCGAATTCGACATGATAGGCGCCGATGAATTCCTTCAGGCTGGAGAGCGCGCGCTGCCATTCCTCGATGGACATCTCCTCGCGGTAGTTCGGGCGACGCCAATAATCGCAATAGCGGCACTTGTAATTGCAACGCTCGACGACCTCCGCGAAGATCGCGGCCGGCCGGGTGACATCGCGGCCGGTGCGCAGATAGAGCTCTTCCGACAGCGCGTTGCGGACATGCTTTGTGCCCAGCGAAACGAGATCTAGCGCTTTCAAGGTGAAACCTCAGACGTTTGCGAGTGTTGTTACGGTCTCGATCGATTTTGTTGTCGTACCGAGAGACAGCAAATCGAATGCCAGTGGGGATGAAGGCTCTTCGTGCCGGCGCTCGCGACGGGTTTAACCTTAACGAATTGCTGCCAACGCGCAGGCCCTCGCGCGCGCATCGGTGCGGATCGAATGCGGTCGAGCGCAAACCGCGCGAAATGTCCCCCGATTAACCCTCGCAAGAGATCGTCGCAGCGCCGTGCGCGGCTGGATCGGATTTTGCCATGACCCGGCCATACCCTGCGAATCGCTTTCGTGCGGCTCCGCTCATCAACGATTTCGGGACGATTGCGTCCCATGATGGTGGCGTGACCCGTTCTGGGACGGCGTGTCGCGGATTGGGATTGAAGCCATGAACAAGATGTCGATTGCGACCGAGTTTCTTGCAACGGACCGCGCCTGGGTCGCGGCCTCGCCCGGGCTCGACTGCTCGGTCGAGACCGTGGTCTGCATCCCGAGCTTCCGCCGGCCGCAGCATCTGCGGCTGACGCTGGAATCGGTTGCCGCGCAGCACACCGCGCGCCGCTTTGCGGTCGTAGTGGTCGAGAACGATGCGGCCAATTGTGAAAGCGCGCCGGTGGCCGCGGAATTTTTGGCGTCGAGAAAGCTGAATGGCCTCTGCCTCGTCGAACCCCGACAAGGCAACTGTTACGCCATCAATGCAGCTTTCGAGACGGCGCTCGCAACCTTCCCGCAGGCCGCGAACTTCCTGATGATCGACGATGACGAGATCGCCTCGCCGGATTGGCTCGAGCGCATGATCGAGGCCGCCGAGACGACCGGGGCGGACGTGATCGGCGGGCCGGTCTGGCCGCATTTCGACGACGAGCGCAAGCGCGGCCTGAAGCGTCATCCGGCATTTGCGCCGGCCTATCATAACAGCGGGCCGGTGCCCGTGATCTATGGCTGCGGCAATTGCCTGATCCGGCGACAGGTGTTCGCCCGCCTCGGCAGTCCCGCGTTCGATTTGCGCTTCAATTTCCTAGGTGGCGGCGACCATGATTTCTTCGCACGCTCCCGCCGCGCCGGCTTCCGATTCTACTGGGCGACGGATGCGACCATCTCGGAGACGGTGCCGCGGAGCCGGACCAAGCTCGGCTGGATGGTGCGGCGCGGCCTGCGGATCGGTGCGATCAATTATCACATCGAGCGCAAGGGTGCGCAGTCGACGTGGTCGCGTGCCGCTGTGATGGCCAAGATGTTCGGCCTGGTGCCGTTCTCGCTGTTCCGCGCTACGCGCATTGTCTTGAAAGAACATCAACCGATCATCGCCATGCATCCGATGATGGTCGCGGTGGGCAGCGCGCTTGCAGTGCTCGGCGTCGAGCCACAGCCTTACGCCGCCTCGAAGATCGTTTCGTGACCGAGTTCCTCATCACGTCCGAAGCCCGGGCTGTCTTCGCCGATGTGTGGCGGAGGCCGGTGATGGATTTCGTTCGCGCCGCGGCCTTCATCGGCATCCTGCTGCTGGTGTGGATCTCGCTGCATCCGTTCGACGACCTCAGCGACATGCGCGTCGGTGAGGTGACCTCCGGCAAGGAGGCCGTGCTCTACGCGCTGTTCGGCCTGCTCATGGTGCTGATGCTCGTGTTGACCATGCGCGACAACATGCCCGCGTTGGCGTCGCTGCTGACCCCGGCCTATGTGCTGTTCGGGGTTTGGCTTTGCCTGACGGTCGTACTGTCGTTCGATCCGGCCACCTCGAGCCGCCGCTTTGCGCTGTCGGTATTCGTCGTGGTGGTCACGGCAACGGTAATGCTGTTGCCGAAGTCGCAGAGCGAGTTGATGCGCTGGTTCAGCATCGCCGCGCTGGTCTTGCTCGCGACCTGCTACCTCGGAATCTTGCTGGCTCCGAACCTGTCGATCCACCTGGCGACGGACCCGCAGGAGCCGGCGCTCGCCGGCAATTGGCGTGGCGCGTTCGGGCACAAGAACGTCGCCGCTGCGATAATGGCGATGATGATGTTCCTCGGCGTCTACTTCATCCGCGCCGGCGGATGGATCTCCGGCGTCATCGTCATGGCGCTCTCGGCCTTGTTCCTGGTCTATTCCGCGGGCAAGAGCTCGATCTCGCTTTGCCTGGCCGTGCTGCTGCTGACCTCGCTGACGTCGTTCGTTCGTTCCTTGTGGGGACGCGGATTGATGTTGTTGCTGCCGCTCATCGTGCTCAATCTGTTTAGCGTAGGCACGGTGCTGAGCGACACGCTGGCGTCAATCGCAAAGCTGCTGCCGCTGGATACCAGCTTCACCGGCCGTTCCGACATCTGGGTCTTTGCCGTCGATTCGCTGCATCAGCGGCTCCTGACCGGCTATGGCTTCGAAGCCTTCTGGGGCAGCAACGCGATCACGAATCTGAAGGAAGGCAAGGAATGGGCAGGCTACGCCTCGCACAGCCATAACGGCTATCTCGACACCGCGCTCGGCACCGGCCTGCCGGGTCTCGTGCTTCTGATGGCCGCTGTTGTCGTCAAGCCGCTGCGCGACTTCCAGGCCGCCGACGAGGGTGGCAATGACGGCCCGCTGTCGATGATGTTCCTGCGGATATGGCTGTTCGGGCTCTATCTGTCGTCGATGGAGAGCTTCTTCCTCGACCGCGCCGATCCGATCTGGGCGACGTTTCTGATCGCCGTGTTCGGCCTGCACTATCTCGCGCGCTTCCGTTTGCGGGCATAGATGACGGTCGCCACCGTCGTTGCCACATCGTGCCACCAGCCGGTGAAATCGAAGGGCGCCTGCGGCGGTGGTTGCTTCGCCGCGGCCAGGATCGCATCAGCATAGGCCTCGCCCGCCGATCCGCGCGGAACCAGGACGATCGCGCCGCGATCGATCAACTGCCTGAAGCGCGGATGATGGTCGAACTCGTCCGCTAGTGCGGGGCCGGTCGCGACCAGCGGCCGGGTCGCCTGCGCGCAGGTGAGGATGCTCGAACGGCGGGCTGTGATGCCTTCGTCCAGCGGATAGCAGAAGGCGTCGACCTCGCCGAAAAGGCCGAACACTTCGGCATCCGAGGCAACGTAGCCGGAGACGATCACGTCCTCACCGAGGCCAAGCTCGGCGGCGCGGGCGTGGAAATTCTCCTCGACCTTGTCGACGCCGCGAATAAAGGAGCCGATATAGACCAGCAGCGGCCGCAATCCGCGTGCCTTCAGGATCGCGCCGATCTCGAGCAGCGCATTCGGCTGCTTGCCCGGATAGATCGAGCCGAAATGGCCGATTACCAATCGCCCGTTGGCGCGTGCCGCCGATAGCCGTTGCCGCAATTCGGAGTCTTCGATCTTCGAGGGCGCCTCGACGTTGGGCGGCAGTGGCACCAACACGGATTTCGTCACGGCGGAGCTGACCGCAGCGTCATCGGCAAGCTCCTTCCGCACCAGCGGCGAGAACATGACGATGCTGTCGGCAAGCCACACCGCGGGGATGTAGGTGATCCGCCGCATCCAGTTCAGCCCCGCCCATTCATGTTCGACCAGGACGACCTTGCGCCGCCGGAGCTTCGCGATTGCGAGCGCGATGAGCGGCCGCAGGATCACACGCTTCCAGGCCACGATCGGAAAATTGCAGATGACGCTCTGCGCCGAGCCGACCGCGCGCCAGATGTCGCGGAGCGATCCCCGGCCGCGCGTCAGGGTTAACGTTTGGCTACTGCCGGGATCGAGCTTTTCGATCGCGTCAGTCAACAACCGCGTGAACTGCCCGACGCCGCAATGCATCTCGGCTCCCGCGCCGAGGAACAGCGCCCGATATCGGGGTGTGGAGGTCATCGCGCAGCGGCAGGGCTTCCGGGGTGATCTCGGTTAGCCATACCGCGCAGACCTTAGCTTCCGGTAAGCGCCCGAAACAGTGCCGGCACCGATCTTGCCAATCCTGGCGTGAAGGCTGCCCGTTCGTCCCGTAACGGGACATCGGAACGATCAAAACGACGCAAGGCGACCAGGAGCGCGACATGACGACAGGCAAGATCTTCACCAAATGGGACGACACCCATTCGGAGCTCTGGAGCCATCAGCCGATCCGGCTCGAGCATGCGATGCACAAGCAGCCCGCGTTCTCGATGGGAGAACTCGCGAAGCTGATCGAGAACTATCCGCGCGAGCATTACAGCCTGGTCAAGACAGGTGCGAAGGGTTCCAGCCGGGTCTGGCGCGAAGGCGAGATCGGCAAGCTCAGTGGCCGCGAGGTGATCGAGGCGATCTCGCGTGGCGGTCTCTGGCTCAACCTGCGCAACATCACTGCCGTCGATCGCCGTTTCCGCGTGATGGTCGACCAGATGTTTGCGGAGGTCGCGGCCAAGGTTCCCAGCTTTGATGCGCCGACGCATCAGGCAGGCATCCTCATCTCCTCGCCGGACGCGCAGGTCTATTACCACTCCGACCTGCCGGGGCAGGGATTGATCCAGATCGCCGGCCGCAAACGCGTCTATATCTATCCGAACACACCGCCGTTCATCCGGCCGGAGCACCTCGAAGACATCGCGCTGTTCGACGTCGAGGTCGATATTCCCTATGCGTCCTGGTACGACCAGCATGCGCAGGTGATCGATCTCGAGCCCGGCCAGATGTTGAACTGGCCGCTGAATGCGCCGCATCGGGTCGAGAATCTCGGTGTCGTCAACATCTCGATGACGGTGTCCTACGTCGACGACGAGATCCGGCGCGCCCAGATCCTCAATCTCGCCAATGGCATGTTGCGTCATCGTTTCGGCTACACGCCGAAGAGCCGCAGCCTGCACGGTCCGTCCTTCTTTGCCAAGCAGGTGATGCAGAAGCTCCTCCGCGACGGTAACTGGGTGAAGCGCGAGCGCGCCGTGCGCCGCCCGATCGACTTCCGTCTCGACGAGATCGAGCTTGGCAAGATCGTCGACTTGCCGAATGCGGCGTGAGCGCGGCATGCGGCGATGACGGTCCTTGCGACATCGGCGGGCAGGCTCTCGGCGCGGGCAGAAGCACGCGCGGCCGGCTACCGCATCGAGATTCTTGCGGACTGGAAGCAGGCCGCGGCGCGGTGGGGCGCATTCGCTCCGCCGACAGCGTTCCAAAATCCGCTATGGTATGAAGCCTGGTACGCCGCCTTCGCCGATACCGACGGCGTCTCGCCGGTGATCGCCTTCGTCACCGATGCCGCGACCGGCGAGCCCGCCGCGCTGTTGCCGTTGATCCGTCATCGGCAAGGCAGCATGCAAACCATCGCGTTCGCAGACCTTGATCTCACCGATTACAATGCGCCGTTGCTCGGGCCCGCCGCGCCGCGCGATGCCGCGGCAGCGCGCGCGTTCTGGCGCGACCTGCGCGCCGCGTTGCGCAGGCTGCCCGGCGGCGCCGATCTGATCCGCTTGCGCAAGGTCACATCCGATCTCGACGGCCGGCCCAATCCGTTGGCGCTGCTCGATGGCGCGGCGGTTTGCCCGGTTAATGGCAACCTCGTCACCACGGGCGACGATTACGACGCCTGGCGCTACACGCTGGAGCGGACGGTGCGCAAGGAGCTGGAGCGGAGCTGGCGCGTGTTTACGCGCGATCCGACGGCGAACTTCGCGATCGCCGCGGACAGTGATGAAGCGCTTCGGATTCTCACGACCACCGAGGCTCAGCAAAGCTCGCGGATGCAGAGCCTGGGAGTCAATTTCATTCTCAATGACGAGAATAGCGCCGCGTTCTATCGCACCCTGGTCGGCAGCGGCACCGGCAGCGGCTACGCCATCGTGTCGGCCCTGACAGCGGGCGAGGAGGTGGTGGCGACGCTGCTCGGTGTCCGCAACGGTTCGCGCTATGTGATGATCCGCATCAGCAACGCCGGTGACAAATGGAGCAATTGTTCGCCGGGCCGGCTGATCATCGAGCGCACCATGGCGGCGCTGCACAAGCAGGGTGTGCGCGAGTTCGATTTCTCGATCGGCAACTACGCCTACAAGCGCCGTTTTGGAGTCAAGCGCCTGCCATTGCTCGATATCAGCGCTGCCTTGAGCTGGCGCGGATTGCCCCATGCGCTCCGCGATCGGGCCGCGCGGGAATTGCGCAGATATCCGAGGCTGACGACGTATCTGAAACGCGCGCTCGGCAAGCCGCCTTCACGCGAAGAGAGCTGATCGCGACGCCGTAGATGGGGTAACGGGCCGCGGTCTGCCCTCCAAGCAAGCCGCGCTTGCTACGGCGCTATGGGTGGCGCGCTGC
>NZ_JBVBEF010000139.1:0-15047 GCF_055456055.1 Bradyrhizobium sp. LeoB3
ATGCTGGAGCGCCTCAACGAGGAGATCCGGCGGCGCACCTACGTGGTGCGAATCTTCCCCAATGCCGAGAGCTGCCTAAGGCTGGTGCGGGCGCTGACCGTCGAGCGCCACGAGGCCTGGCTCGAGGACCATCGCTACCCACAAATTCTCCTCCAACCGTCGCGCCCAGCGCGATGTCGGTGAGGCGTGACAGCCCACGCCACATAACGGTATTGCCGGGAGGCGGATCGCTGGCGCGGGCGAGATAACCGCCGAGCCGGGCGATCTTGATAAGATAGTGCGAGAGCATTTTCTTTTTTGCTTTTGGTTTGTCGTTGACGAGGCGATCGAGCACGCCGATTTCAGTCGCGGTCAACGCGACGGTTGGCGGCGTGTCTGGGGCGGAACGGTTGAGCATCGTCATCCAGAAGACCCGCCAACTCAGGATGCAAAAGAGCGAGATCAGGTTGGTCAAACGCTGGGCGGTCCTGAGCTTCGACTCCTCAGCTTTGCAGCCCGATTTGAGGATCTTGTGGAACACCTCGATCTTCCATCTCAAGCCATACCATTCGAGCTTCTCAATGGCGTCGGTGCGGGAACCAATGGGCAGGTCGGTGATCAGCTTCCAATCGATCTTCTTTCTGTTTTTCGGCGTCCCGCGCTCTTCAGCATGGATCACCGTCAGGGTCAGAGCGGGATAGCGATTCTGCTTTCCGATCGGCGGCAGGACGCGAATCTTGCGATACCTGATCTCAAGAACGGCCTGGTCGGGATCGCCGTTGCTGTCTCTGACTTCGATGCGATGGAGCCCTTTGACGGCGACCTCGTCCATTTCGTCGGCGATCGTGTGATTCCCGTCTCCAGCCAAGCGGTCGACGCAGGTCCTGATCAGGAAATGAGTTCCGATCTCCTGTGCCGCGCAGAAAAGCTCGTAGATGTCACTCTCGCGATCGCCAATATGGATGCATCGTCCCGGATGATCCAAGAGTTGGGTAGACTGCTTGAGATTTTCCAACCATCGGACGCTTTCCTTTTTCTCGATGGGAATCCGGGTCGGATTGATCTTCTTTTTAAGCGCGGCCGTCCCCTTGAATTTCTTCCGGGTCCAGAACTTAACTGCCGCCAACCCCAGCGGCACCCCCTCGATTGTGACCGCGAGGCTCGAATGCATCAGGATGCCGCAAACCGTGTGCGATCTGAGGCGACCCGCCTTATCCCGTCCACTGTTTATGCTCTTGGTGATGCCGATCGCTTCTGACTTCTCGCGTTGATAGGTGAACTCGGTTGTATCGTGCAGCACAAGAACGAGACCTTCAGCGGCGGCACGATCATGTGTCGATTGGAAATGGCCGGCCAGAATGTCCGCTTCGCTGACCCGGTCATTAGAGAAGAACCGGTAGGCTGCCTTGGTATTCGCCCAATCCTGGCAGACGAGCGGAATGCTCTGTCCCATGGCGCTTCCAATCTGCGTGAGCAGCTTGCGGAATCTGTCGCCGAGCCGCGCGTCCCTAAACTCGCATCCACTACTCTCTCGATCAATCCAACATTCACCTTTCAAGGACCGCAAACTGCCTTTTGCCGATCGATCCCTTAATGTCAGCCCCATAGAGCACCCCTCGCGAATCAGGTGCTCAGCAAGGAATCACAAGTGATTCTTTCGATTCAAGATTTGGCCGATCGGCGGATCAGCCCGAGTGGTCAAAGTTATGGGTAATTGAAAGCTTCACCGGACGGATACGATTGCTGAGTGAAAGATGCCGCAGTTAAAGGTCGGCCGCTGGTCACTGAAATAGGAATTCACAATGAGACTTGCTCGATTGAGCCTGATCAATGCGGTGCTGAAGGCCGGTTGTAGCTGTACAATAGGCAGACCTCATGTGGCAGTCACCTTCAACCTACCAAGGAGATAGCGACACCATCAAGCGGAGGCCGGTCATGGGGCCACTTTGAGATGCGGCGCGAATGGACAATGTTACAGTCACATCAAACAAGGCACGGCATTTCAACCTCAGCTGAACGATGCGCGACTCTGGTAGTCGGCCAGGCTGACAATCAGGCTCGCCAGCCTCACGACGCCAATCCTATCGGCATCGAGACGCAGTTCACTTCGCTTGGTGATCTTCGAATTGCTGTGACCCTAATCAACTTGCACAGCGCAAGGATGGTGCACGGATGACGCGCTGGTGCAAACCAAAACCGCGCGTGCTTGAAGGCGGTAAAGCCGATCGCGCATTGCGTCCTGATGCTTCGCAGTCGCGGATCAGATTGAATTCCTGGCCGCTTGCGGCGATGCTTGTCAGCGCTCTCCTCTGGGCCGGTATCTGCTGGGTCGTCTATGCGTTCTCATGAGCGAAATGACATGCCAAAGCTGCCAAGCTGGCGACACAAGATGGCCGCATTGGCAAGCGCCTTCTGGCCTATACGCTTGAGGTCGTCGATTGACCTCTCTTTGCGGATCGCGGCCTCCAGGATCTTAGAGGCAACTTAGGCACGTCGGTTTGGTGCTGGGAAACGTCTTCGCCGATTTCGTTCAGCGCGCGCATGGGGCGCGGCCGTTTCGACACCGAACATAGGAGATGTCGCCCATCCTGTAGCAGGAAAGACAAGCAACCAACGGATGACCGAGCTGTTCCGGAAATTCGCGCACGTTATTCAATTCGGCAAATCCGGTCGCGCGATCTAGCGTATGCAAGTTGACAAACGTGTTCTCCACATACGCCGGGAAGTGATTGCCCACGCCAGGACCACCAAGAGTCTTTGTTGTTGCACCGGCGCCAGTACATAGTGTGTAAGCCTCCGAGGGGAGCCGCCTTGCGGCGGGCTGGCCTGATGGTTGAGAACTGTACGTATGGACAGCCATACGATCAGTACTCTGAATCGACTGGAAGTGGTTGATACAGGCCGGCGCCGCCGTTGGTCTGAGGAGGAGAAGGCGCGGATTGTTTTAGAAAGCATGTCCGAGCCCCGCCTCGTTGCGGCGACAGCGCGGCGATACGGCTTGTCGCGTTCTCTGTTGGTGACCTGGCGAAGAGCCTTCGCGGCGACCCGGACCAAATCCGAGGCTGGCTTTGTCAGGGCAGTTGTGGCCGAGGGGGTGCCCGCGGCGTCGGTGGCGGCGTCATCGGAGAGCGCGCCCGCAGATTCGACGGAGCGTCGGATCGAGATCGAGCTGGCTGGCGGGCGGCGCGTCATTGTTGATGCGGGCGTCGACATTGAGGCGCTTCGCCGGATCATCGAGATTTTGGATCCGCGATGATTCCGGTTCCTACGGGAGTTCGGGTATGGCTGGCGACGGGCCACACCGACATGCGCAAAGGCTTCGCCTCATTGTCGTTGCAGGTGCAAGAAGTGCTGCGCCGTGATCCGCTGAGTGGTCATTTGTTCTGCTTCCGCGGACGCAGGGGCGATTTGTTGAAAGTGATCTGGCATGACGGCCAGGGAGCATGCCTGTTTACGAAAAAACTCGAGAGAGGTCGTTTTGTCTGGCCGTCGCTGGCGGACGGCGTGGTGTCGATCTCGCAGGCGCAGATGAGCTATCTGCTGTCCGGCATCGACTGGCGCAATCCCCAAGAGTCCTGGCGTCCGACCAGCGTAGGCTGAGACTTTGTCATTTGAGTTTGGCAGCGAATGTGATTCCATCTGGCCATGGACTCCAGCGCCGACCTGCCGCCCGATCTTGCCGCCGCGCATGCAATGATTTTGGCCGAACGCACGGCCAGGCTTGCGGCGGAAGCCAGGCTTGCTGAAGCGACCAATGCCCAGGCGAAGCAATCGAGCACCGAAGCGCTGATTGCCCATCTCAAGCTCGAGATCGAGAAGCTACGACGCACGATATATGGCACTCGCTCCGAGCGGTCGGCACGGCTGCTCGATCAGCTGGAGCTTGAGCTTGAGGAACTCGAGGCGGACGCGACCGAGGATGAGCTGGCTGCCGAGAAGACGGCCGGGAAGACGCAGACGGTGCGTTCGTTTGAGCGCAAGCGGCCGGTGCGTCAACCCTTCCCCGACGACATCGTGCGAGAACGCGTGGTGCTGCCGGCTGCGACGCAATGCCCCTGCTGCGGGTCGACGCGGCTGTCGAAGCTCGGCGAAAGCGTGACCTCGACGCTGGAGGAGATCCCACGCCGGTTCAAGGTCATCGACACAGTCCGGGAGAAGTTCAGTTGTCGGGATTGCGCGGCGATCACGCAGCCGCCAGCGCCCTTCCATGCCACGCCGCGGGGCTATATCGGACCCCAGCTTCTGGCGACGATCCTGTTCGACAAATTTGGTCAGCATCAGCCGCTAAATCGACAGAGCCAGCGCTTCAAATGTGAGGGGATCGCCCTGTCGGTCTCGACGCTGGCGGACCAGGTGGGCGCCGGAGCCTTTGCGGTCAGACCCATCTTTGAATTGATCGAAGCCTATGTGCTCTCCGCCGATAGGCTCCATGGCGACGACACCAAGATCCCGATCCTCGCAAAAGGAAAAGCAGATACCGGCCGGATTTGGACCTATGTTCGCGACGATCGGCCATTCGGCGGGCGAGATCCACCGGCCGCGCTGTTCTACGCCTCACGTGATCGGCGCGGCGAGCATCCCGCGCGGCATCTTCAGACCTTCGCTGGGATCCTGCAGGCCGATGCCTATAGCGGGTTCAACGCTCTCTTCGATCCCGGACGCAAGGCGTTGCCGGCCACGCCCGCCTTCTGTTGGGCACATGGCCGGAGGGCGTTCTTCGAACTTGCCGACATCGCCCAGAACGCTCGCCGCGGAAGATCGGCGACGGCGATCTCGCCCGTTGCGCTGGAAGCGGTTCGTCGGATTGACCAATTGTTCGAGATCGAGCGCGATATCTATGGGCTGAGCGCTGAGGAGCGGCTGCAGATCCGCCGAGAAAGAAGCGCGCCACTGCTGACCGACCTTGAGGCTTGGCTCCGGGCGGAATCTGCCCGGCTCTCGCGTTCGTCCAACGTGATCAAGCCGATCAATTATCTGCTCAACCGATGGGATGGCTTTGCTCGCTTCGTCCACGACGGACGGATCTGCCTGACCAACAATGCAGCCGAGCGAGCGTTGCGTGGTTTTGCAAGCCTTGAGTCATTGTGCGCCCCTTCTTCAAGTGCTTGTAAACATTGGAAGCGTGTCCGCGTCAATTTCGCGAGACGGGCGACCCTTTCGGGCAATCGCTGTTTTGACCGCCTCGGATGCCAAATCGGCAGCTCGAATCTGACAGGGCGCTCGCGGAACAACCTGCACAGCAGGAAGAACGCCGCTGGAGACAAGGCGGCGGATCATATGACTTGAGACACCGAGCGCTTTTGCGGCCTCGATCTGCGTAAGCCATTCGCCGTTTTTTTCCGCTGAACGGTAGGCATGGATGCCACGCACACGGCGAATAGAGCTGACCCGATGTGCTGTCCAGGTCTTACCCATGCCGGTGGGCAAGCCCATCCGATTGAGCGTGGCGGCGATGTGCTCGTCAGACCAGCGCCCGGCCATGCTGCGGATAACAGCCAAGGCATCTTCCGCCGTGGAGGAGCCGTGTTCACCGGAGCGCGGCTTGCGGATCCGAAGCTCGGAGTGCTGCCCACCCTGCCAATGGATCGTGAGCACAACGTCGCGTCTCGTATCGTCGACGTCCGCGATGATGTCGACAATCAAGGCTCGCAGCAGCTGCTGGCGCGCGCGCATCGTCACATCAGGGGATTTCCAGACTACGGACAGGTTATCCGCCAGATCGGCAAAGGTGCCGGGATCGACCGCGTGGCCGGATGACTGATGGTCATTCTGGCGATTTTCCAGCTCGCGCACACGGCGCAAAGCGTACTCCCAGTTCTTCTCCAGCTGCGCAGCGATCAGGCGATTATCGGGGTCACAGGCGGCGTAGCGGCGCTCAGCAAGCGTGGCATCGTACCGGGCTTGCTGGAGTTCCAGATCAAGGATCCGGCGCTTGTCGTCTTGGCGTTCCCGTTGCATGCGCTGCGCCTCGAACGCGGCCTCGATCGCCATGGGTTCTACCGCTCGTAACAGTTCTCGTGCAACTGCCGCGTCGATTTTTGAAGCACCGAATATCATACAGCGAAGCCGACCTGCCAGACTACCCTTGTCACAGCGGTAGACGGGGTAGCTGATTCGACCGCCCCTATAGCTGACGCTCAGGCGCTGACCACAACGAGCGCACGTCAGAATGCCCGACAAGAGCGCCTGGCCGCCCCGGCCTGATTTTGCACCATCTGAGCGACCGTAGGCGTTAAGCGCCAATTGCTTCTGGTTGCGCTCGTAGTCATCCCAGGTGATGTACCCTTCGTGATGATCCTTTATCATCACATCCCAGGTGCCCGCCGGTTTGTAGTGCCCGTAGGTCCGCCGCGCTCTCCCTTCGACAATCGCGGTCCGCTTCTCGCTCTTGCCGTATACGTAAACACCCGCATAGAAGGGATTCTTCAGCACACTGATCACATTGCGGTAGCGGATGGGCTGCCAAACGAAGTTTGTCATGCGACCTTCATCAGCTGGTCGGGGGAAGTGGATTTGCTCCGCCTTCATCGACAACAGCACCTGGCGAGCGCTACCAAGTTCGCGAAAGCGAGTGAAGATAAGTCGAATCACCTCTTGCAGACGCAGGTCAGCATCCAGGCCAAGACCGGCTTCGCGATGCCAGACATAACCGAACGGCACTGATAAGCGTAGCTCACCACGTTGGGCCTTCGCCCTGGCTGCGTCTAGCATCCGTGCCCGGATTATGCCCAACTCAAACTCGCTTATGCTTCCCTTCATGCCAAGCAAGAGCCGATCATTCGGAAGGCAAGGATTATAAACGCCGTCGTGATCAATCACCCTCGCTTCGACAAGCCCGCACAACTCAAGCAGATGATGCCAATCGCGGCCGTTGCGCGCGAGCCGCGATGCATCGAAGCAAATTACGGCGCCGACGGCTCCTGCGCACAACCATGCGACCAGCCGATCAAAGCCGGGCCGAGCCACCGTTCCACTCGCCGAACGGCCGAGGTCATCATCAATGACTTCTACGTCGGAGAAGCCGTGCCGGCGCGCAATATCCACAAGATCGTACTGTCGCCGTTGGCTCTCCAGATTGGCCATCACCTGGGATTGCGTTGACTGCCGCACATAGACGACAGCTTTGCGCTTCAAGAGCGCTTCCGGGATCTGGTCAGTGTCGGGCATCACCGAGCTCCTCGACTACCAGGCCGGCGGCCTGCATGAGGATTTGGGCGAGCGTCAGTAACGCCTTCACCCGCGCCGCCTCGTTCATCCTGTCCAGCCTGTCTGGCTCGAATATCAGGCTCAGTTGCCCGTCTGAAATCTGTGCAGCTACGCGCTCCTGCTTCATCGGCGTTCTCCCATGCGACTCGATCGCTCGGGGAGTTTGTGGAAACGGCGAGCGCTGTGACCAGTCTCTTCAGCTCTGACAATGCGGCAAGATCAACTTGTGGTGGCCCGGAGGTCATCCCCGCGCACGCGATTGGATCTACCATCCAGCCGGGAATCGTGGTGACCGTGCCCAATGGGGCTCGGATCCGCAAAAACTGACCTGTCGCGCGTTGCTCCACACGACGCACGTTCACCATCCGGCCAAAATAGGGATGCCAGCGATAGTGGACCTCGAAATCCTCCCCGACATGGGCAGAATGAACGGTAAACGGCGCTGGGAAGAAAGGCATGGTTGTTCGCCGGTTCTGATCGCGGCGCGGCGCGGGCTGCCGTGATGGCCACGCTTATCATGACGGCGCGTCTCAACGACATCGACCC
Source organism: Bradyrhizobium sp. LeoB3 (assembly GCF_055456055.1). Lineage (NCBI taxonomy): Bacteria > Pseudomonadati > Pseudomonadota > Alphaproteobacteria > Hyphomicrobiales > Nitrobacteraceae > Bradyrhizobium > Bradyrhizobium sp. LeoB3. Next base: position 7,732 of record NZ_JBVBEF010000139.1, read on the forward strand.
GAAAGCCTGGCTTGCCGACGTCTTCACACGCATCGCCGACATGCCGCAGAACCGCCTGCACGAGTTGTTGCCCTGGAACTGGACGCCTCCCGCGTCGAGGTCCTCCACCCAGGCGGTGTAGCCATGCACGTCAACAAGGTTCACGCCGTCTTCACCATCGCTCGCGTCGCAAAAGACCTCGGCGAAGACGAGGACTGGCTCTGGGACGTGGCCAACGGAATGGACACAGAGGATGGCGTCATCTGGGTTTACGGCATAGGTGACGACCAGGTCATGGCGTTCACCGACTTTGGCATCGAGAACCTGACGGAGCTCATCAGGATGCACAAGGAAGACCCCGAACTCCTCAAGCGGTGGAATCGGTGAGCCTCTGTCCGCGGCCTAGCTCGGATGGATACCATAGTGTCCCACTTTCTCGAAGTGAAACGGCAGCGCGGTCTCGGCCTATCGAACCACTCTACATCCGACTTAGCACCGGTGAATGCGGCCGAGCGTGGACGCTGAAACAGCGCGAAGCCCGACGCACACTGCCGGGTATGAGGTGCGTCGGGCTGTTGGGGCATGGCGCGGCACCTGGCCGTGTCCAGCCCGCATGACCCCTTGCAAATGATATGCCACACGAAAAGGCGCCGATGATCCGGCCCCACCCCCCGGTGCAAGGGCCGCACGGATGTTCACTTGTTCGCGTGCCAAGTATGGGCCGCCTCCTCAGGGCGTGGGTTGCGTTGCGCTTGTGATCGACATTGATCTAAATAGCTGGCCCGACGATCTCTGGATTTCGATGTCGCGGAGACTTCGTTTACGCGACCTGCAGCGGGACTCTGATCTCCGAACGGATTCGCCCGAGCCAAAGAACCAACCTAGCCGCCCCTAGCTAGCAGGCTGTTGAAGAAGTCTTTGAACGGTGTTGTCACCGTTGAGAAGGCAGATCTCCCCTTCGAGTGAGCCGTCATCCTGCAGTTCGGCCTAGCCGTCACTCTCGGCTGGCTCCATTTCGTCGTTTCCCTGCCAGCCGAACTCGGCGGCATCGCCGTGGCAGGTTCCATGAATGGAGCCTGTGCGGCAATCGAAGGCGAATTCGCCGCCGGCCTCGTCGAACAGGATGTAGGCGCTCGCCAAGGCCATGCCGTAGCTCGGTGTCTCGACGACCTGCCATCTGCCCCGAATGCTCATGCCGGTGCCGCCAGAAGCTTGGGAAGCCGGATCAAATTATAGACCGCAAGCGCCAGGACGAACACGGCATCCACCCGGTCGCGGCCTCGCAGCTTGATCTTGGCCAAGCCAGCGGAACTCTTGATCCAGCCGAAGACTTCTTCGATGCGTTTGCGGCAGCGTTGGCTGATGTCGTAGCCGCTGTGACGTGTGGTCCGCGCGTCGATCGCCGTCTTGCGCCGCTTGCCGGTCTTACTCAGATGTCCATCAATCGCAATATGCGGAGTAACCGATCTATCTCTCAGCTCGTGGACGAACTGCGTGACATCATAGGCCTTATCCGCCCCCAGAGTGATCCGTTTCGCGCACCCGCGCCTGTCGATATGGCAAGCGCAATCTCCCGTTCGGCGGTGCCCGTCGCTTGGCTCACCCCACCCAAGACCGCTAAACCATTGCGGTTCTCCATCAGCGCATGGCCCATATAGCTCAGCTTAGCCGGCTGGCCGTCACCCTTCTTGTAGAGCCGCGCCTCGGGATCGGTCGTGCTCGCATGTCTCGTTCGATCGCTTCTCCTTGTGGAAGCTGCGCTCAGCATTGCGTCCCGGACCGTCCTCGTCTTTGTCGCTGCCATCCTTCTTCCGGAAGCTCTTGATCGAAGCCCGGGCTTTCAATCAGCGTACCATCCACCGAGAAGTGGTCGCTCGATAGTAGACGCTTGACCTTTGGTTGCGCCAAAAGCGCGTTCAGGAACTTGGCCGCAATCTCGCCTTCGAGCAGCCGGTCGCGGTTCTTCGAGAAGGTCGAATGGTCCCAAAACCGCATCATCCACCCCGAGCCCAACGAACCAGCGGAACAGAAGATCGAACTCCATCCATTCCATCAGATGCCGTTCCGAGCGAACCCCATAAAATGCCTGGAGGAGCATCGCCCGAAGCAACTTCTCCGGTGCGATCGAGGGGCGACCGACGTTCGTATAGAGCTTGCCGAACTCCCCAGAAAGGTCGCCCAGCGCCGCATTCGCCAAGTCTCGGATCACCCGTAGCGGGTGGTCGACCCGAACCCGAGCCTCCAGGTCCACATAACTAAAAAGCGAGCCGGACTGTTCGTCACTCCCCCGCATCGCGCCCCCAGTTAAATCCTGGTCCTAGAGAATCACGATACGAAACGCTTCGCTACCGACTTCTTCAACAGGCTGTTAGAGCTAGACGGCACCTATATAAGCGACCTCCTGATCGGGTCTGATCTGAGCCTCGCGCCGACTTGCGAGAAGGATACGATCCCCGCGTGCGGATCGGATCCGCGATCAGTTCGCAGTATTTCCGGATCACCTTGGGATCGCCGAAGTCGCCGATGGCCGGATCTCCCGAGCGGCCAAGGGCGAGGCCGCTGATATGGTTATGCTCACGGGAGAGGGCCTCTGCACGCACGACGGCGCTCTAAGAGAAGCACTCGATCGCTTACCCGGGCGCGATCCGTCGTCAGCACTGAGGCGGGCGCGGCGCTGTTTGCATGAGAGTATAGTTAGGTCGGGAATTGCTATCACGACCCGAGCGAAAAGCGTCCGGCGCGTGGGCCAATAGGATGCCAATGCTCAAAAGAATAAGAGTCCCGACAAGAGCCGAATACATACGCCACCTCCATCGCTCACTTCCTTTTGAACTGCGCGACCGCTTACACAGTCAATTTTTTTCCTGAGCGCGAAATGCGTTCGCAGCCAAGTGATGAGTCCGAGCCACAGCGACTAGCTGGCAGCATGTGGAACCGTCAAAGACAGAAGCTGTAAGACCCAGCTGCTCTGCTCCAACCGCCTGATAGGCGTAGGGCGGTGACCGAAAGGCTCATGTGGCAAATGTGCAACGGGTACTTGGTTTCTGCGCGGGAGTGTCCGAAACGAACACTTCAGGCCGTTGAGATGGCGGTAGCATTTGCGCGCAAGGATTGGGGTGTCCGGATGAGGTTTTCAAACTCGAAAGATGAGAGCTTATTGTTTCTTTGGGAAAGTGTGCGGCGGCAAGTGTTGGCTGGTCGCGCGGACGGCGGACGTTGCCGCTTTGTTGGTAACAATCTGCGCAGCTATGCTGAATTGCTTCGTTCGGAAATGGAGCGGCGAGAGCTGAAGTACACTCCGATTAATTGGTCTGAATAGCCGCTCCACGGGCATACCGATGAAAGACCTGCAGAAGCAACTGAAAGAGCTCCGCACCGATGCAGCCGAGTGCAAATTGATCAGCGATCTGGCAACTGACCAGGAAAAGCGAGAGCTGTTCGCAAAGCTTGCGGATCACTTGAGTGGTTTGGCGTCCGAGCTCGAGCGCGCTATATCTGTAAAAGTCTGTGGCACGAAGACGGAGCTGTAAAGACGGTCGCACGATGCCAAGAATCGGCTCTGGGTTCACGAGAGCGGCACTTATGCGAAATTCACGAGGCGGGTAAGCTGACGCACGATTTTGCGTCTGTGGCTGCCGAGATCGTCCATGGTTAGGATGTCGCCGGGACAAAGCGTCGGAAGGAGGACTCTCTCGACGTAGAGGCGGAAACTCTCGCCATCGTTCGGCCCTCGAGAAACCATGGCGCCTCAATCCGGTCATGGCGCAACGCGGCCAGGAAGGTTATGGTCGTCCAGCGGCCGTTGGGACTCTTGCTGTGAATCCTCTGGCCACGCGGCGCACCCCCGCAAGGCCCCATATCGGTCCTGGCCCAGATCTCGCGTTCGCCAGCCACAGTTTTTTCAAGCTGAGCTTCTCGGCGTGGAGAACTCCCATATTGAACGGTAATCAGCCTTAGGTCCGCGATCAGTGAGCTCGGCGACCAAGCCGCGCAGGGTGAAGTCCCCTTGATTCGCCCTAAAACCCGGACGCGGTGTTTGCCGGAAATGGCCTTCGACCTGTTGCCGCGCATCCCTGCCGGGCACCACGCTGCCGGTCTCGCAATGCCGTCGCGCCCATCCAACGGCCGTGCTGACCGCAACACCGAATGTTTAGCCGCCTCGTTGCAGGACAATCCACCGGAAACAACCCTGCAACGCCCCGCTTCCGAAGATCCTCAGAGTAAGGCTTGCCGATCCGTGCTGGCCTCCAGGCCCAGCCAGCATGGTAAATCCGAAGTCTCCTGATTTGGGAATCCAAATTCGATTCAAGCTAACCTTCAGACCCGCTTGCGATGGGGCATTGCACTTCGCTAACGCTTCGCCGTCATGCGATTGGATAGAGGACTATCACTTTCAAGCAGTTGTTCAGACTCGGCGCTCATGAGAAACGGCCCGGCGAAACCGAGGGTTTCGTCCCCTCGTCTCACGGAGCAGCCTCTTTAGGACGTTATTCCGGCGCGCTCACGAAAGCGAGCGAACCGGCAATCCAGAGGTCGCGGCGAGAGATTCCGCCTTCGTAATCCAAGTCGGCTGCTGCCGACTTAGACAAGCAAGACTCGCGAGTTCGCGTACACCTGCGTCAACGCGTCCTGGAATGACGAACAGAAATGCAGCCCCTACCCCGTCGTGTTTGTGGTCTCGCCGTCGGCCGCACCAATTTCCTGGTTGAGCCGCGCATGAAGCGTGGCCTCGTCGAGTTCGCCTTCCCACCAGGACACGAACACCGCGGCAATACCGTTGCCCATGATATTGGTAAGTGCACGCACCTCGCTCATGAATTTATCGATCGAGAACACGATTGCCATGCCCGGCACCAGCGCCGGATTAACCGCTGATAGCGTCGCCGCGAGCGTGATGAAGCCGGCCCCGGTGATACCGCTTGCGCCTTTCGACGTCAGCATCGCCACGATCAGGATCGTGAGCTGCTGGCCGAAGGTGAGATCGACCCCGAGCGCCTGCGCGATAAACAGCGTTCCCAAGGTCATGTAGATGTTGGTGCCATCGAGGTTGAAGGAGTAGCCGGTCGGCACCACGAGCCCGACCACGGGCTTGGAGCAGCCTAGCCGCTCGAGCTTCTTCATCAACTGCGGCAGCGCGCTTTCCGAGGACGAGGTGCCGAGCACGAGCAAGAGCTCGTCTTTGACATAGGCGATAAACTTGAAGATCGAAAAGCCAACGAAACGCGCGATCAGACCAAGCACGACTACCACGAATAGCGCGGCCGTGGCATAGAACAGCGCGATGAGCCCGATCAGATTCCCGAGCGCCGAGGGTCCGAACTTACCGATCGTGAAAGCCATGGCGCCGAACGCGCCAATCGGCGCTGCCTTCATGACAATGGCAATGACGCCGAACACGGCGTGCGCCGTGTCGTCGATCATGCCGCGCAACTTCTCGCCGCGCTCACCCAGCGCCATCAGCGAGAAGCCGAACAGGATGGCAAACAAGAGTACCTGCAGGATATCGCCGCGCGCCAGCGCGCCGACCACGCTGTCGGGAATGATATTGAGGATGAAATCGACGCTTTTCGAGGCTTCCGCCTGCTTCACGTAATTGGCGACGGCTGCGGCATCGGGCTTGGCCGCAAGGCCGTGGCCAATCTGGAAAAGATTGCCCATCACCAGGCCGAGCAACAAGGCAAAAGTGGAGACGATCTCGAAATAGACCAGCGCCTTGAGGCCGACCCGGCCGACCTTTTTCGCATCCTGGATGTGCGCGATGCCCGAGACCACGGTGCAGAAGATAATCGGCGCGATGACCATCTTGATCAGCTTGATGAATCCATCACCGAGCGCCTTGATCCAGTCGTTGGTTGCGAGCGACGGCCACAGCCAACCGACGACGACGCCAATCAAGATCGCGATCAGCACCTGAACGTAGAGAATTTTGTACCAAGTTTGCGACGGCCGCGCGGGCGCCGCAGTTGCGATGGTGGTCATGACGCTCCTTCCCTATACGAACTCGAACACCGAGCCGCCGCGCGTTGAGCGGTGACGGCATCAGACGAGCTTTTATGCCAGCCGTGTCCCATTGAAGACGGCGATGTCGGAAATCCGACAGATCGCAGCGTGAATTCCGAGGGTAGGTCGGCAGTTACCTGTGTTTTCTTTTGTTAAGCAAGTCGCGCGCCAAGCGCCAAAGCCATGCGGCCGTTCAACCGACGAGACTGTGGACCGACTGTCTCCTGACGACACTTGGCTGAATCCCAGAACCACGTTCGTGCCGCCGAGGGCAAAGGCATTGCTCGGCGCGACGCGCACCTTGCGCTCGCGCGGCAGAGTGGGCGCGACCTCGAGATCGACCAGCCGCTTGCGGCAATGTCATGCTCGGGAAGGGTTTTGAGCTTGGCCCCTATCCTGAGCTCGGAGTTGCGATCGGGCCAATGGCGGAGCGGCCTTCGCGTATCTCCTTATAGATGGAGGCGCCGTCGGTCCCCAACCCGCCCATTCCGGTAATGACGACGCGCCTCCCCATTCAGGCCTTCTCAGCGACCACGCCGCGGACAGTCGCGTCGCCGACATTCTTGAGATTCGATCAGGCGTCATCCGTGTTCATCTCAATCTCGATCGCGTCGGACTGCTCCAGGTCGCAGATGATGTCCCTCAACTCCAGCGACTGGATGCCACACCAGGTCAGTTGCCTGGCGGTCGTTGTCTCGCCGCCGCCGACGGCGTTTTCCTTCATCGTGCGACAATTTCCTTCGCGAGTTGAACTGCCATGCTGCTGCTTCCATGACGCGCTTCGACGCGAACGCGGCGCCATCCCCCAGCCGAGCCACGTCGCGACGCGTCGCGCGACAGAAGCAGCGACGTGATTCGTCGGGCGTCAGGTGCTGTCAATGCAACGTTCCGTAACATTGGTAAAATTGATTTTTTGGATGGCACGCATCCACGCCATCGACATGTGGAGACAGGCCTTAAAAGGCCTTGATACAGTCTGCCCCCGGGCGTTATCCGGCCTCGGTCATATTGTTTCGCACAGCTACAAACGACAGCCTCGATACTCCTTCACCGGACGATACACGCTGAGCTCCTGCCGCGCCTGGACGAGTCGCTTGCCACAGAGTTTTTCTCGAACGGACGCTTCATAGCGGCGACGTGAAGGCAGAACTTATCGTATTCCGACACCCCCAGGCCAGGGGGCTACGTTGGGCCGGCCGATGAGCCGGAGATCGGAGTTCGAGCCGTTCAAAGATCCAAGGTCGGACATCACGGCGCGGTGGAGCCAACTTTGGGCAGAGTAATGCCAGAAGTTTTTCGTTCAAGAGGCTAGAGATGTTCGGTTGAACACGCCGAAG
>NZ_JBVBEF010000140.1:0-14874 GCF_055456055.1 Bradyrhizobium sp. LeoB3
CCTTGGAGGCTTTCGGACGCCGGCCGCCGAATACGCCGCGCCCTCCCTCAAGCGGCCGGCATCCGAAACCCTTCACAGAAGCGGACTAAGCATCCGCACGCGAGCGGCGGTGCGCCAGCCAAGATTCGATCTGCCAACTCTGGTAAACCAAAGCAATTCGCCAAAGCGCCGTTCGCGGCCGTCGGACCAGGCCCAGGTTCGTTCAGGAGCGCAATCATGCATCAACCCGGCACTCGTGCCCGGGCAAGGTGTAGAACAGCATCCGACATTCGAGTTGCGTCGGGTCGGAGCATGCGCCTTATGTGGCAACCTAGAGCAACATGCCTGTGGGCGAATAGGAATGGGCCATCATCTGCCCAGACGCCTTGAATCACGACTCGCACTCGCTAGATGCAACAATCGGGAGGCACGCACAAGGTCTTGCGACTCGTACCCCTCGGTGAATCGATCATAGATCGGCGCAAGCAACTGGAGGGCCTTTCGCCCGCGCCCAAGCCCAACCAAATGCTCGGCAAGATCGGTACCGATGCGCAATTGGTAGGTCAGGGCGCCTATCGCTCGCGAGAAATAGCGCTCGACCGGAACCCGGCGTGAGATGCGCTCGCGTTCAAGGTTGCGACGCAGTCGCTCAGTGAAGCTCGCGAGCGCGTCCAGATTGCTGGTTTCGAGCGCGACAGGAAGTGCGGCGAGCCCAAGTGCGTTCGACTGCGACCCAATGGCCCCTGCGATCAGCGGCGTCGACGGCGTCCTTGGCCAGCCTCGCCGCGTAGTCGCCTTGTCCTTGCATCCACGCCACGAACGGCAGGTTGAAGCGGACGGTGATGAACCGGTAGACCTCGTTCGCATCCTGCGCGAACGGCCCTCTGCCAGCCAATAAGTTGCCGCGAGGCGATCGAGAACCGGGCGGCTCTTGCTCAACTCGCCTGCAAAAGCACGGGCCCAGGCGAGCGCGCGATCGACTTCGGACGTTGCCGTGAGGACGCGGTCGCGGTCGGCAAGCTCCGAGGCTTGCTCGAGATAAGTTATGGCGTGCGGGACCTCGCCAATCTGCAACAGGTAAAAGCCAAAGCCGACCAGCCCGCTCGCTGCTGATATTCGATGTTGCCGGCCCCCCTTGCAAAGACGATGGCATCGAGGCAGGCAATCTCGTTCTCATTCGACATTTTGCGGGCGCACAATAGGCTCCATCCCAGGGCGCAAGCGAGTTTTGTCTTGAACAGATCGTCGCATGGGACGGTCTTGGCCAATGCGAGTGCATCCGCCAACCGCGCCTGCGCTTCCGACAGTATCGATGTTTCCGACCACAAGGTGATCGCCGCAACCGTGAGCCTGATCCCGAGCACAGGATCGCCGTGCTCACCGAATGCCCATGAAAGAGCGGCGCGCAAGTCGGTGATGCGACCAAGGTAACGCTGTGTCCAATCGGCCGGCTCGCGCCATTTCCACTCCTCCTCGGACTGTTCGAACAGTGTGAGGACACGTTGCGCATGACGGCGCAGCGCCTGATCGCAGGCAGGATCGGGCCGGCGCCGCTCGCCGGCGTAGCGGCATGTGCTGTCGAGCAGGCGATAGCGGAGGCTCGCGCCATGTGCCTGCGCGCTCAAAAGCGATTTGGCAACGAGACTGCCAAGGCCGGTGACGACGTCGACCGGCGTGAGCCCTGCCGCGTCGGCGACGAAGATCGCGTCCTCAACCTCGAACGCTTCACTGAACACCGAGAGCAGGCCGAACAGTTTGGCTTCCCTCTGCGACAGCAGCCTGAAGCTCCAGTCGATCGTCGCCATCAGCGTTTCATGGCGCGGCGGCGCGCCATCGGCAGCGGGGGCGCGAAAACCCAGGTTCTGGTCGAGCAACTCCACCAATTGGCGAGGAGTGAACCTGCCGATTTGGGATGCCGCCAATTCGATGGCCAGCGGGAGGCCGTCAAGCGAGTGGCAGATTGCGGCGACGGCCTCGCAATCATCGTCGACGAATTGGTAGTCCGCCCATTCAGCGGCGCGGCTAACGAACAACCGCACTGCCGGGAACCGGACGGCCCGATCGGCGGTCAGGGCGTGACGGCGTTTTGGTGAGACCAGCGAGCCGAGCCGGACGACATGCTCGGTGGCGGTTCCGAGCGGTTCTCGGCTCGTCGCAAGCAGCCTGGACGGCGATGTGTCAGCCATGAACCTGCCGGCGAAGATCGTCGTGGCTGGCAGTACGTGCTCGCAATTGTCCAGAATGACCAGCATCTGCGGCGGTCTCAAATAGTCGATGGCCGCAGCCAGGCTGTTGTCCGGATTGCCCCTGATGCCCAGTGCGGTGCCGAACAACGTCGTGTCGGAGATCGTTGCGAGATCGACGAAGCGCACGCCGTCGCGGCACTGTGGCGCAAACGCCTGGGCTACAGCCAAGGCAACCGTCGTCTTGCCGATGGCTCCTGCGCCAGCCAGAGTCACATGCCTGTTGCCGGTCAACAGACCGGTGATTTCATCGATTTGCGCTTCACGACCAACGATGCTGCGCAGCAATGGCGGATTGGACAAGGGGAGCGGTTCGGCGAGCGCAAGATCGTCCTCGACCTCCCCGATGCTGATCTGCACCTCCGCGATGAACTTGTATCCGCGCCGCGCCACGGTCGCGATGTATACGGCTCGATCTGGGTATCTCCCAGCCAACGCCGCAAGCTCCACATGTTGACCTTGCGATTGCTGTCGTGGAGAAAGGTGCCCGGCCAGGCTGCCGCCATCAGCTCGTTCTTGCTGACCAGCTCGCCGCGGCGCTGCACCAGCAGTTGCAGAAGCTCGAATGCGCGTCCACCCAGCTTGACGGGTCGCCCTTTGAGAAGGAGCAACTGGCGGCGGAGAACCAGTCGAAAAGGGCCGAGGCAGTACGTGAGTTCCCGCCGGTCTGTGCCCCGTTGTCGTGTCTCCGTGGCAGCCCGCATTGATCATTGCCAATCGATCAAACCGATCGGCTGTAACTATCATGCACTGCAAAATTTTTGAAGAGAGCAGGCCGATTGCGACAAAACGCTCGCGCGGGACGGTTCGGCTATTTTTGGGGCTTGCCAAGCATGGTCATGCGCATGACTTCGACGCCGCCGTCGGCAAGTTCCGGAAGCTTGGCGAACCAATCCTTCACATAAGGCATCGCGTTGTGTGCGTCGAAATCGGCCTGGCTGGCAAACATTTCGTAAAAGATGAAGTGGCCGGGCTTGGCGCGGTCTTCCTGAAGGAAATAGACCAGGTTCTTGGGATCGCTGCGGACCAGGTCGATCAGCGGCAAGGTGGCGGCGCGCAGCATGTCTTCTTTTCCGGGCTTGGCACGCACCTGCGCCACCACGGAATATGCACCCTCCGGGATCTCCTGATAGTGCACGCGCGGCGCTTCCTGAGCCACGGCCGGAAGTGTCGCCGGCGCCGTAGAGGCGATCAGCAGGGCGGCAAGCGAGTTGCGGACGAGAGTTTGCATGGTGACGCCCTTGACATGTGATTGTATCGCCGGGTGACCAGCTAAGGCACTGACAGCCGCCCCGCTGCACGAGGGTCTAGCGCACGATCTTCTGTTGCCGTTTTGCCAAGGCCTCGCTGAAGCGCTTCTTGACGGGACCGAGCGCCTTGACGAACTCGAGCTGCTCGCCCTCCGGTCCCTTGCAGTAGATCAGCTCCCAGCCGTTCGAGGGTTCAGCGGTCACTCGGTTCGTGTTGGTGCTGCGGGGCGCGGCCTTGCGATCCGCTTCCGTCGTGACGCGGACGGTGCGGTTCGCTCTCACCTGCGTCATGCCGCAGCGTGCCGATTCCGCTTCGAGATCGACAATGAACTTGTTGAAGTCGACATCGTCGCGAACATAGAAGCAGATGTGCATCATGCGCGGAAAGGCAGGGCTCATGTGCTCCACCGGTTCGGCGAAACTCTTCGCGCTGCCCATGGGCTGATCAGCCTCGCGATATTGCAGCAATTCCAGCACCATGTTGTCGAACTGGATGAAGCGGACATCGAGCCGCTGTGCTCCGCTTCGCAAGTCGGGCACGCCGATGGTTCGCGGATTGACGCCGCGTGCGTGCGCCTCGATCTCCTGGTCTGCCAGCAGCGTGTTCTGCACCCCGTCGCCCTCGAAGTCGCCGTGCCGGAACACCTCGGTGCCGCCAAGCACCTCCGTGTAGAACTGGTAAGCCCGTTCCATGTTCTGGACCGTCAGCCCGAAATGCTGGACGCCCTGGAGCCGCGCGCCGAGCGGCGCCTCGTCGCGCTCCGCTGACGACATGCCGTCGGCATCCGGTGCCGCGGCCCGCGCGTCGGTTGCCGCGCCGGCGAGGCCCGTGACGACGGCTGCGCCGGCTGTCTGGAGCAAGGCGCGGCGACCCATGTCGGTGGCGTTGTCGGCTTCATCTGTCATGTCGCTCTCCTTGGTCTTTCGGTGCATGGTCTGCGTTGTCCTGGCCGCCGGAGCAGTGCTCGGCCGGGGTGCGCCCTCGGGCTTTCAATCGGCGGCGGGAAGCGGAGCTGCAGGGCTGACTAGCCCCTCGGAGCGGAGCTCGCGCCAGAAGTCCGCCGGGATGGCTTCCTCGAGCGCAGCGCGATCCTCGGCGATGCGGCCCGGGCGGCTCGCGCCGGGGATGACGGCTGCGACCACCGGATTGGCGAGCGCGAACTGCAGGCCGGCCGCTTTCATGCCGATGCCATAGCGGTCTGCGATCGCTTTGATCCGCGCCACCTTCTTGAGGATTTCGGGAGGCGCCGGCGCATATTCGAAGTTCGGACCGCCAACGAGCGCGCCAGAACTGTAGGGGCCGCCGAGGACGATCGCGAGCTCATGCTCCGCGACCACCGGCATCACCCGCTGCAGCGCCCTTGCGTGGTCGAGCAGCGTGTATCGGCCCGCGAGCAGGAAGCCGTCGGGTCGCGGCTCGTCCAGCGCGAGCAGCAGCTCGATCGGCTCGACCCGGTTGACACCGAGTCCCCACGCCTTGATCACGCCCTCGTCGCGCAGCCGGTCGAGCGCTCTAAAGGCGCCCTTGCGGGCGCTTTCGAACACCGAGAGCCACTCGTCGCCGTAGAAATCCTGTGCAACGTCGTGCACGAAAGCGACGTCGATGTGGGAGGTAGCGAGCCGCTTCAGACTGTCCTCGATCGAGCGCAACGTTCCGTCCCGGGAATAGTCGTTCACGATCCTGTTCGGGCGTCCGTATCTGAAGACGCCGCCTTTCTCGCCGAGGTCGCGGGCATCGACATCCTCGATCTCGTCCAGGATAAGGCGGCCGACCTTGGTACTGACGACATAGTCGCTCCGCGGCCGGCCGGCGAGCGCGGCGCCGATGCGGATCTCGGCAAGCCCTGCGCCATAGAACGGCGCGGTGTCGAAATAACGGATGCCGTCCTCCCAGGCTGCATTCACCGTCGCGAGCGCTTCCCGCTCCGGGATGTCGCGGAACATGTTTCCGAGCGGCGCTGCGCCGAACCCCAGTTTTCCCGGCAGAATATCCTTGAGGGCCATGTTGCGAGTCCTTGTCTCCGACAGGCGAGTCCGTCCGTGTGCGGCGCGGCCGATCTCACTCGGTCGCGGATGGATCTGCGCTTCTGATGAACGCCGCGACTTCGCGCGGATGCGACAGCATCACCGCGTGGCTGCTTTTCAGCTCCGCCACCTTCGCGCCCGAGCGCTTGGCCATCGTGCGCTGTGCCGTCGGCGGGATCATGTGATCCTCGCTCGTCACCATGTAATAGGTCGGCTTCGCCTTCCACGCCACGCGATCGACCTTCGTCTGCACCGCCTGCAATCCCCAGGGCAGTTGCCCGGCGCTCATGAAGCGGGTCGTGGCCGCGTCGACATCGGCCGCGAAAGAGGTGGGGAATTTTGCGCGGTCGACGAGGAGATAATTGCCCTCGGTGACCAGCGGAGCTTTGTGCTCGCCGGCGGGCACTGGGGCGTCCGCCAGCGTGCTGACGGACTCTCCCGCGTCGGGAGCAAATGCCGCGAGATAGACGAGGCTGCGAACCTTCGGATTGTCGCCGGCTTCCGTGATGACCATTCCACCATAGGAATGCCCGACGAGAATGACCGGATGCCGCGCCTTGGCGATCACGCGCTCGGTCTCCGCGACGTCGTCTCGAAGCGTGATCGTCGGTTGCTGGACGACGAGCACCTCATATCCCGCGTCCGAGAGGATGTCGTAGGTGTCCTTCCAGCCCGAGCCATCGACGAAGGCGCCGTGCACCAGAACAATCGACACGGTCCTCTCGGCCGCGACCGCGGGGATGGCGGTTGCGATCGACAATGTAGCAAGCGCGGCGACAAGCGGCTTCATACCAGGCTCCTATCCTCGATACGGCGACATTGCCGTTGATGCGCGCCTTTCACTAGCGCGTGCCCGCATTGCGGTATTTCCGATTCCTGCGCGATGACGCACGCATCTTGCTCAGGCGCCACGAGATCAGCTTTTCGAAGCCGAATGCGTACCGCTGTAAGCCTTTGCGTTAGCTGGCTTTTACCTCTTTTAACCGCGCCGCCTCTGGACTTCGCTGACGCAGCTTGTGAGTAATTCGCAATCGGCGTGGCAGCGACCGGGGCTGCAATTCACCACCGGATGGAATGATCGCTCGCGCGATACGGGGCCGGGATTCGCCGCAACGAAGCGGAGGTCGTGATGGCGCTCGCGACGCATGGAGATCAGAAGTACAAGAACAGCGAGAAGCTCGCGGAGGCCAATGATTGGCCGGGGCTGAGCATCGAGCATCGCAAGTTCGAGGCGGGCCGTCAGGCAACGCCCGTTCCCATCTGCACCGAGCTCGTCATGCTGCTGTCGGGCGGCGGGATGGTGTGCCGCGTCGGCAACGGCGAAGTCCAGAAAAGCCTCGCCCGGCCGGGGATGAGTTATCTCGTGCCCGTGGGGACGCAGGAGAGCCATCTCGAGCTTTCCGACCGGATGGAATGTCTTCATCTCTATCTGCCGCCGGCGCTGCTCGATCACAGCGCACTTGCGGATTTCGACATCGATCCGGCAAAGGTCGAGATCGCCTACGCTCACGGTCTGGCCGACCAGGTGCTCTTCCACATCTGCTCGCCGCTTCGCGATCTGCTCCATCGCCCGCGCCAGCCGACCGACTCGCTGTTCGTCGAGGGGATCCAGGTCGCCCTCGCGGCGCATCTTCTGGGGAATTACACGATCGACCGTTGGCGCGCGCCCGACAAGTCGCCGGCGCTCGACCCGCGGCGTCTCCAGCGCGTGCTGGACTATATCGACGCTTCTCTCGGCAACGATGTCAGGCTCGAGGATCTGGCGGCTCAGGCCTGCCTCAGCCCCTATCATTTCTCCCGTCTGTTTCGCGAAGCGACCGGACTGTCACCGCACCGTTACGTCACCGATCGCCGCGTCCACGCCGCGCGACAGGAGCTCGCGCGTGATCGCCTGTCGCTGGTCGAGATTGCCCTGGAGTTCGGTTTCGGCTCGCAGGCCAATTTCACGCGCGTATTCCGCAAGGCCGCAAATCTCACGCCGGGACAGTATCGCGAATTGTGCTGCGGCCAGGCCGAGCTGAAATCCGATCGCGTCGAAAAGCCATTCCGCACGGATTGCGCATGATCCAGCAGGATTCGGGAATACGGCTCACCGTGCATCGGGCAGTGCTGTTGCAGCGACCAGATAGGCGAGAGGATATATCGACATGATCGAGCTGACGGTGAACGGGATCAAGCGCCAGGTCGACGTCGTTCCCGAGATGCCTCTGTTGTGGGTGCTGCGTGACGAGCTCGGCATCACCAGTGCCAAATACGGCTGCGGGGTCGCGCAATGCGGTGCCTGCACCGTTCACATTGACGGCAAGGCGGTGCGGTCCTGCCAGTCCCATATCGGCGAGGTCGCAGGCAAATCGGTCGTCACGCTCGAAGGCCTGCACAACAAGGACCAAAATCCAGTCCTGCAGGCCTGGATCGCGCATCAGGTGCCGCAATGCGGCTACTGCCAGACCGGCCAGATCATGCAGGCCATCTCGCTTCTTGCATCGATCCCCCAACCGACGGACGAGCAGATCAATCAGGTGATGTCCGGCAATCTCTGTCGCTGCGGCACCTATCCGCGGATTCGTGCGGCGATCCATGCGGCTGCGGCCAACAAGATGGCGGAGAAGTGAGATGAGCCACATGCACGCCTTTTCGCGTCGGGCTTTCGTTTTCGGCTCTGCCGCCGTCGCCGGAGGCATCGCTTTCGGTGCCTATAGTCGGGCCGAAGCGGCCGCGCCGAGCGCTGATGGCAATCCGCTGGCCGCCGGCCTCGGCCCGAATTCGGTGACCTTCAATCCATGGGTCGAGATCAGCCCCGAAAAGATCACGCTGATCGCGCAACACGCCGATATCGGCCAGGGTGTCGGCTCGGTGCAGCCGATCATGATCGCCGAAGAGATGGACCTCGACCCCGGCCAGTTCGAGATCCGGTTCGCTGATCCAAGCCCCGCCTATTTCAACACCGGTTTCGCCGACGAGTTCGCGCCGTTCGTGGCCGCGGATCAAAGCCCGGCTGCGGAGGAAGCGCGCGCGGCCACGCTCGAATGGTTGCGCAAGTCCGGCCTGCAAATGACGGGTGGATCGAGCACGATTCCGGACACGTATCACAAGCTGCGTGTTGCCGGTGCGGTCGCGCGCGAGACGCTCAAGGCGGCTGCGGCCAAACGTTCGGGTGTCGCGATGGCCGACCTTCGGACTCAATCAGGCCACGTGATCCTGCCCAACGGGACCAAGATCGCCTATGTCACACTCGCGGCGGAGGCATCGAAAATTCCGCCGGTGCTCGATGCGCAGCCGCGCGATCCGTCTAACTGGCGTATGCTCGGCAAACCGATGATGCGGCTCGACGTCCGCGCGAAGGTGATGGGCGAGCTGAAGTTCGGCATCGACCTGAAAACGGACGGCATGCTCTACGCTTCCGTCAAGCTGAACCCCAGCAAGGGGCAGCCGCTGAAATCGTACGACGCCAGCAAGGCGCAGTCGATGCCGGGGGTCAAGAAGATCCTCGAAATCAACAACGGCGTCGCGGTGATCGCCACGAACAGCTGGTACGCGATGAAGGCGGTCGACGCCATCGCTTGCGAGTGGGCGCCTTCGGTCTATCCCGCCGAGCAGGCCGACCATTGGAAGGTTCTGGAATCGTCGTTCAAGCCTGAGTTCCTCGGCAAGGAGTGGCGGAAGATCGGCGATATCGACACCGGTCTGAAGACCGGCAGGCTCGTCCAAGCCGAATATCGCGCACCCTATGTGGCGCATCAGCCGCTCGAGCCGCTGAACGGGATCGGTCTCGTCACCGACAAGGGCATGGAGATCTGGGTTGGCCATCAGAGCCCACGCTTCGTACAATATGTCGCCGCGACCGCAATCGGCCTCAAGCCGGAACAGATCACCTTCCACAATCAGTGGACCGGCGGAAGCTTTGGACACCGTCTGGAGTATGAGAACGTCCGCGTGCTCGCCGAGATCGCCAATCAGATGAAGGGCACGCCGATCAAGCTTGTGTTCTCGCGCGAAGAGGATTTCCTCCAGGACATTCCGCGGCAGATCGCACTCGCGCGGCACCGCGGCAGCGTCGACAGGAGCAAGATTGTCGCTGCCGACCTGCAACTGGCCTCGACGGCGCCGCTCAAGGGGCTGCTCGAGCGTTCAGGCACGCCCTCGAAGGATCCCGACGGACAATTGGCTGCCGGCCTGTGGAACGTCTACTACGACATCCCCAACTTCCGGGCCACCAGCTACGAGGCGCAGGGCTTGTCGCCAAGCACCACATGGCGCTCGGTCGGCGCTTCGACATCCGGTTTCTTCACCGAGAGCTTCATCGACGAATTAATCCACGCGGCGGGTCTTGATCCGATGAAGGCGCGCATCGCGATGTGCACCGTGCCGCATTATCGCAAGGTGCTAGAGACCGTCGCGGAGATGTCGGACTGGAAGGGGCCGCTCGGCAACGGCAGGGGCCGCGGCGTCGCCTTCGTCGAGTCGTTCGGGACACCGGTCGCCGAGGTCGTCGAGGTGACGGCGACGGACCGCGGCATCAGGATCGACAAGGTCTGGGTCGCGGTGGACGTCGGCAAGGTCGTCGATCCCGTCAATTTCGAGAACCAGGTCCAGGGCGGGGTCGTCTGGGGTCTTGGCCATGCCATCAATTGCGAGCTCACCTACGCCAAGGGCGCCGTGCAGCAGACCAACTATAATCACCATGAGGCGATGCGGATCTACCAATGCCCGGTCATCGAAGTTCGCGGGCTCGAGAATGATCCGAAGGTGAGGGGCGTCGGAGAGCCGCCGGTGCCTCCCGCGGCGCCTGCGCTCGCCAATGCGATCTTCGCAGCGACCGGAAAACGCATCCGCGAAATGCCCTTCAACAAGTTCATCGATTTCGTGTGAGACGCGCCATGCAGAGATCTCTGATCGTGTTCGTCTTGGCAGCTTCAGCTGTCGCGGCCCTTACCGGGATCGTCGCGGCCAATGACGAGGCCGCCAAGGACGTGCTGCCGCCCGGCAGCGTCAGCCGCGCCGAGGGACTAGAGGCGTGGAAGCGGATTGAGGCCGTCGTGACACATCCACGGTGTGCCAACTGCCATGTCGATGCCAAGGCCATACCGATCTGGACGCCGGCCGGCGAAACCAAGCCCCGCCCGCATGGCATGAACATCCACGGCGGCGAGAGCCGCATTGGCACGGAAGCGATCCCGTGCTCGACCTGTCACATGACCTCCACCCAGGCGAACGAGCCGGCGCCGTCGCCGCCGCGCGCCGGCATCGACTGGCAGCTCGCCCCGGTGGCTTTCATCTGGTTCGGCAAGAGCGGTGCCGAGATCTGCGCGCAGATGAAAGATCCCAAGCGCAATGGCGGTCGCGACGCCGCCGGTCTCGTCGGGCACTTGCGGCACGATGCCTCGCTGAGCGGGTTCATCCCGCGCGGCTGGGTGCCCGGAGCCGGCCGCTCGACGCCGCCGGGCACCTTCGAGGGTCACGTCAAGGACATGGCGATGTGGGGGGCGGCCGGACAGCCTTGCCCCGACTGACCAGTGCGATGCCAACGCGGGCAAACGGGGGGAACTGAGACCTTCAATGGCGTCGGACCGGCTGCCGCGAAGAAAACGTAGGCTACAGAGCCTGTGAATTTCCGCTGAGCTTAGGAGCCGACAACGAAGGTGAACGACAGCCGCTCCGAGCGGCCCCTGATTCGTCGGCGGTGGGTTCAAAGGCTGCCTTGGCCAGCCCCGATTTCGCTGGTTGGCTCGCCTCCAAAACGCTTTATCGACCTCTCATCTCAATGGCAACCAGGAGCTTCATATAGGCGCTGCCGGCCTCACGCCCGCATCGCCTCCAGCAATCCGGCTACGCCCATGATCGTCATCACGCGCTTCATGTTGTAGGCGAGCACGGTGAGCGCCATCTCAGTGGTCGCATTGATCGCATTGAGCCGGGCGGTCTCCTCCTTAAGCTTCTCGATCTTGTCCTTCAACCTCGCAACTTTCGCCTCTGGCACTGCATCGCCGCGCCGATCGGCGGTCTCGAGCTGCGAGAGATAGCGGGCGATGCTCTCGTCGATCCGCTCCAGGCGCCGCTTCACCTTCGCCTCGGTGAGGTTCTTGTCCCGCGCATCGACGGCCTTGAACTTCGATCCATCGATGGCGACGCTCGCTGCAACAAGCAGATCAAGCTTGCGGCACAGCGCAACGAACTCGCGGCAGACCTCACGAATGGCCTTGCCATTGTCCTTGCGGAAATCCGCAGTGGTCTTGAAGTCCGGCGCCAACTGCCCGGTCAGCCAGATCATCTCGATATTGCGCTGGCATTCCCGCGCCAGGCGTCGGCTCGACGGCACGCGATTGAGGTAGCCGTAGATGCAGAGCTTGAGCATCATGCCGGGATGGTAGCCGGGTCGCCCCGTGTCGAGCGGCTGGACGCCAACGAAGCCGAGCTATCCAGATCGAGCCCGTCGACGAACACATCAACCGCACGCACCGGATTGTCCTCGGCCATGTAGTCGTCGAGCAGCGCGGGGAACAACGTGCTCTGCCCGCGATCAATCCCTTTCCACGAATCCTGCCATCACTCGTCCCCGCCGATTCATTGGAGAATAACAGCAGACGCTGAGTTTTCACACGGCCTGGGCCACCACCGAACTTGCGCCCATGTATCCGCGTCCCCATAAAAGGCCACCGGATGGCTGTTTTGGCCCCGGCCTTTACTGATTATGTAATCGGCACCAACTGCGATTTGAGCGAAAGAAACAGCAACCGCCCAGACGTCTTGCGGCCTAAAGAGACGATGCCGCCCGCGCAGTAAAGTCCGCCACGACGTCCGGCTGAGAAAGCATGGGGACGTGCGAACTTTCCAACACGAGAGTCTCGGCCTTCATCCGCTTTGCGGAGTCGCGCTCTACAGCGGGAGGAATTGTCTCGTCCTGCGCTGCGACAATGTACCAGTTCGGTTTGGAGTGCCATGCGGCCGCGGTGATCTTGTCACCGAAGCACTTCACCGCAAGTGGGCCCTGCGTCGCGTACACGATGTCGGCCTCGTCTGACGGGACATCCTGTACGAAATGCCTGCGAACACCCTCGAGTGTCAACGCGACATAACCATCGCCGTACGGCTTGATCTCGGCCGCGCCTGGCGCTGCCGGATAATCCTTCCACCAATCGGAGAACGACTGACCGTCGTCCGGCGCGCCAGCCGCGATGTAAACAAGTCCCTTTACCTGAGGATGGTTGCCGGCTTCCGTGATGACGGCGCCGCCCCATGAGTGGCCCACGAGGAGAACGGGACCTTCCTGCATTCCGATGACCCGGTAAGCGGCTGTGACATCGTCCGCCAACGAGCTTAGCGGATTTTGAACCGCGATTGCCTTTAAACCACGAATCGTGAGCAGTGGAATAATTTTTGCCCAGCAAGAACCGTCGGCAAAAGCGCCATGGACGAGAACGATGGATTGATTGCCATGTGCCTAATCCTTGGTGTCAGCTCTTATTTTGCGAGAACGATGGTGTGTCGTTCGTGTGCGCCTTCCGGCCCCTTGCCCCACCTATCCTTCAGATCACTCCGACCGGACTTGTAAGGTGCCCTTTCGCTGCTCCTTTTCCATTTAAGCACCGAAGGCGCTCGACCGCTGGTTAAAAGAAGTTAAAATCGCTAGGTTAAAAGGCAGCCGCAAAAGGCAATCACGGTTGGTCGATGCAAAACCAGACGCGGACAATGGGAAAGCTAGAGGGCCGCGTCGGTGTGTTCACCGGCTGGGAGGCGCGAGGAGCAACTGAACGTCGGATCGATGCGGTCTTTTAGGCCGCTCTGCCATCTCCGGAGCTTGCAAGCTTAGCAAGCAGGTCGCTTGTGACGAGTAGATCCCTCGTCTGGAAACCTTCGGTAAATTCGTCGTAGATCGGCAGCAGTATCTTGCGGGCATCATCCCTTCGCGACCGGGCGCACCAGAGCTTCGCGAGATCATTCGCTGCGCGCAAACGCCATGACAACGCACCGATGTCCCGGGCAAGCTCGATCGATTCCATGAGGCTTGCCTCAGCTTCACTTGTCTGACCCCGGGCCTTGAGAATAGACGCATGAACGCGAATGACTTCTGGAAGGCACCAACCTTCGTTCCGCGCTCGGGCAGTATTTACTGCGGTCAGGATTATTGTTTCGGCTTCGCCGAGCCGTCCACCACGGGCAAGAGCATCTGCCAGAACACTGAGGTAATAGGGCATCCGCACTAGGTAATTAACATTGCGGAACTCCTCGATCGCTTCCTTAAGGGAATCAATCGTGTCCGACGAAGCGCCGCCTTTCTCGTGCGCTAAAGCAGCGCGATAAAAACTGGCAATCGGCCGTCTTGTGATTAGTCCCTGCCTCTCGACATGTTCGGCGAGCAATTCGACGTATTTATCACATTCCTCGTAACGCCCGCACCAATAGAAAACTGGGCATGAGTATGTAAGCGCGTTATTCAGCGAAAGGTGATGGTGGCCCGGACGGGCACGCTCAAAGGCGGCAACGGCCGTACGGCTGGCAGAGTCTGGCAAGCCCCTCAACCACAGTACCTGAGATAGCGCGCATTCCAACAGAATGACAATGTCGGCCAAGTACCGAACGCTATACGAACGGTTAAAATATCGTAGATCGCGCTGCTGGAGGGTTTCGAGCCGCTGCTGGGCGTCTTGAAGACGACCGAGAAAGAGATCGGCTATGCCTAAGTGAACTTCGCCTTCGGGAAGAATCGAAGGATCATCCGCTGCGGCTACCGAGGCGAACGTCTTAATTGTGCGTATTCCAGAGTCGTACTCACCCGTAAAGAGTTCAAATGCCGCAATCAACATCAGGCAACGATGACGATAATCGGTGTCACCAATCCGATTTGCGATCTCCGATGCTCGCCGCAAGGCAGCCATGGCCGCCGGCTTCAGACCACGCGTGATCATCGTGGAGGCTCCGAGCCACAGCTTGAACTTCATCTCGAATGCCGTCCCGGCGAGCCCCGCGGCATCGAGTTCCTCGACCGCCCGTGAAACATGGACGTGGCATTCCTGGATGAGCGAAAAATGATTCCAGAGCAGCAGGCCTGCAACGGTCAATCGAATTCGCAGTGACCGATTTGCCTCGTCCCGACCGACCCAGGCCAGCGCAACACGCAGATCGTCGACAACGTGGCGGTAGGCGGCGCCCCATTCGTGGGCTGGACGCTGCGACCACTCGCTTGCGGCCTGCTCTAGCACCGCACATACATATTCCGCATGACGGCAGCGGACCGCCTGATCCTCACCGCTGATCCGCAGGCGCTCCGCGCAATAGGCGCGTGTTGTTTCCAAGAGGCGGTAGGTGGTCACCCGGAAGTCGTCGACGCCGACCTCGCGGACTACTTCGGGAGCATTCCGCATGCCGAACTTCTGAAGTCG
>NZ_JBVBEF010000141.1:0-14730 GCF_055456055.1 Bradyrhizobium sp. LeoB3
GCCGGCTCAAGCTCGACCAGGCGGATCGAGCGCTGGTGCTCGGCGTCAGCGCAGCCACGATTGATCGCCTGCTGGTCGAGACCAAAATTGCCGCGGCCGGCGGTAAGCGCCGGCGGGTCGGCTTTTATTCGGCGGTACGGCGGGAAGTTCCGATCCGGACGTTCAACGACTGGCACGATCCACCTCCGGGGTTCTGCGAGGTCGACATGGTGGCTCATGGCGGCACATCTGTAGCTGGCTCGTTCATTCAGACGTTGACGATGGTCGACGTCGCGACTGGTTGGACCGAGTGCATGCCGCTGGTGACGCGCGAGGGCGGCCTCGTCGTGCGAGCCATGGAGCGCGCACAGAGCCTGTTTCCCTGGGTCATTCGCGGCGCCGATTTCGACAATGACAGCGCATTCATGAACGACGTCGTCGTGCCCTGGTGTCGCGCGCAAAGGATCGAGGTGACACGCTCGCGCGCCTACAAGAAGAATGATCAGGCCTTCGTCGAGCAGAAGAACGGCGCGGTCGTCCGGCGACTCGTGGGATACGGTCGCTTCGATGGTGTCGAGACGACGCGCGTGCTGGAACGTTTGTATGCTGCATCCCGGCTGCACACCAACTTCTTCCAGCCGTCCTTCAAGCTGAAGGACAAGCGACGCGAGGGCGCGAAGGTGATCAAGCGCTATCATGTTCCAGCCACGCCCTATGAACGAGCACTGGCGCATCCGAAGTTGAGCAAAGGCGTCAAACGGCGTCTTCGAGAGCTTTATCGCACGCTCGATCCCGTGGCCCTGCTGGCCGAGATGAGGGACGCCCAGACGGAGCTCGGCACGCGCGTCGGCGCCCGCGCGGGCAAGCTCACGGCAGCAACCAGTCCGCCGGCATCGGCAACGAACGCGGCAGCGTTCGCGAAGAGGCTCGGCAATGAGGTGCATCTGGGGGAGCAGCGCATCATCCATCGGCGGATGCGCAAGCCATACAAAAAGCGCATGAGAATGCCATCGATGCTCGATCCGCACCTCGCCGACATCGAGCGCTGGCTCGCGGCCGAACCTCGTCTGACCGCGCTGGCCATCCTCGATCGTCTCGCCGAACACGCCCCCGAAAAGTTCGGGCCGCCGCAGCACACCATCGTGCAGCGCCTGTTGCGATTACTCAGACGCAACGCAACCGAGGTGATCATCCCGCGCACGGCCGGGGGTACGGCACCTGCCACCATTGGTGATCCCGGGACTGGGGCCGGCGCTGCGTGTGATGGGCACTCCGCGACGTCCCCAGTCCCTCCGATCCTGCGAGCAATGACGCAACCTCAGACCGGCCGACAGTCGGCGCTACGTCCGTCAAGCGAAAGTAACATCCTCAGATGAGGCAATGCGGGGGGTCAATATTGCAGGCCGAATGACAGGCCACCCCGATCCCGCTCCCGGAGAATGCGAGCGTGAGCCTGCAAGCCGCTTCCGATGAAACGGAGGAGGTGATGTTCGCCGTCTCCAACTTCCTCAGGCCGACGTCGCTCTACTACTTCGACGCCGCAAGCCAACGCCTCGAGCCACTGAAGATGGCACCTCCGCAGTTCGACGCGTCCCAGCATATCGTGGAGCAGTTCGAGGCAACTTCGCGCGA
Organism: Bradyrhizobium sp. LeoB3; assembly: GCF_055456055.1. Lineage (NCBI taxonomy): Bacteria > Pseudomonadati > Pseudomonadota > Alphaproteobacteria > Hyphomicrobiales > Nitrobacteraceae > Bradyrhizobium > Bradyrhizobium sp. LeoB3. Next base: position 1,612 of record NZ_JBVBEF010000141.1, read on the forward strand.
CGGCACCCGGATTCCCTACTTTCTGGTGCGGCCCCGGAATGCGAGGTTTGATGGGTCGACCCCAACCCTTCTCCATGGCTATGGCGGGTTTCAGAAGCCGCTCCTGCCGTCCTATGCGGGGGTTATGGGGAGGCTCTGGCTCGAGCAGGGCAATGCATATGTCGTCGCGAACCTGCGCGGGGGCGGCGAGTTCGGGCCGCTATGGCACGAGGCTGCCCAGGCGGCAACGAAGCAGCGGACATGGGATGATTTCATCGCCGTTGCAGAGGACCTGATCCGCCGGAACGTCACCTCTCCGCGCCGGCTCGGCGTGGTCGGCGGCAGCCAGGGAGGCCTGCTGGTGGGGACCGCAATCACCCAGCGACCCGACCCCTTCAACGCGGCGATCGTGCAGGTGCCGCTGTTCGACATGCTTCGGTTCACCAAGCTGGGCGCCGGCGCCTCCTGGACCGGCGAATATGGCGATCCCGCCATTCCCGAGCAGCGCGAGTGGCTCGAGGCCTACTCGCCCTATCAGAAGCTGGTCCCGGGCAAGACCTACCCGGTCCCCTTCATCCTCACGTCCACCAAGGACGACCGCGTGCATCCGGCGCATGGCCGCAAGGCAGCCGCCAGGCTCACTGCGCTGGGCCAGCCCTATTTCTACTATGAGAATATCGATGGGGGCACAGCGCCGCCGCCAATCTCACTGAACATGCACGCCGCATGGCACTCGAATACACCTATGCATTCGGACGGCTTGTGGATTGAGTCAGGTCCAGGAGCGGACTCGCTAAATCGACAGTTGCAGACGGCAGCCGATCAACATCAGCCCGTTTGGTCGCCGAGATCATCGAGCGGGCCGCGGCGGCGCGCCCGGATCCTTTGAACGGAACGCCAGCCCGTTTGATCGTGTGCATTTCTGTTATGCGGACAGAACACCAGATCCATTCAACTTGAGCTCGCTCTAACCTCGCGCTCGGCGCGCCGCGCTTGTCTCTGAGGTCGCCCAGGGCCGCCGTTATGTGCCGTGAAGAACGTGTATAGCAGGTAAAGATCGATCAGGATCGTTACTGCCATCACGCCATAGGCCCACGGGCTCTGCATCAGGGCGAGCTCGATTAGCACCCGTGACAGGCCGAAGCCCACGACCCAGGCATCAAAACTCATGCAGATGCGGCGGAAGATCTCCGGATCAAGCCGGCGGATAACATAAGATCCCAGCGGAATGCCGAGCACGACGCTAGGAATAAAGACATAAAGCAGGCTGCCGCTTTCTGAAATGAACAGGCCGAGCTTATAATAGATGAAGGCGGTTACGCTCGATTCCGCCACACGAACCAGGGCTAGTCCGGCGCGAAATTCGTTTTTGACGAGGCCCTGATTGTTGAACAGCATCGCCAAAGGCGGGCCTGAGATGGTCGTCACCGAGTAGAGGACGCCCAGCATCGACCCGAATGGCAGGCCGATTAGCCAGCTTGCCTCGATCCGGCGGCGCCAACCGGCGGCTTGCAGCAGGATCAGGGGCAGAATGATCGTGTAGGTGGCGAATTTGATCCAGCCCGGCTGCAGCGAGGCCAGTGCATAGCCGCCGATCGCAATGCCCGGCAAGAGCCCGAGCAAGATGGGAAATATGCGTTTCCAAACCGCCGGCACGCCCTTCAGATTGATGGAGAGGACGTAGACGTTGACGAAGACCTCGATGATGACGATGGCGGGGTTGAGAATGCGATTGGTGTAGAAAACCAGCGCAAGGGGTACAGTGAGTGACGAAAAGCCGTAGCCGATGGCTCCATTTACAAAGGCCGCAAAAAACGTCGTTGCGGCCAGAAAAAACAAAGCGGCATCAAAGGCGGGCATTCAACTTTCCAACTCCGAAGAGCGTCGGATCACGCGTCAGCGGGACCAGACCAACATTGGTCATCAGGCTTGCGGCAGATTCAGATCACTCCCTTAGCACCTCCAGCTGCCTTCATAGTGGCAGCGGTCAAGTGCAAAGGTTCGCCAGTTGCTCCCATTACAGACTTCAGTTGTATAACGGAAGCCGTGCTGTGTTTCCCACTATCTAACTACGACCACTCAGCCAGACGTGCCAGTCTATTTTTTTCGAATGTCAATCAACGGTCTTCGTATGGTGATCTAAAGGCTCATGTTCCTGAGCTTCTCCATCTCCGTCGCTTGCATGAAATTCGGCCCTGCCATTTTGATCGCTGATCGCGATGTTGATTAGAGGCACCTTCTCAAGATAGGCACCAATGTTTTTCTCTAAAGCGAGCAATCGCCCGGGGGCAGCTGGAAGCAGCAGGGCTCAGCCCTCTGGGCAAAGCCGAAGAAAACGTAACGAGTCAACGCCGTCGTAGCAGCCAATGTCCAAAATCACTGGATCTGACTTCTGCAGGAACGAAACAATGTGCTGATGGATCTCCAAGGCGAAAGTGGGCTCACGTGTTTCCATTCAACTTCGTCCCTCGCGCCTCAATGGCACGCAACAGCCTATCAAGTGAGCTTAAGGTTTCGCGACCCCCCGATTGTCAAATGGTCCAGCTTCGACGTCGAAAGTACACACGACTCAACGGGTGGCTCAACTCTACAGAGGTAAACAGGCGATATAGAACCGGTTGCAAAACCTATACCAAGGTTTGTCTACAGACGGCGCGGTATGAGCCACGCGAGACTTGTGACGTACATGCCGATCAGAACGGACACGAGCCTCCGCTGATATTCCCTCTCCACCTCTTTGTCGCAGACAGGACAAAGATCGCCAATTATCTGACCTCGACCAAGCTCAAGTATTCGCCATTCTCATTATCCGTAAATCAATGCTTTGATGGACGACAATCACACGATGGATCGGTCCCACAAATGCATTCTAAGGGGTAGATATGCCGATCTTGATCGTCGTGACCGCCGAGGGTTACAAACCCGGCAGACTCTCTATGAACAACTACATCTGGTGGAGTGCTGCTTCGGTAAGCTCAAACAGTTCCGACGCGTAGCAACCCACGAAAAAACTGCCCGAATTACCGCCCAGTCGTCACTCTCGCAGCTATCGTGCTATGGATGCGATAACTGACCACACGCCCTCAAGCGAGAAACCCTGCATAGAAGAATTCGTCTCGCGCATCGCCACCGATGTCGGCGTCGACCCGGCTCTCGCAGAGAAGGCCGTTGCCATGATGCTGGTTTCCTGCAACGCGAGGGAGCCGACGGCCCCGTGGGGCGTATGATCGAGTCCATTCCCGGCGCTTCGGAATCAGTGACGAAGCATGATGGTGAAGACTCAGAGGGCGGCAGCGTCCTCGGCGGAGCCGGCGTCACCGGTTTCGGCCAGCAATTGATGAATGAGGGTCTCAGCCTAGGAAAGATCGCCGGCCTCGTCAACGAGACGATCGCGTTCGCCGACGAACATGCCGGCGACGAACTCGTGGACGAGGTCCTCAATTCCGTTCCCGGCCTTCCCCAGTTCGTTTGATCAGCCGCAGCCGGGACCCGCATGAGGTCGTGCGCCCGCGCCAATCCGTTTGCGCCGGTAGGCATTCTCCGCCGAGTTTTCGTACCGACCTGGCCAGACCATCAACCGTCGGGCGCGCGAAGCGGACGAACGTAGGCGCACTTCATTCGTCTATCTCAAAATCGACGATCGTGGCGACGTACCGCCGTCGTTGGAGGGCTTTCTCAAGCGGCGGGGGCATCACGTCGATATCGAGCTCTCGCTGCTCGGGCCAAAGTTCCTTGTGTAGGAGCACGAATGTGCGCTGACGTCAGCCTTGCCGCTGTGCTTTCTGATCGTGCGACCTCTCGCTGATCTACCGCAACCCCCTATACCCCCAGGTTGGCTAAGAGGGAGCAAGGCCCCGGCGCGCGCGTGCCCACGGTCGCGCCGGGGCACAGATCCGAAAAAGTCAAGTGATCAGCAGGTGCTATCGTCAGAGGCGCAAAGGAGAGCCGCAGATGCAGCTCTCGTTGCTGTAAGGGGCTCAGAGAGCGCGGGAACGGAGAGGACGCTGTCCGCCCCAGCGTCTTCCGGCCCCGTTCTCACCGGACCGCAGGCACCGAGACGCTCGTCTGCTCAGCATGGTGAGATCCTGTCCACCACGGCCGATTGACCGCCTTGATGAGACGATCCCACGGAAACGGCGTCTGCTGACGCACCACGTCCAAATGAAATCGCCCTTGTAGGTAAACACCTTCTCGAACTTTGCTCTTGGCAAAATTTGCGACAAGCGGTCGGCGGCGCATTCGCTATATCGAACATCCAGTACCTTTTCTTGTCCGCGTCGACCCGGGCGTTCAGCCAGTTGAACAGCGCCGACAGGATCGACGTCAGCACGCCGAGGATGGCTTCAATCACGGCCGTGCTCCTTTCGGATGGAGCGATGCGGGCGATAACCGTGATGACGGAGCCGCTCATCAGGAAGGAGCCGGCCCACTGCGGATGATCTTTCGGCGCGCAGACGCACCATCGCGGGTAGCGCCCCTTCGGAACGCGGACAACCCGAATGCGCAGATTTGTCAGAAAGAAGACTCGGGGGCCGACCCGTCCTGATGATGATGATCGTCCTCGCGCCGGAACTGATCCATCACAGGCTCGGCTCTTGGGGCGCCCGAGCATCGGCAAGCCCGGCATCGACGGGCAATCCACTTGGGACAAGACCGAGCAGGCGATCTTCACCTCGTTCTTCATCGGAGTGTCGACGGCTGTCGCCGCGGTCGCCGCAATCAAGGCGATCGAGAAATGACCCACGGGTACCCGCGACCGCGTCATTCGTCTGCAAACGAAATTGGAGCACGTCACCGCGCAGCTCTCCAACGTGCAAATCAAGGTCAACGCGATGCATGATCTTCTGATGCGAGCGCGCGGCGTGCGGTGGATGATGCTTGCGATTGCCGCAATGGCGGGCTTCCTCGCTTCCCTCATCACGAAATACCTGCACCTGCCGCTCTCGAACTGCGCCGGTACCACTACGTTCCCAACGGCTCTACGTACCTATGGGAGAAAGCCGGTTGGGAGGCCATTCCCCGGGCTCAAAGCCGAGAGCTTACATCCTCTTTGCCGTGCGACAATCCGCTATTCATGTTGGGCGCAGAAAAATCTGATGCTCCTCCAATGTGGCCGTGTAGTTCACGCCGCCGAGAGGGATTTTGTCGCCGGCTGAGACGCGCTCGGCAGCAGGTTGTGCAAGCTCATCCCTTGCATGAAGTCTTCCGACGCCCATTGGGGGCGGTGCTGGAAGTCCAGGGGGAAGTACATTGATAGATTCAGCAGCGGGCCCGGCTAAGCCTACTGATCTGCCGGGCCTGAGCTAGATGCCACTCCCAACTGCGCCGGTTCATCATCCAGTAGTCGCCGAAGCTCCCCGGTTCAAAAGTGAACTGTTCTGGATCGAAATCTGGACCGACGGAAAATGATGGAGCGGGTTGATTATTCTGCCTCCCTGAATGTCCTGGCGAAGCTCCTGTTCCAGTCGGAGAAGCCCCTCTGGAGAAGGCATAGATTGATCATCCAGATGATCGAGCACTCGCCGAAGCTCCCCCGCTCTGGGTCGAACGCGACGTGCTCTTGGACGAAAACCGACGGGGCGGGTTGATCATCCTGCAGTCCCCGAATCCCCTCGGGCCGACTGCCGGCTTCCTGCCACGCGCTGTGCTGCGCAGCGGCCTGGTCGACGCGCCTCGGCTCGATCAGTACCGCGCCTTCAGGATTGATGAGGGCCGCGTTCTGGGGGTGAGGATTGCGCTTTGCGCGGCGGTGTACGATCGGCACGCCTGTCGACCGGAAGGTCCGGAGATGGTCTATTGCCTTAAGGAGGTTCTTGGGATTACCCCTTCCGGTGAACTCGGACACATCACCGCTCAGCGACTTACTCTCGAGCCGAGCAACAATGCTCGGCTTGTTTTTTGCGAAGAGCCAACGGCTAAAGCTACGAAGATAACCTACATACTGCTTGGCCCAGCCTTCGTTCATCCCCCCCCTTGATGAGGGCCCCCTCAAGCCCCAAGATAATGGGAGCATCCTCGGAATAAAGAGGCCGCCTGTCCCACCCTATCACAATCCCCGTTGACGGAGCCGGCTGCAGCGCCGAGGCGGCCGGCATTGCTCCACCACCTCCACCTGAATTAGCGATCTCGCTCAGCTGCCGCTCAATGGCAACGCTTTGCGGATTGTTTAGGGTCCTCGGCCTCTTCGCTGGTCTCAACTCGGCTGTGTCATGCTCATCGTTGATGAGGACCTCCTCGCTTGGCAGGAGGTTGCTCCTGGCAAGTGCCCCCATCAACTCGTCCGGGGCTGCTGGCTGTCGCTAGCCACATTGGCAGGGGGGCTACGGCGCGGCCCCCGGTCGGGCATCGCCGTATCGGCCAGGCGCGCCGTTTCAAATTGCTGCTCAAAGGCTTCTTGCTCCGCCGTGTCCGCTTGCTGATCTTCCGTGAGGGCGTGCTGCACCTCTGACGAAGCTGCTACATTGGAGGGGTCAAAATTGTGCGGGTCCACGCTAGCCTCACGTCTACAGATCAGCTGAGTTGCCTACTCGGGCAAGCTGTCGAGAAGCTGACGAGGCCGTGGCCCGTGAAGCAATGCACCCCCCAATCACAAAACGACAATGCCCCGCGGTCCTTGATGGGTCGCCGGGCTTTTTTTGCGTTTAAGGACGCGTCGTCGTCGCGGCTAACAATCCTTTTGGCAGCGCCGGGGACGACGACTCGTCACCGCTCTTATTGCAAAATGGGCACGGCATACCGGCGCCGCCGCAGGTGCACGCATGGGTAGGCTGGTCCGAATGATTTCGCAAACCCACCGGCAGTTATCGCAGCGCGGGCACCATCTCATTGCATGTCCTCCCGCAAGCCTTTGAAGACCGGCTGTCGCACCTTGCCTTTGGCCGATCTGGCGCGGTACTCGATTTCGGCCAGCAGCTTTGGCTCGACCCAAATGCCCCTGGTGCGCGACGCGCTTGGCATAGGGCTGCGTCTTCCGGATCAGCGGCGTCAGCGCTTTCTCGAAGAAGTTCGACAAATGGCATGAGCGCATCGTGCTCAATTTTCAGTCCGCGCCAAAGGGTTTCTTGCACGTCTTCAACGAGGCCCCCACCGTGATCTACGAACTGATCATGGCCAGTGCCGATATCGGGAGAAGAACGTCGTTGATATCTCGATCGGACAGCATTGGTCGAAAGACTGCTGCGACGACGACTTGGCGGCGACGAACGGCGAGCGTGGAAAATATCCTCACCACTACCTCGCCAGCCATCCGCAATCGAAGTCGAATCCGCAAGAATCCTTGTGCTACCCTCTCGCCGCGCTCGGCGCGTATCGGGAATGGTTGCAGGATGTCTATATGGAGGGTGGCAAGTTCAGCAACTATCTGCGGGGCAAGGTCTCAAGGGGCAATCTGGCGCCGTCGATCGCTCAACTCACCATTGCCGCGCTTATCCTGGCGCAGATCACCGCACAGTAACAGCGGCGAAAAAGGTCGAGAGAGCCTGCCCGTCATGGGCAGGCTCAGAACACGTCGAGCGAGCGCAGGACTGAGGAGCGATGCACTCGCCATCCGATGCCAGGACGAAGACGTGGCCCAGCTATGCACGAGTTACGAACAGCGTCTGGCGTCCATTGCCAGCACGACCGGACCACTCGTTCCGAAGAATGACTAAACCTGCCGATCTTACAGCACCATCTTTCATCAGGGGCACGCCCCAGACGTTGTTGGACGCGAGAATGCGGCCAGGCCATTCCGCCAAGCGTTATTGACGATCGAGGACCAGGAGCCACCGGGTGCAAGCCTGACGATGCGGCCAAGGAAATGTTGACTAGATAGAGATTTCCCTACGCCTCGAACCACGGCCCTCGATGAAGCAGTGAGCCGGCTTGTCTCCACGGTTGACGTCCGCGCAATCCGAACCGACGCAATTGGCGGTGGCCGAAAAGACGCGCGTTTCGATGAGCTCGGCAGTCCTTATGGTACATCATGGCGCTTGCTTTAGGCTGCGCCTTGGCTGCCCCTCGTATTTGTAGGCGAACTGCTTGGGCATCGGGCCTTTGTTGCGGTCCTTGCGTCCGGTCTGCTCCCATGCATGGGCCAGAATCCCTACCGCCCGTGACAAGCAGAAAATGCCGCGGGCCAGGGGTGCAGCAAAGGCCAGCTCCCCGTAGATGACCGCGGTGGCTCCATCGATGTTCAGCGGGATGAGCTTGCCTTTGCGCTCGCGCATAACGCGCTCGATCGCGCGCGCAGCGCTGGCGTAGCGACCGTTGACGGCACCTTCACTGATCGCAGCATCGACTAGCGCGAGTAGCGGTTCAGCGCGCGGGTCGGCGGGATGAAAGCGGTGACCGAAGCCCGGCAGATATTTGCTGCGCGCGGCGGTGAAATGGTCGATCACCTCCGCGGCAGCCTCATCGAGGTCCTTGGTCTCGCTGCGTCGCAGGACCTCGTCATAGAGCTCGATCGCCTGCTCCCCCGCTCCGCCATGCACACCGTCCAGCGTGTTGATTGCGGATGCCATCGCGCCATTGAGCGGCAGCCCGCAACTCACAGCCATCTGCGCGATGGCGATGGAAGGTGCATGTGGGCCATGATCCACCGATGCAACCAGGGCAGCCTCAAAGAGCCGCTCCTGTGCCGGTGTGGGTAGCTCGCCACGCAGCATCAACCAGATCATCGCGGGGAACGAAATATGACCAATCAATTCCTCGATCGTGTATCCGCGATAGGCGATCCGCCCGGGGGCGATGTCGCATATAGAGCTCCGCCACCAATGGGCGGCCTGCTCTCGCAGCTCCGTTTCGCTCATCCCTGTTTTCCAATCCCGTTAGCCTATGCCCGGCAGTGGTTTGCTTGCGCGCAACTGCCTGGTCGTCACGCTGCTCCATCTGTTGCCGGGCGGACCCGCGGAAAATGAGCTCCTCCTTGACATGACGTTCCGGCGGCACCGCTTGCGATAAGGTGCTCAATTTCCGGATCTGTATAACCGAGTCGAGCCAGCCATCGCTCCGTGTCCGCACCGAGCGACGGGGGGAGCGCGGGGGCAGGAAACGCCTCATCCAGCCGAAAACCAGGGCGCGTAATGCGTAATGGCGGTTCGCCAGCCCTATCGAGCGGCAGCGTCTCGACAAATCCGCGCTCCAGCACCTGCCGCTCACGCAAAACTTGCGGGACGGTCAGCACACAGCCGGCAGGGACGCCGGCGGCATTCAACAGCGCCTCCCATTCCTCCGCAGACCTGCAGCTCAACGCCACGTTCAGCTCATCGTTAAGCGCTCCGCGGTTCAGTTTACGTGCTTCCCGCTTCGCGAAGCGCGGATCCGTCTTCAAATCCGGCCGGCCGATCAGATCGCAAAGTGTCCGGTACTGCTTCTGCTCGTTGGCGGCGATATTCAGCGGTCCGGTCGCGGTGCAGAACGTGCCGGAGGGTGCGGCCGTGAAATTTTCGTTCCCCATCGGCCGCGGCTCGACTCCGCCATTCAGGTGATTGGAAACCACCCATCCCATAGCCGCGATGGTCGCCTCGAGCAGCGACACGTCGATGAAGCGGCCCCTGCCCGTTCGCTGCTGCTCGACGAGCGCCGCGGCGATAGCAAAGGCGGCCGTTAGCCCGGCGATGGTATCGGAGATCGGGAAGCCAGTCCGCAGCGGAGCCGTGGCTGCATCACCGGTAACACTCATCGCGCCGGAAAGGCCCTGGACGATCTGGTCGTAGGCCGGGCGGGCGGACCAAGGACCGTTTTGCCCAAAGCCTGAGATTGCACAATAGATGAGGCGCGGGTTGCGCCTGGACAACGCGTCGAAACCGAGACCAAGCCGCTCCATGACCTTTGGCCGGAAGTTTTCGACAAGGACGTCGGCCTCGGACACCAGCCCGACAAACGCTTCGCTTCCCGCTTCAGACTTCAGATTGAGCGCCACCGACTGCTTACCGGCGTTGACGCTGACGAAGGAGAGGCCCTGAAGGCGCTCTGCCCTTTCCGGATCGGCGCCAAGGCGCCGCGCGAGATCGCCTCCATTGGGGTTTTCGACCTTGATAACCTCCGCGCCGAGGCGCGAGAGATGGTAGCCGCAGAATGGGCCTGCCAATACGTTTGACAGGTCGAGGACACGGATGCCGGTGAGCGGCAGGGACATGACGAAGCCTTACTTTGTGGTATCTTCGGCGCCCGCCGTTGTTAGTTCAACCGCTGGGCCGCACGCCAGCGAGGCGATCGGTGAAGGTTTTGCTTGCCGCGGTGATCCTGGGTAGAAACCGCTCAACACAGCCGGGGGTACCTTGGGCGGTTGGGCGTCCATTAGGCTGGCCCGGGAAAACGGCGCCTTGGACGCTTTCAGGATCTCGATGTTCACCTCGCGATCAGTTTCGTACTGTGCCGGGACTGCGCCACGAACTGCTCCGTTGATACAGAGTTGACCCAGCGGTGGCTCTTCAGCAGGGCATTGACCAAGCGCTGCGCGGTTTCGGGATTTTTGTCGATGAAGATTGCGGCAGGTAGCGACAGGCGCTAGACGGATCCCGCCAAAGGCAGTCTTGGCGCCTTCGACGGTGCGCGCAGCGAACAGCGAATTGGCCCCAATCTTCCTCGAGAGCAGGGTCGCAATGCGATCGAAATAGACCAGCGCGTCGACTTTTTTGGGGTCGAGTGCCACCACGTCCGGCGCATCGCTCCCGACCGCGATGATGTTGACGTCGCGCGGTCCCAATCCCGGCATCTTGATGCAATGGCGCGCCATTCTGCCCGTCCAGGAACCAGGAGCCGTGATGCCGAGCTTCGGGCCGTCTAGGTCGGAGCCGCTCTTCATATTGGCATATGGCGGCAAGATCGCTGCGCACCCCGAGAAGAACGCCGAGTATGTGGTGCGGCAGGAAGACGAACGAGATCTCGTTCCCCTGCGTGCATCTGGATCAGGTGATCATACACCCCCGACGCCATGCGCCGAGCCACCAATCAGTCTCAGCGGATCATCACCTCGCGCAAGTCCGGCCAGCCTTGGCTACCCCTTCCATTGTTTCGCGTCTCAGAACTTCCGTTACGTGCAAAACCGATACTCTTAGTTAGAAGAAGAGTCAAACTATTCTGGCTTGCAGAACCGCCTCAATGCTTCTGAAATAGGGTTCACCCCCTAGCTCTGATAGTTGTTCTATAGTGCAGAACCGGAGCAGAAATGAGCAAGACAGGAGTTGACGCGGTCAGCAGAGCGCTCGCAATCCTGAAAAGTTTCAACGCGGAGCGTACTGCGATGACACTGACGCAGATCGCGGAGACGGCGGACCTTTACAAGAGCACAGTGCTGCGACTGGCCTCTTCGTTGGAGGCTGACGGCTTTCTCGTCCGCGGCGCGGACCGGTTGTTTCGACCAGGACCGGAGTTGTGGCGCCTTGGGGTGCTTTATCAGCGCGGCCTTGATCTTGGCCAAATCATCCGGCCATCGCTTCGTCGACTGGTCGAGGCAACTGGGGAAACTGCATCCTTTTATGTTGCAGACAAGGACGAACGTATCTGTCTTTACCGCGTCAATTCTCCACGTTCAGTTCGACATCATCTCGAAGAAGGTCAGCGATTGCCCATTGATCGCGGAGCCGCCGGGCGAATTCTCACTGTATTCCGCGAGCCAGCGAACGCCGAAGGGAAGAAAATCCGCGACCGAGGCTTTTATGTTTCGATCGGAGAGCGGGACCCGGAGGTCGCCGCGGCGGCCGTGCCGTTGATCGACGTACACGGCGAACTGAGGGGCGCCCTTTCAGTGTCGGCGATCAGGACTCGCTTCAATGCCGGTGCGCGCAAGGCGGCAATCGATGCTCTCAAATCGGAAGCCAAGGCGTTAGCGGGGTTGCTGCCTGCGAGCGAACGCTGATCAGTCCAGGACGCCCGCTTTGTGCCGTTTGCGAAGAATTCGACGCGGCTTCGGGGTGGCAGTGTGATGGGGCCTCGTGAGGCAATGAGGCTACTTCCCGGCTATTCCGTGGACAGAGCGCCGCGTTGAAGGATCGAGTACAGAGATGACGGACGCGAACGACACGATGCGCCCGCGATGATTCGCAAATGGCCCTCCATAAAAAATGAGCGTCGTGCAGACAAAAGTACATATCTGTCGGCGGAAGGCACACTGGACGACTGCATACGAGAGTTTATGACCAAGCGTGAGGCCACACGTCATCTTTACCAAATCCACACCGCGCCACAGCCTCCGCTCATACCGGACGTCTTGTCAGCCGATCACATCACGGAACTTGCCAGATTGCGAAGTTTCCTCTGATCGGGATGTTGTTGCGGCGCCTGTGGCCAAGTGAAGATCAGCCTCAAAATCAGTGAGTCTCAGATCAAGAGTCCTCTTCGACCTCCCTTCCAAGGACAAGGGCACGCTGTGCTCAGCATCGATCATTGGTTGCTGGGCGATAACGCCGAGCTCTCCGTCTGCAGATCAACCGTGCCTGGCCTCCGCTCTTCTTCGGAATGGAGACGGCACAAACAGGTGGCGGGAAGTAGGCGCCTGAGCTCATTCGATTCCAAATCTTGTAGAGGTTACTCTTCAAGTCGGATTCAAATTCCTCAATCGTCACTCCGTCGACACCGGCTGCGCCACCATTAGATCGCACCTGCAGATACGCTTCGTACACCTTTCTTTTGTCGATGTTGAACGGTTTGCTTGGCTGGTTCACCGCCGTCCTCCTGTTGCCAGTTGCAACGATGGCCAGCCCACCTGATCCGATCCCTTCGCTCCAGCCCCATTACGAGCCTTCGTCACTTGTACGGATCGGTCCGCCCCAGTGCTCCGCATCGGTACTCTTGCCTCGCTGTTTTCTCCGCTTGTGCTTCTCCCTTTGCATCGGAGCGACTGGTTCCTGCAGTTCCGTGACAACGCCTGCATCCGATTCGCGCCCCCTCAACGCCGGTCGCCGCCCGCCCAATCATCAGGCTTCCAGCGGACTGATCCCAGAGGGACGACATACCTCTGGTTTTGACGACGATTTCCACGTTACGACGCTTCATCGGCGGGTTCATTTTCATTCGTCTCTCGGATGCTTATCCGCTCGGGTATTTCCCGATCGTTAGCTTCAACGCTCACGACCGCGCCTCTTATCTGAACATGGATCTCTTGAAGGAGCACAAGAAGGAGACACTACGCCGGGCGGCCTGACGATGCTCAGGCCCACC